>JBBSLH010000146.1:0-10072 GCA_038255425.1 Acidimicrobiales bacterium
CGCAGCACGTTGCCGGTGACCGAGATGGTGTTGTCGCCCACCTTGGCCCGACCGAGCGTGTACCGGGTGGCCGTCGCCACATCCATGACCTCGATGGTCAGGCCGTCGGTGTCGTGGTGCGGCAGTTCGTCGTGCACCTTGGCGATGACCTGCGCATCGTGCGCGCGGTTCTCGTCGAGCCAGAAGATGGCCGGCCAACCGGTCGCACGAGCACGGGAGACGGCCAGCTTCACCCAGTCGCGGACCGGTGCGTCCTTCGTCTGGCACATGCGCCAGATGTCGCCGTCGTCGACGTCGTGCTCGAGGAGCGTCGTCCCGGACTGGTCGACGACCCGAACAGTGCCGGGCGCGTCGATCTCGAACGTCTTGTCGTGGCTGCCGTACTCCTCGGCCTTCTTGGCCATGAGCCCGACGTTGGGCGTGGTGCCCATGGTCGTCGGGTCGAAGGCGCCGTGGTCCTGGCAGAAGCGAATCGTCTCGTCGTAGAGGGAGGCATAGCTGGAGTCGGGGATGACGGCCTTGGTGTCCTGCTGCGCTCCCGCCGCATTCCACATCTGACCGGAGGTGCGGATCATGGCCGGCATCGAGGCGTCGATGATGACGTCGGACGGGACGTGGAGATTGGTGATGCCGCGGTCCGAGTCGACCATGGCGAGCTCCGGGCCACGCTCGTAGGCCGCGGTGATCTGTTCCTTGATCGCCGCCTGCTCGTCGTCGGAGAGCGACCCGATCGCGGTCTCGAGGCTGGCCATGCCGTCGTTCGGGCTGATCCCGAGTGAATCGAAGACGGCGGCGTTGTCGGCGAACAGCTCGGCGAAGAACGTGCGGACGGCATGCCCGAAGATGATCGGATCGGACACCTTCATCATCGTCGCCTTGAGGTGGACCGAGAACAACACTCCCGACGCCTTCGCGTCGGCGATCTGCTCCTCGAGGAACGCGACGAGGGCGGCTCGGCTCATGACGGCGGCATCGATGATCTCGCCGGCCTCGAGCGGCGTCGATTCCTTCAGCACCGTCGTCGTGCCGTCGGCAGCCACGTGCTCGATACGAACGACGTCGGCAGCACCAACGGTGACCGACTTCTCGGTGGACTGGAAGTCGCCCTCACCCATGGTGACGACATGAGTCTTCGAGTCGGATGACCATGCGCCCATGGAGTGCGGGTACTTGCGCGCATAGGCCTTCACGGCCGCGGGCGCCCGCCGGTCCGAGTTGCCCTCGCGAAGGACTGGGTTGACGGCGCTGCCCATGACCTTGTCGAACCGACCGCGAGCGTCCTGCTCCTCGGCCGTCGTGGGGTCCTCTGGATAGTCGGGGACGGCGAATCCCTGCGCCTGGAGCTCGCCGACTGCCGCCTTGATCTGAGGAACAGATGCGCTGATGTTGGGCAGCTTGATGATGTTGGCGTCCGGCGACTGCGTCAGCGCGGCCAGTTCGGCCAGGGAATCGTTCGTCCGCTGGTCCATGGGCAACTGATCGCTGAACGCCGCGACGATGCGTCCGGCGAGCGAGATGTCGCGGGTCTCGACCGCGACGCCCGCTGCGCCTGCGAACGCTTGGATGATGGGCAGCAGCGAGCGGGTCGCGAGCGCTGGTGCCTCGTCGGTGAGCGTGTAGATGATCTTCGCGGAAGGTGCCATACGGCGTTCGACGTTACCCGGGTCAGGTGCGACGTCCTGCTGCCGTGCTCGCGTTCAGGGAAGCCCAGCGGCCGCCATGTCGACTTCGGCCGATTCGATGCGCCCGGCGCGCTGTCGTCGACACGACTCGGCGTCGCTGTCGATCGCGGTGCAGACGAACAACGTGGTGCCGTCCGCGCCGCCGAGCATGCAGGCGAACGGTTGGCGCTCGTCGCTCGTGCGGACCTCATCGAGGATCTCGCCGCCCTCGGCGACCCGCACGACCCGGTTGCTGACCGGCGATGCCATCCAGATCGCCCCAGCAGCATCGAGGCAGATGCCGTCGGGCACCGAACCCTTCACCCGCGCCCATTCTCGCCGGCCGGTCAGCGTCCCGTCGGACTCGATGTCGAATGCAGTGAGGCAACCGCCGAACGACTCGCCGACGACCAAGGTCGAACCGTCAGGCGTGATGACCGCGCCGTTGGGGAAGAACAACTCGTCGGCGACCACGCGGACTTCGCCGCCCGACGTCACCAGCACGAGCGTCGTGGTGCGCTGGTCGGCCTCGGGGTCGTGGAGGTCGAAGCCGAAGTTGCCCACGTAGGCGTTGCCGGCTGCGTCGACGACCATGTCGTTGCAGTCGAACGGCGCGACCGCAGTGAGGTCGGCGACCTCGTGCAACGTGCCGTCCGAGACAGCGAACACGCGACGGTCGGTCATCGAGACCACGAGCAGTGTCCCGTCCGGCCGCCAGCCCAGCCCTGAAGGCCGACCCGGGACCTCGACGATGGTCTCGACGTCACCGGTCTCCGGGTCGAGCGCCTGCACGACGTGTGCGTGCATGTCCGAGAACCAGAGACGGCTGTCGTGCCACCGAGGGCCCTCGGCGAAGGCGAGGCCGTCGAGCACGGGAACCAGAGTCGAGGCCATCGAGCGGAACCTAACCCTCCTCGCCACGTCGTCGGGCGAACCACTCGTCGGCCACCCCAGCGTCGTTGCCCAGGCGGGCGGTCTCGAGTGCCCCGATCCAGGTGTTGCCCGCCGCGCCGACCCGATCGACCTCGACGGCCCACGCGCTGCTCCCGACCGCGTCGAGCGGACGGACCGCGGTACCGATTGCCGCCGCCGCAGCCGCGAGGGAGGCATCGTCCCAGCCAGCGAACGGCACGGCGACGGCGATCCGTGGAAGGGCCCAACCCGCGAGTCCGTTCGGTCGCGCGAGCAGGCGCGTGCCGTCGGGCGAGGGAACCACCAGTCGCAGTGGTCCTCGGCGTGCGGGCATGTCGCGACGATACGCAGGTGCGAGGGCGCAGTGGCGGGCTCGGCGCCGCGCCGATAGCGTTCGTTATCCGAGCGACATGCAGACGCGTGTTGCCGGAACCACTGAAACTCCAGCTCGCCCACAGGGGGAACGAGACGTGACTGCTCACGACAAGATCTACGTCGACGGTGCTTGGATCGCATCGACCGGCACCGACACCATCGAGGTGTTCGACTCGACCGACGGTTCCGTCATCGGCTCGATCCCCTCCGGCACCGCCGAGGATCTCGACAAGGCGGCTCAGGCCGCTCGCGCCGCGTTCCCGGGATGGGCCGCGAAGTCCAACGAGGAGCGTGCCAAGGTCTGCACCCAGATCGGTGAGGGCCTCGCCGCTCGTATGGACGAGATCGCCACCGTGGTCACCCGCGAGGCGGGCATGCCGAAGTGGCTGAGCCAGATCGTCCAGGCCGGCCTGCCCATCAACTCGTTCGCCGAAGCCGCCAAGTTGGCCGAGAACTACCAGTACGAGTCAGAACTGGGCAACAGCCTGATCGTCAAGGAGCCCGTCGGGGTCATCGGCTGCATCACGCCGTGGAACTACCCGCTTCACCAGATCGCGGCCAAGGTCGCCTACGCCATGGCTGCCGGCTGCACCGTGGTCCTCAAGCCGAGCGAGGTCGCACCGCTCGACGCCTTCATCCTCGCCGAGGTCATGCACGACGTCGGTGTCCCCGCCGGCGTGTTCAACCTCGTGCCCGGCGTCGGTCAGATCGTGGGCGAGGCCATGTCGGCCCACCCAGAGATCGACATGGTCAGCTTCACCGGCTCGACCGCGGCCGGCAAGAAGGTCGCCGCGGCGGCCGCTGGCACGGTCAAGCGAGTTGCCCTCGAGATGGGCGGCAAGTCGGCCAACATCCTTCTCGACGATCTCGACGACGAGGGCTTCCAGGCCGCCGTGGTCGACGGGATCTCGAAGTGCTACATCAACTCGGGTCAGACCTGCATCGCGCTCACGCGCATGCTCGTCCCTCGCGACAGGATGGCCAAGGCCGAAGAGATCGCCGCCGGCACCGTCGAGGCGATGTACCAGCCGAGTGACCCGTTCGCCGAGGGCGCGATGCTCGGCCCGCTCGCCAGCCGTGCCCAGGTCGACCGCGTCACCGAGTACGTCCGTAAGGGCATCGACGAGGGCGCCAAGCTGGTCACCGGTGGACCCGAGAAGCCAGAGGGCGTCAACCCCGACGGCTACTTCGTCAAGCCGACCGTGTTCTCCGAGGTCACCAACGACATGACCATCGCGCAGGAGGAGATCTTCGGCCCCGTGCTGTCGATCCTCCCGTACGACACCGAGGAAGAGGCGATCCGCATCGCCAACGACTCGCCGTACGGTCTGTCCGGCGGCGTCCAGGGTGGCGACAAGGACCGCGCCATCGCGGTGGCCCGCCAGATCCGCACCGGCCAGATCGAGGTCAACCAGGGAGCGTTCAACGCCAACGCTCCGTTCGGTGGCTACAAGCAGTCCGGTTACGGCCGTGAGTACGGCGAGTTCGGCTTCGAGGAATTCCTCGAGATCAAGAGCATGCAGCTCTAGGAGTTCAAGTCGTCCGGGAAACCGGTCGATGTCTGCAGAACGCGAAGAGGCGAGGGACGAGCGGGTCCCTCGCCTCTTCTGCGTCGTCCTCGTGTCGATTCTGCGAATCGGGAAGAATCATCGATCGGGTGTCGATTCGGGGTCCTGCCCTTCGTCGTCCCTGTGACGGCCCGACCGGCGGTCGTCTCCACCGACGACAGGAGATCCCGATGCCCTTGTATGCAGCCCTCATCTACGACGATGCCTCCAAGGAGTACGAGCAGCCGGACACCGAGGAGTGGGCAGCGATCATGGCCGACTACGGGGAGTTCGGCGAGAAGGCCGGTGCGGCCGGCGTGCTGATGGGTGGCGAGGCGCTCCAGCCCACGTCCACCGCCACGACCATCAAGGTCGAGGGGGGCAAGGGTGGCGACATGGTCGCCACCGATGGCCCGTTCGCCGAGACGAAGGAAGCGCTGGGCGGCTTCTACCTTCTGCAGTGTGCCGACCTCGACGAGGCACTCGCGTGGGCGCAGCAGATCCCGGGAGCGTGGCATGGCCGGGTCGAGGTCCGTCCTTGCATCGACTTCAGCGACGAGGGCTGAGGTCTCGCCCGCTTGATCGACGAACTGGCAGAGATCGTTCGGGTGGAGGGGCGCGCAGTGCTGGCGACCCTCACCCGGCGACTCGGCAGTCTCGAGCTCGCCGAGGACGCGGTCCAGGACGCGGTGGTCAAGGCGATCGAGCGCTGGCCCACCTCCGGCGTTCCTTACAAACCGGGCGCGTGGCTCACGACCACCGCGCACAATGCCGCGCTCGACCGGCTGCGTCGCGAGTCCAAGCGCGGCCCGAAGGAAGAAGCGGCGATGGATGTGTTGGCAGGCGGTGAGCCCGAGATGCCGACGCCGTCGGCCGTTGGCGATGACCTCCTACGACTCGTCTTCACCTGCTGCCACCCGGCGCTCAGCCCCGACGCGCGGGTGGCGCTCTCGCTCCGGACACTGTGCGGTCTCACCACCCCGGAGGTCGCGGCGGCGTTCCTCGTCGCCGAGTCGACGATGGCGCAGCGGATCGTGCGCGCCAAGAAGAAGATCGCCGGCGCAAACATCCCGTACCGCGTGCCTGCCGACCACGAGCTCCCCGACCGGCTTCCCGCAGTGCTGGCGGTGGTCTACGTCGTCTTCACCGAGGCGCATCACTCGTCCTCGTCCGACGTCGTCGTGCGTGTCGATCTCGGTGACGAAGCGATCCGGCTCGGTCGTCTGCTCGTGGAACTGATGCCCGACGTCCCCGAGTGTCGGGGACTCCTCGCGCTCATGCTCGCGAGCCACGCTCGGCGCGACGCTCGACTCGACGGCGCTGCAGCGGCCATGGTCGACGAGACCGACGGGGGGCAGATCACCGAGCTCTACGGATCTTGGAGCGATTGCAGCCGACCCCGGTCGTCCGCGTGAACCGTGCCGCCGCCGTCGCGAAGGCGGTCGGACCGGCTGCCGGGCTGGGTGTGCTCGACACGGTCGACGGGGTCGATGAGTGGCACCTGTTCCATGCCGCGCGGGCGTCGATGCTGGCCGAGCTCGGCCGTCGTGACGAGGCAGCGAAGGCCTACGCCCAGGCCCTCGGTTGCAGCCCGAACGACGCCGATCGGCGGTTCCTCACCGCCCGGTTGGACGACCTAGGGTCGGCGCCATGACTGCGACTCCCGTGAAGGTTGCCGTGACCGGTGCTGCCGGCCAGATCGGCTACTCGCTCCTCTTCCGCATCGCCAGCGGTGCGTTGCTCGGACCCGACCAGCCGGTGCACCTCAGCCTCCTGGAGATCACCCCGGCCATGGGTGCGCTCGAGGGTGTCTGCATGGAGCTCGACGACTGCGCGTTCCCCCTGCTCAGCGGGTACACGACCTCCGATGACGCCAACGTCGCGTTCGACGGCGCGCAGATTGCGCTCCTCGTCGGATCGATGCCCCGCAAGGCCGGCATGGAGCGAGCCGACCTGCTCCAGGCCAACGGTGGCATCTTCACCGTTCAGGGCAAGGCGCTCAACGACAATGCCGCCGACGACCTCAAGGTCCTCGTCGTGGGCAACCCTGCGAACACCAACGCGCTCATCGCCATGCACTCGGCCCCCGACGTGCCCGACGAGCGATTCACCGCCATGACCCGCCTCGACCACAACCGGGCGATCGCCCAGCTGGCAGCGAAGGCGGGGGCATCGGTCAACGACGTCACCAAGATGACGATCTGGGGCAACCACTCGGCGACGCAGTATCCCGACGTGTTCCACGCCCAGGTCGGCAAGCAGGTCGGCTTCGACGCCGCGGGCGGCGATCAGAACTGGCTCGAGAACGACTTCATCCCCACGGTGCAGAAGCGAGGTGCGGCCATCATCGACGCTCGCGGGTCATCCTCCGCAGCGTCGGCTGCCAACGCCGCCATCGACCACGTGCACGACTGGTTTGCCGGGACCCCCCAAGGTGACTGGGTGTCGATGGGCATTCCCTCCGACGGGTCGTACGGCGTCCCCGAGGGGATCATCTCGAGCTTCCCCTGTACCACCAGCGACGGCGAATACTCCGTCGTCCAGGGCCTCGAGATCGACGAGTTCTCCCGGTCGCGCATCAATGCGTCCGCTCAGGAACTGGTCGACGAGATGGAGACGGTCAAGGGCCTCGGCCTGATCTGAACGGGTTGCCCGTCGAGGGGTTGCCCGTTCGATCGTCCATGATGTGACGCCTTGATACCCAGTCCTCGTCAGGGCAGTGGTGCGGTCACTTCAGGAACTTCGACGTGGTGTTGTCTGCGAGGACCTTGCCGTCGGTCTGGCACCGTGCGCAGTAGTGGACTGTGTAGCGGTTGTAGGCCACCTCGCGGACGACGTCGCCGCAGACCGGACAGGGGTCTCCCGTCTTGTGGTGTACCGCGCCGGGTCGGTCCTTGGACGACGACATCTCCCCCCGTGCGCGCTCGAACTCGAGTCCCTCTCGGGCGCAGTCGCCGATCGCGTCCGCCAGGCGCGAGATCTCGTCGTCGTCGAGTTTGGCGGTCATGGCGAATGGCGAGAGTCGGGCACGGTGACACACCTCGTTGGCGAGTCGCCGACCGAGACCGGTGAGACGGCGCTGATCCCGGAGGAAACCATGGACACGCGTGTTCTCGGCCGCCGCCAGGTCAGCCAGCTGTCCGGCATCGATGTCCGTTGCCTCCGGACCGAGATGGGAGAGCGGCTCGTGGCGGTCAGGGTCGCCGGCAACGACCCACACGCCTGCCTTGCGTTCGCTCCCCGCCTCGGTGAGCAGAAGGGCGCGTCCGTCGTCGAATCGCCAGCGCGCCTGTCCGTTGCGTGGCTTGGCCGCCTGCTTCTCGTCGGGCTTGAGGCGCCCGCCCTGCATCAGATGGACGATGTGTGTGGCCGAGGGGAAGCGAAGGAGCAACGCCTTCCCTCGTCGACCGACGGACTCCAGCTGCTCGCCGTGTGTGACGGTCGGATCGGGGTCGAAGGTCTTGAGCGCGGTGAAGGTGAGCGGGGTGAACTTGTCCAGGCGCGCGCCCGCGAACGCGTCGGTGAGTCGCTCGGCGTGAGCCTGGACCTCGGGCATCTCGGGCACCATGCGACGTTAGATCCCGCGGTCGCGGCTCGCACCGGTCACCATGTCGGGATGGACCAGGACGTCTGGTACGTGGCCTACGGATCGAACCTGTCGTCGGGGCGCCTCCAGCGCTACCTCGACCGGTGCGACGACTCGTCGGGGCCGAGGGCCGCTCGTCCTTGCACCGTGCCCCATCGACTCTTCTTCGCCCACGAGTCGTCGACGTGGACGGGTGGCACCGCGTTCGTCGATCCGTCCCTGGACGACACCGCCGCCACCCTCACCGTGGCGTGGTTGCTCGGCGCTGCGCAGTTCCTCCAGGTGTTCGCCAGCGAGAACGTCGCCCCCGCCGTGGATGTGACGATCGGCGACCTCCCGACCATCGCGGGTGAAGCGCTCTCGGTCGTGCCGAAGCGGTACGGGTTGGTCATCGGGGTCGAGTCACCCGACGGCCGACCTGCGTTCACGTTCACGACGGGCGAGATGCCCCTGCCATCGCCCACGCGTCCCGCGCCCGACTACGTCGACACGATCGTCTCCGGCCTGATCGACCACCACGGTCACAGCGAGACGACTGCACGCGCCTACCTCGCGGCACACGGCGCCTGACGGTTCGGCTCAGCCGAACTCGGTCTGGTTCCTGACCTCGGCGAAGAGATCGCCGACCGACTCGAGCGCCGCGCGATTGTCGAGGAGGGCGCGGACGTCGCCGCCGAGGCGGAGGTCCCCACTGATGAACGCATCGAGTGCGGGTCGTTCGCCCGATGCGATCGCCTTCGCTGTCTCCCGGTCGCTCGTGAGGCGGACGTCGGGATCGCCCTGCGGATCGACCTCGATGGTCAGCGCTCCCTGGTCGATCGACAGCCGCCAGGTGGGCCCGCCGATCACGACCTGATCGATCGCGAGCCGAACCGACGCCAACGGATCGACGTCGGGACGGGGCCGGGCACGTGCGGCAGCATCGAGTGCCGTCAGCCAGTCGTCGGACAGGAACTCCACGGGAGCATGGTGGCACGACGGATCGCCGCGGCTGGACTCGTCGCCGTTCTGGCGTCCAGCCTGTGGCTGATGTCGTCTTCGTCTCCGCCCGAGCTCGCGCCTCGGGGACGTCGCATCGGCGCTCGGATCGTGGACATCGTGGTCGCGGGCTGGGTGTTGGCGATCGCCGCGATCGAGGTGGACGGCCGGCTGCTCGGGGGCGACGTCTTCGCGCAGCGACCTCTGTCGGCCGTCACCCCGGACGGCACCCGGCTCGTCGTGATCACGACCATGGTGCTCGTCGTGCTGGAGATCGTGCCGACAGCGCTCTGGGGCAGGACACCGGGCAAGGCGATGCTCGGACTCCGGTGTGTCGACGTCGACACGGGCGGGCCACCGGGCGTCATCAGATCGGTGTTCCGTGGCCTGCTGCTCCATGCCTGGGTCGCGATTCCGATCGCCGGGTGGATCCTCCCGGTGGCGATCACGATCAGCACCGTGTTGGCTCCGTCGGGGCGAGGCGTGCACGACCGACTCGCTGGCACGCTCGTGGTCGATTCTCCGTCCGGTCCGGCGGCCGGCCCAGCGTGATGAGACGCAGTGACGAGCGGGTCCATGACCCAGGGCCCGAGATCCGATGGGCGGAGTCGTGGTCGTTCGACTTCATGTCGGCTGACGGTTCGCTCGGTGGTTGGTCGAGACTCACGCTCGTCCCCAATGCGCGGGTCGCCTGGTATCACGCGTTCCTCACCGGCCCCGACCGTCAGCTGGTCGCGGTGATCGACCACGAGGTGCCACTGCCCCCGGGCGGCCTCGAGATCCGCACGACGGGTCTCTGGGCGACGCACATCTGTGAGACGCCCTTCGATCACTGGACGATCGGGTTGGAGGCCTTCGGGCTCGGCGTCGACGATGTCGAGGAGATCTACGGCCGCCAGTACGGCGACCAGGTGCCGCTCGGGTTCGACCTCGAGTGGGAAGGCGTCGGGCATGCGGCGGAGGTCGCCGGAGACAGCTACCGCCAAGCCTGTGTGGTCTCGGGCGAGATCCTC
>JBBSLH010000147.1:0-10043 GCA_038255425.1 Acidimicrobiales bacterium
CTCCCGCGAGTCGATGGCCGCTCGCATCGACCGCGCCAAGCGCGCCGGCGTCGTCGGACTGATCGTCACCCTCGACTGGTCGTTCTCCCATGGCCGCGACTGGGGCAGCCCGTCGATCCCCGAGAACCTCGACCTCACGACGGTCGAAGGTCTGAAGACGGCGCTGCCGTTCGTCCCAGGCTTCGCTCGCCATCCGCGCTACTCGCTTCGCTTCGCCAAGCTGAAGAAGATCCCCGACCTGTCCGTTCCCAACATGGTCCTCGAAGGCGAACGCGCTCCCGGATTCTTCGAGGCATATGGCGAGTGGATGGGGACGCCTCCGCCGACGTGGGACGACCTGAAGTGGCTGCGCGAGCAGTGGGAGGGGCCGTTCATGCTCAAGGGCGTCATGGCCGTCGCCGACGCCGAGAAGGCCGTGGATGCCGGGTTCAGCGCCATCAGCGTCTCGAACCACGGCGGCAACAACCTCGACACCACGCCGGCGTCGATTCGTGCACTCCCGGTGATCGCCGAGGCCGTCGGCAAGCACATCGAGATCGTCATGGACGGCGGCATCCGTCGTGGCAGCGACGTCGTGAAGGCCGTCGCCCTCGGCGCCAAGGCCGTCATGATCGGGCGCGCTTCGCTCTGGGCGCTCGCCATCGGCGGTCAGGCCGGCGTCGAGAACGTCCTCGACGTGCTTCGCGGCGGCATCGACTCGGCCCTGCTCGGCCTCGGCAAGGCGTCGCTCGCCGACCTCGGCCCCGACGACATCGTCATCCCCGACGACTTCAGCATCGCCTTCCGCGACCGCTGACCCACCCCACTCGTTCTGGTCACCACATCGGCGGTCCAGAGCGCCGAATCGGTGACCAGAACAGTGTTGATTCGTTTCTGGGTGCGCTTCGCGTCAGCTCAGTGGCGCGAGGGACCCCCAGAACAGATTGGTCAGGGCTTGCGGGTGAGGGAGACCGGGACGGTCGTGCCGGGGGCGATGCCTGGGCGGCTGTGGTCCTGACTCGAGCGCGGGCCTGATCCGAGATCGATCTCGGCGAGGGCGTCGTCGGCATGGCCGAAGACGCAATCGGGGTCAGGGCCGTCGAGCGGGAGGCCGGTGAAGAACTTGGTGGCCATGCACCCGCCCTGGCAGGCGTCGAAGCTGCCGCACGACGCGCAGGCGCCCGCTGATTGGGGCTGGCGCAGTTCGGTGAAGAGCGTCGACTCCTTCCAGACCTTGGCGAAACCTCCGTCATCGCGGATGTTGCCGGCCAGGAACTCGTCGTGGATCACGAACGGGCACGCATAGACGTCGCCGATCGGGTCGATCAGACATACGATTCGACCGGCACCGCACATGTTCATGCCGGGCAGCGACTCGCCGGTCGCATCGGGGCCGGAGTTCAGCGCGTTCAGATGGAAGAACGAGTCGCCGGTGAGCACGTCGGGGTGCTCGAGAATCCAGTCGAACACCTGGCGTTGCTGCGGATTGGTGAGCCGGAGGTCGTGGTAGCTGTCGACCCCGCGACCCGACGGCCGCAGGCGGGTGATGCGCAGCTGTGCGCCGTAGTCGTCGGCCATGGCCTTGTACTCGTCGAGTTGGTCGACGTTGTGGCGGGTGCAGACGATCGAGATCTTGAACTCGCCGAAGTCGGCGGCGGCGAGATTGTCCATCGCCCGACGGGCTGCCGCCCACGAGCCCTCGCCGCGGACGGCGTCGTTGGTGGCGGCGTCCATGCCGTCGAGGCTGATCTGGACGTCGAGGTAGTTCATCGACGAGAGCCGACGTGCGGCATCGGCGTCGAGGTAGGTCCCGTTGGTCGAGAACTTGACGCCCACGTTGTTGGCGACCGAGTACTCGACGATCTCGAAGAAGTCCTTCCGCAGCATGGGTTCGCCGCCACCCATGTTCACGTAGAACACCTGGAGTGCGGCCAGCTGGTCGACCACGGACTTGGCCTCGGCGGTGGTCAGTTCCTTCGGGTCACGCCGGCCGGAGCTCGACAGGCAGTGCACGCAGGCGAGGTTGCAGGCATAGGTCAGCTCCCACGTGAGGCAGATCGGCGCGTCGAGCCCACCCTTGAGTTGTTCCACGAGGGGCGGTGTGCCCAGAGAGGTTGTGGTCATGTGGCCTCCACGACGCCAGAGTCGAACAGTGATGCGAGGGCGGTCTCGAAGGACGACCGCCGGTCGGGAGCGAAGGCGTCGATCGCCGCATTCGCAGTGGGATGGTCGTCGAGTGATTGCACCAGGTCGACCAGGTCGGTCGACTTCAGGAACACGAGACGACGGGTGTCGAAGTGATACGCCAGCGCGCCGAAGGGTTCCGGACGCAACCCGACGCGCGGACTGAGCCGGTAGGCGCCGGTGGGGTCGAACACGGCGATCGCAGGACGCCTAGTAGACGCCGCACATCCCGTCGATCGAGATCTCCTCGACGAGGACCTCTTCCACGATCCCGGGCGCATCGGTCTCGGTCACGGCCTCGACCTGTTCGTCGACGTTCTCGTTGCCAGAGTCGATGACGGTGTCGGTGACGGTCATGGTGCACCTCAAGGGGTCGTGCGGACAGCGTGGATACCCTCTCGCACCAGTCATCCAGGAGGAGCGACGTGCCCGAGGGGCTTCCGGAATCTATCTCACTGCGCTTCGACGCCGGCACACGGCGCAGCGACGCGGGACGCACCTTCATCGGCGGGTCACCGCTCCGCGTCCTTCGTTTCACCGACGCCGGGGCACGCATCGCCGACCGACTCGAGTCGGGCGAGGCGGTCGGACCCGACGTGTCGAGCCAGACCGTGGCGCGTCGTCTGCTCGACGGCGGGCTCGCGCATCCGGTGCCCTCTGACGCTCCGCCGTTGACGGTGACCGTGGTGGTGCCGGTGAAGGACCATGCCGAGGAACTCCGGGCCCTCGTGGCCACGCTCGGGCCCGTGCCCACCATCGTCGTCGACGACGGTTCGATCGATCCGGACGCCGTCCACACCGCTGCGGCGGGCGCGCGAGTCGTACGGGTCGTCCAGTCGCAGGGTCCTGCGGCCGCGAGGAACATCGGGTGGCGGGAGGCGACGACCGATCTGGTCGCCTTCGTCGATGCCGACATCACGATGCCTGCTGGCTGGCTGGAACCGCTCGTCGCGCACTTCGTCGATCCTGAGGTCGCGGCGGTCGCACCGCGAGTTCGCGGTCGAGCCAACGGGAACAGCACGATCGACCGATACGAGCGCCACCGGTCCCCGCTCGACCTCGGCCCAGAGCCGGCACGCGTCGTCCCGCGAGCTCGCGTCAGCTACGTCCCAACGGCGACGGTGCTGTTCCGACGATCCGTGCTGGAAGCGCACAACGGGTTCGACGAGACCCTCCGCTTCGGCGAGGACGTGGACCTGATCTGGCGGGTCGCCGCCGAGCACACAGTGCGTTACGAGCCGTCCGTCGAGGTCGAGCACGACAACCGGGCGACGTGGTCGGCGCTCGTCCGGCAGCGGATGCAATACGGATCGTCGGCCGCCCACCTCGACCAGCGACATCCAGGGCAGGTGGCTCCGGTGGACATCAACGCGTGGAGTCTGGGCGCGTGGTCACTCGCCGCGTTCGGCGGACGGAGCGGCGTCGTCGCGGGCCTCGCCACGGCCGCCGGGAGCGCTGCGCTCCTGGTCCCGGACCTCCGCGGTCGCGTCGACGACCCGATCGCCGAGACGGTCCGGCTCGCGGGTGCGGGCAATCTCTGGGCCGGGCGATGGCTCTCGTCCGCCACCATCCGGGCGTGGCTACCCCTCGCCGTCGCCACCTCGATCCCCTCGAAACGCGCCCGACGCGCACTCGTTGCCGCAGCCGTCATCCCGAACATCCTCGAGTGGCGCGAGCGAAGGCCCGACCTCGGCGCGGGCGCCTGGATCGGCGCTCGGATCGTCGACGACGTGGCCAGTTGTGCCGGCCTCTGGGTCGGTTGTGTCCAGGTCGGGTCGTGGCGTTCGATCTGTCCGCGACTGTCGGGAATCCCCGGGCTCACCGACCGCTGAACGGTACCGACAAGGCGCTGTGGCACTCGTCACGACGGGCCCTACGATGCGCGGTGCGGTCCTCCGGGATTGCTACCGTCACTGCGGTCGACCCGCGGGTGTAGCTCAATGGTAGAGCCCCAGCCTTCCAAGCTGGTCATGCGGGTTCGATTCCCGTCACCCGCTCCATCCTCGCTGTGTTCCCCATCTCGAAGGTCCCGCTTCCGTGAATCGTCTCTCCAAGCTTCTCCTGATCGCGTCGATCGCCATCATGTTGACCGGTATCGGCCTTGCCGTCGCGCAACCGGGCTCCCTCGGCGACGACGAGACGGCTGCGGCTCCCACGGGCGAAGCTGACGGCACAACGACCACGACCTCGACCACGACGACGACCGATGGCGAGCAGGCAGGCGACCCGACGACGAGCGCCGCGACACCGACCACCGACACCACTGGCACCACAGTTGCGGCGACGCCGACCACCGCGCCCAGCGACGGCACGGGTTCCGGTTCTGGCGTTGGTTCCGACGGAACAGACAGCGGGGCCGGTACGTCCAACGACCTGGCCGACACCGGGGGCGAGTCGCTCATCGTTGCCGGCATTCTCTTCGGCGCAGTGGGACTCGTCCTGCGTCGGCGGAGCCTGCTGGCCACCTGACATGGCCATGGTCCGAACGACGTGACGGCTGCCAACGCAGCGCCGACGCTCGACTGGGCAGAAAACGCCGACCGACACGACCCGCTTCGCCAACATCGCGAGCGCTTCGTCGTCCCTGACCCGGCGGTCAGCTATCTCGACGGCAACAGTCTCGGGCGGCCACCTGTCGACGCGCTCGGCGTCGCCGAACGAGTCATCGGTGACTGGTCGGCCGAACTGGTCGAGGCCTGGGAACACTGGATCGACCGGCCGCTGGCAGTGGGCGACCTGGTGGCGCCGCTCCTCGGTGCTGCGCCCGGTCAGGTCATCGTCGGCGAGTCGACCACCGTCGCTCTGCATCAAGCCGTGTCCGGGGCACTCACGGCGTCACCCGGCCGTTCGACGATCGTGGCGCTGCGCGACGACTTCCCGACCGATCGCTATGTCGTGGCCGGCATCGCCGACGAACGCGCCCTCGAGATCCGATGGGCGGACACCGCCGAGACCGACGCTGTGGTCTCGCTGCTCGATCACGACGTCGCCGTCGTCGTCGCCTCTGCGGTCCAGTTCGAGACCGCAGCGCTCGCCGACATCGCAACGATCACCGAGGCAGCACATGCGATCGGCGCCCTCGTCGTGTGGGACTGCTCACACGCTGCCGGAGCGATCCACCTCGATCTCGATCGACACTCGGTGGACCTCGCCGTCGGCTGCGGCTACAAGTTCCTGCACGGGGGCCCGGGGGCACCGGCGTGGACCTACATCGCGCAGCGGCACCACGAGACGATCCGCCCGACGATCCAGGGATGGTTCGCCCAGCGCGACCAGTTCGCCATGGGCGAGCAGCACGATCCTCTTCCCGGGCCCGCCGGGTGGCGAGCCGGCACACCCGCCATCCTGGGCCTCGAGGTCGCTGCGGTGGGATTTCGAGTCGTTGCCGACGCGGGCATCGACGCGATCCGCACGAAGTCGGTCTTGCTCGGCGACACCATCGTCGACGCCCACGACGCATGGTTCGGCGATCTCGGGCTCGAACTCGCGTCGCCGCGATCGAGCGATCAGCGGGGAGGACACGTTGCGCTCCGTCACCCCGATGCCGCCAGGATCGTCCGAGCGGCACGGCTCGACAAGGTCGTGGCCGATTTCCGTGCCCCGGATCTCATCCGTCTCGGCCCCGGTCCCCTCGCGACGTCGTTCACCGAACTCACGAGCGGCCTCCTCCGACTCCGCGACCTGATCGCCGCGGGTAGGCACGAGTCCCTCCCGCCCCCATCGAGCCGAGTCACGTGACGCGCCTCCGGTAGGACTCGAACCCACAACCTGACGGGTAGAAACCGTCTGCTCTATCCAGTTGAGCTACGAAGGCAGGCGGCGGAGGTTACCGGCCAGGCCCCGGCACGGACGACGCCCACGGCGCCCGCAGAGGCACATGGCGCCGGCGGATGCCCCCTACCAATGCAACCAGGTGATCGATGGGCACAGGGCGGCTGAAGTAGTAGCCCTGACCAAACTCACAGCCCATGCCACGCAGCGTCGCAAGCTGCTCGTCTGTCTCGATCCCCTCGGCCACGACCACCATGCCCAGCTGGGTTCCGAGACTGACCACCAGCTGTGCGATCTGGGCGTCGTCGGGGTCGGTGGCGACGCCGGCGACGAACGACTGGTCGATCTTGAGCACCGTCGAGGGAATCTGACGGACGTGGCTCAGTGACGAGTAGCCCGTGCCGAAGTCATCGATCGCCGCCGTGACCCCGAGCGACCGGAGTTCGTGGAGCACGCCGATCGTGCGGTCGAGGTCGGCGAACACGGCGTCCTCGGTGACCTCGACGCACAAACGATTCGGGCGCACCGAGTAGCGATCGAGGTACGACGCCAGTCGGGTGACGAGCGAGGCATCCAGCAACTCCCTCGCCGAGAGATTGACGTTGAGCATCACATGGTCGGGCAGTCGGGCGAGGTCGCGGGCGACCCGTTCGATGACGACGTCCCCGAGGTCGACGATGAGGGTCGACTCGGCAGCGATCGCGAGGAACTCGGACGGTCCCACCAACACGCCGTCGCGCCGCCACCGGACGAGTCCTTCGGCCCGGACGACCTGTCCGTCCCGGAGATCGACGATCGGCTGGTAGTGCACCTCGATGTCCTCGGTGGCGAGGCTCGACCGCAGAGCGTGGTCGACTGCGAGGCGCGTCTCGACCGAGTTGCGCAGGCCGGTGTCGAACAACTCGACCCGGGCCTTGCCTCGCTCCTTGGCGCGGTACATGGCGGCGTCGGCGTCGCTGAGGAGCTCCTCGCCACTCGTTCGCCCGTCGGACGTCGCCACGCCGATGGACACGGTCACGTGTTGGGACCGGCCGCCGAGATCGACCGGTCCGTTCAACTGTTCGAGGATGTGCTGCGCAGCTGCGGTCGCGACGTGCACAGAGTCGACCGAGTCCATGACGATGACGAACTCGTCGCCGCCGAACCGACATGCGAGTTGCCCGTCGCTGCACGCATGTCGCAAGCGCTCGGCGACCTGCTTGAGCAGCAGGTCACCCGCGCCGTGTCCCATCGCGTCGTTGACCATCTTGAAGCCGTCGATGTCGCAGAACAGGACTGCGACGATCGATCCATGACGTCGAGCCCGGACCAGGGCGCGATCGAGACTGTTGGTGAGGATGGCGCGGTTCGGGAGACGGGTGAGCGAGTCCGTGACGGCGTGATCCTCGAGGCTGCCAGCCATGGTGTTGAAGGCATCGGCCAACTCGACGAGCTCGGGACTCCCAGTCACCTCGGCCCTCGTCGAACGCTCGCCACGGGCGATCTCCCGTGCCGTGCGGGTCAGCGACGCGAGCGGCCTCGTGAGGCGGTCGGAGATGAACCAGGCCGCCAGAACCGCCGTCGCGAGCGCTACCGCACCTGCGATCAGCAGCAGCGCACGGAGGTCGTCGATGTCGGCGAGCGCCTCCGCCCGATCGATCTTGACCACCATGCCCCACGACGTGCCGTCGATGGGTCGGGTCACTGCGAAGACCGTTCGACCGCGATAGTCGCGGACATCGGTGAGGCGTTCCGTGCGACCGTCGAGCGCCGCCGCGATCGGCGTCGCAGGATCGGGCGCGAATGGAGCGAGCTCACCAGGGTCGAACCGGCGAGGCGCGACCACATGGGCAAGATCACCGCCCCAATCCCGTTGCGCGATGGTCGTCTCACCGGTCTTCCCCGTGAGGGCGAAGTCGGTGGCGATCGTGGCGATCTCGTCCAGATCGGCATCCATGGCCACAGCTCCGACGATCCGTCCGTCGATCACGATCGGCGCGACGCATCGATGGATCAACGTGCCGTCCGGTGACTCGAGCAGGACGCCGAGCGGACGTTCTGTACCGAGCATTGCACTCGTCGCTGGATCGGCCGATGTCCCGATCGATTCCTTGTCACTGGAATGACGCACGACTCCGTCGTCCGTGAGTATCGAGATCGAGAGGAGATCGTCGCTCCGGGCGACCTCCGTCCGGAGCGCGCCATCCACCATCTGTGTCGTCTGCTCGCCGGCGTCCGAGCCGAGGCCGTAGATGTCCTGCGCGGCGGGTCTTGCCCAGGCGCGAATCAGGTCGTCGCGGCGTCGGAGGACGGCATCGAGTCGCGCCTCTTGGAGGTCGGCGACCCGATCGAGGTCGTGCAGCGCATTGGTGCTGAGGACATCGCGCTCGTGCTGGTAGGTAGCCACCGCGAGGAAGACCAGAGGCACCACCGCAATGAACACGCACGCTGCCGCGAGACGTGCACGCAACTTCGGTTGGAACCCCGGCATGGCCCGGAGTATGGGTTGTCGACACCCTGAGCGATACCACCCGATCGTGGCATTTCTGTCATCCCCAATGACTACTGACAGCCCCGAATGGTGCGGACCGGCGGTTCCGGAAGGTCAGTCGTCGGCCCAGATGTTCTTGCGCTTCCAGATGCGCCGGGCGAGCGGCGTGAGGAGCCCCAGTTCACCGGCGAGGCGCCGGACCTTGTGGAGCGCGGTCGCCGCACCCTGCTGGAACTCGGGGTTGTCCGTGTATGCCTCGCGGATGACGCCGTCCGGTATGGCGAACTCGCGGATCAACTGTTTCGACGGCATCAACATGAGCCGGCCCATCTCGCCGAGGATCATCGGCGTCCCGATCGACAGTGCGATGCGGCCGTGCCGTGGCAGTGAGCCGATCCGGTCCTTGAGGTAGTGACGGGCGAAGGAGAGGTGCCGCGCTTCTTCGGTGACGTGGTTCTTCATGATCTTGGCCAGGAGCGGGTGGGCATCACCCCGCTTGAGGGACTCACGCTGGACGTGGTCGATGGGATCCTCGCCTCCGAGCACGAACATGAAGAACAACTCAGGGAACCACGACCCCATCGACACCACGACCCGAGATCCGAGGCGAGCGTCCCACGGCATGCCATCGACGTCGATCCCCGATCGGTTGACGAACTCCTGGAACATCAGCTGGTGCTGACCCTCCTCGATGAGCTCGTGCATCGCATAGCGGTACTCCGGCGCACCGTTCGGCAGCGTGTTGACGTACTCGAGGATCCCGCGGCACAGCACGTTCTCGAATTCGAGTCCGGTCTTCATCTTCGACGCCGTGGCGAACAGACCGAGTCGGGCTCGCTCGGGTTGCGGCAGCGATCGGTACCAGTCAGTCTGCGCCAACGGGTCGGAATCGTTCAGCTCCCACCGTGGGTCGGCCGAGTCGACCTCGTGGTCGTCCCAGGGGACGTCGAGGTAGGCGTCGAAGTTCTTGCGCACCGACTGGTCGGACAGACGGCGGACGAGCGCATGGAAGCGCCCGTCGACGTCGTCGACCTCGTCGGGAACGGATGTCGTGTCGGTGGACCCAGTCATGTTACCGACAGTAACAGAATGCGATCAGATGTCAACCGAACCGGTTTCGCTCCTCCGGGTGCGGACTGCCTAGGATCGCTCACCCTTGGTGGCCGTAGCTCAGCTGGTGGTAGCGCCAGGTTGTGATCCTGGAGGTCGGGGGTTCGAGTCCCCTCGGTCACCCCATTCGAAATGTCAATGCCCCTCTAGCTCAACTGGTTAGAGCGTCGGACTCTTAATCCGCAGGTTCTGGGTTCGAGTCCCAGGGGGGGTACCACCGAGACCGCAGGTTCCACGACCTGCGGTCTCTCGCGTTCGGCATCAGTCGGCACCCGCCACGGCGGCCTGGATCTGACTTCGTGGCGGAGGAGGTCGCCGAGGCCACGATGACCCCGACCGACGAGGAGGTGGTGATGTTCGTCCAGTTCCTCGATCTCACGGGCCTCGACGCATCGCCGGCAGCGATGACCGTGGTCGGTCTCCCCACTCGAGAGATCACGAGCATGAACCCGAGTGCGGCGACGCGGGCACCGGCCTCTCGCTCGTGCAACGTTCGGTCAAGTCACACGGTGGCAGAGTGTGGATCGAC
>JBBSLH010000148.1:0-10030 GCA_038255425.1 Acidimicrobiales bacterium
CCGAACGTCGCCCCGAAGAGGCCGAGCATCGCGAGACAGATCGCCACCGCCAGCGCGACTGGTTCGACCAGCTGGAAGTCCGGATTGGTCGGGTCGAGCAGGCCTGTGGGCCGGATGAGCGCACCGGCTCCGATGGCGGCTCCCGCGAGGCCGGCCACGATGGAGCGATCTGGTAGCCACCGACGCAATGCCGCGAAGAACGCCAGACCGAGGACTGCGCCCAGAATCCCCACGAACAGGATCAAGAACACGGATCCGCCGACGGTCACTCGGCCGATGGACTCCTCGGCATCGGTCTGCAACCCCTGCACTTCGTCGGGCGACGTGGCTGCGAGCACCCGCATCAGCAGACGACCACCTGCGCCGATGGTCAGGAGGCCGCTCACGTAGGCACCCACGAGCATTCCGCCGGTCCGACCCGTCGTGACGACGAGCCGGACGCGGAACGGTTCTGCGCCCGTCAACGGCGATGGCGTGCGGCGGGTGTCACGCAGACGGAACGCGAGGACGCCTGCGACCGCGACAGCGGTCGCACAGCCGATCGTGACCGCCGTCCTCAGCACGGCCGGACCAGTTGCTGAAGCCGAGCGTCGCTCAGAAGGCGACCGGGACGCAAGCCCAGCGGGCGCCGGCAGCACCCGTCGTGTGGTCGGTGTGCAGGGCGTGGACGACCACCGACCCGGCATCGCCGGCAGCGATCGTGAACGGCACCGTTGCCGCCGCACGTCCGGTGCCGTTGGCAGCCACCGTGAAGTCGAGCCACACCTCTGTCTCGTCGGAGATGGTCGACCCACCGGTCGAGTTGTAGTGCGGTCCGGCAGCGCCACCGTCGCCAGCTTCGCAGCCACCGACGTGGACGTGGGCGCCCAAGGTCTGTCCCGCAGCACCGTGGTCGAGTCCTTGGACCTTGAGGGTGACCGTGGTGGTTCCTCCGGATTCGGTCGCCACGACCTGGGCGGTTGCGTGGTCGGTGGGCTGCGTCGTGGTCAGTTGGAGATCACGGAGTTGACCGGCGCCCCGGGCTCGACTGGGCGAACCGGCGCCGGCCGTCGCGGGGCTGAGAAGCGTGAGTACCAGCGCAGCCCCGATGGCAGGGGCGACGAGGCGAGAGCGGGTGGTGGAAGGCATGGGTGGTCTCCTGACAAGCGGCGTGGAGCGGATGCTCACCTTCCATTTGTCGCGTCGGTCACCCGATTCGGTTCGACTGTGCGACGAACGATTCAGCGGTTCTGCTCGGGGTCTGGACCGTCCCACGTGAACGCAGGGTCGCGCTTCTCGATGAAAGCGGTCACTCCCTCGATCGGATCGTTGCTGCGCTCCATCTCGACGAACCAGCGTCTCGTCAGTGAAGGGTCGACCATCCCTTCCGTTGTCGCATCGACCATTGCCTTGCTCGCTTGTTGGGTGAGGGCGGACCGCTTGTGGGCGATCACGTCGACGAACGCATGCAGTCGCTCCTCGGCTGCCGACGGATCGTGCACCTCATCCACGAACCCGATCCGCAGTGCATGCTCGGAATCGACGAGTTCGGCGGAGAACAACAGATGCTTCGCTGCGGACGGCCCGATCGCCCGCACCAATCGCTCGACCGAGTGGCCCGGATAGACGATGCCGAGGCGCGCCGGCGTGACGCCGACCCGGAGCGAGGTGTCGGCGATCCGGAGATCACACGCGAAGGCCAGCTGGGCGCCGCCGCCGATGCACGATCCGGTGAGGAATGCCACCGTCGGCTTGGGGATCGCTGCGAGCATGACCTCTGCCCGGCGATTGGTTGCTGCGTAGTCGTCGCCGCTGCCGACGCTGTTCACGTCGGCGCCGGCGCAGAAGTGACCACCCCGGCCGCGCACGACGACGACTCGGACGTCGCGATCGGCAGCGAGTTCCACTGCAGCATCGCCGACCGCTCGCCACATCTCGAGCGTCATGGCGTTGCGCTTCTCTGGGCGGTCGAGCCAGATGGTCGCGACGTGATCTGCCGTCTCGACCGCCACGTGATCGCTCATGTCGCCTCCGTGAGGAGCTCGGCTTGGTGCTCGCCGAGCCGAGGAGGCCGTCGGCGGATGCCGGTGGGGGTGCCGGTCATCTTGATCGGTTGCCCGGCCACCACGATGGGTTCACCGTCGCCGGGGAGGTCGACCGCCACGAGCATCTCGCGGACCGCGGTGTGCGGATCGGCGGCAATCATGGCCATGTCGTTGACGGGGCCGACCGGAACCTCGCCACCCAGGATCCCGACGATCTCCGCCGTCGTGTGCGACGCGGTCCACGCGCCCAACACTTCGTCCAGTGCGGATCGGTTGATCAGCCGGGCGATGGAATCGGCGAACCGGTCGTCGTGAGCGAGCTCGCGCTGACCGGTGAGTTCGCAGAGCCGGGCGAACGTCCGGTCGTTCGGTGCGCCGATCCCGCAGTGGCCGTCAGCGGTTGGATAGATGTCCATCGGGGAGATGACCGGGTGGCCGTTCCCCGTCGGCCGCGGGACGTGCCCCAGGTAGTGACGCTGATACGCAGCACCCTCACAGAGGGAGAGCACAGCGTCGTACATCGCCACGTCGACGAACTGCCCTTCGCCGGACCGCACGGCGTTGAGCAGCGCAGCCAGGAGCCCGACCGCTGCGAGTGAGCCGGTGAAGATGTCGCCGACCGAGGGCCCGCATTTCGCAGGGTGGTCGGCGTCGGCGCCCGTGATCGAGACCAACCCGCCCATCGCCTGGGCGACGATGTCGTAGGCCGGCCAGTCGGCGTAGGGGCTGTCGCCGGTTCGTGGATCACCGAAGCCGCGGATGGCGGTGTACACCAGTCTCGGGTTGCGCTCCCGCAGCGTGTCGTATCCGACACCGAGGCGGTCCATGACGCCAGCCCTGCTGTTCTCGACCACGACGTCGGCCGTCGACGCCAGTTCGAGGAATCGACCCCGGTCACCATCGTCCTTCAGGTCGAGGACGATCGAACGCTTGCCACGGTTGACGCTGGCGAAATACCCGCCGTACGCCTGCTCGCCGTCGTCGCCGGTGAAGGGTCCGGCGAAGCGGGTCATGTCGCCGGTCGGTGGTTCGATCTTGACGACATCGGCGCCGAGATCGGCCAGGAGCATGGTGCAGTACGGCCCGGCCAGCGCCTGGGTGAGGTCGAGGACCCGGATGCCGTCCAGTGCTCCCACGGTGTTCGGATCGATCATCGGTGCGGGCATCGGTCCACCTTCGCACGTCCCCGGCCGGACCTGCTGCCTGTCGCGTCTCCAGCGTCGATTCAGCGGAGGTCGGCTGCTGCGGTCGCCAACGCATCGATCGTGGTGTGGATGATCACGGCATAGGAGTCCGTCGACTCGAGTGGAGGTCGTCGGGCGAGCTCCGATGCCGTGGTGCTCGAGATCCGGTCGTATCGCACCTCGGCGAAGCGACGTTCGTCGCCGAGGAGGACGTTCTCGATCGAGAAACGTGCGACTCGTGTCGACTCGACGCCATCGGCGAGATCAGGTGAGTTCTCGTTCGGGACCATCTGGACCAGCAGGAGATCGTCGGGATCGGCCGTGTCCGTGACGACTTCTTCGGGAAACGACGCGACGACGATGGTGAAGGCCATGCCCGCTTCTTTGTGGTGGTGCAGTTCCTGGAAGTCGTCGCGCATGTTCATCTCGACCATCGCCATGCGGGTCGGGTAGCGGACGACACCGATCCGGTCCCATCCGGTCTCATCGCCACAGATCTGGCTGCGAACCTCGCCGGCGAGAACGATCGAAGCGCCCACAGCGGCTAGTGGCCCGTTGGGCGTGTATTCGTCGTCGGCTTCGGCGCCGGTGAGCGTCGATTCCCGCCCGTCGGCGTACTCGGCGCGCGCTCGGTACTGCATGAAGTTGAGCGCCCACATGGCGCCACCGGGGTCATCCCGCTCGAAGAACGAGGCGAAGTACTCGGTGTTGATCGCGCCATAGCGAGGGCCTGTCATCCGTCCACGATAACTTGTGAAAGTAGCACTAGCAATAGTTCCTCGAACGGTCTACGATCGAAGACCGATGGCAACGGTGACGCGCACACGATCGATACCGACCAAGGCGCAGGCCGTCTGGGACGTCCTGGCCGACTTCTCGACCATCTCGCAGTGGGCCGAATTCGTCGACCACTCGTCGATGCAGCACAGCGGCCCGCTCGACGTCGGCTCGACCCGCCGCATCCAGGCCGGCCGGCTCGTGGTGTTGGAACGGCTCATCGATCTCGACCCGCCCACCAGCCTCGAATACGAGATCGAGGGTCTGCCGGAACGGATCTCGTCTGTCCGGAACCGCTGGCACCTGGAGCCGGCGGGCGACACGACCACAGCCAGCATCACGACGACGGTCACGATCGGCCCCCGCCCGCCACAGCAACTCGCCGAGCGTGTTGTGGGGCGTGTCCTCGCCAGTCGGTCTGACGCCATGCTCGCCGGCCTCGCCACCCACCTGGAGCGAACCCATGTCTGAACGCCCCGATGTCGTCCTGATCCTCACCGACCAGGAGCGCGCCGCACCGTCCTACGAGTCCGACGAGCTTCATGCGTGGCGAACACAGACGTTGCCCGGTCAGCAATGGTTCGACGAGAACGCCGTCCGATTCGATCGCCACTACACCGGATCGTTGGCGTGCGTGCCGAGCCGCCCCACGATCTTCACCGGTCAGTATCCCGACGTCCACGGGGTCACCCAGACCGACGGACTCGGCAAGATGGCCGATGACCACCGGATGCGCTGGCTGCGTTCCGGCGAGGTCCCGACACTCGGCAACTGGTTCCGTGCCGCTGGCTACGACACGCACTACGACGGCAAGTGGCACATCAGCCACGCCGACCTGCACCGTCGCGACGGCTCCCGGGTGACCACGAACGACAACGAAGGCGCCGTCGACGCAAGCGCGGTGCAGGCGTACCTCGACGCCGACCCGCTCGAGCCGTATGGCTTCTCCGGCTGGGTCGGTCCCGAGCCACACGGCGGCGAGCTCGCAGACTCCGGCTACGTCCGAGATCCGTTGATCGCCGAGCGCGTGGTCGCCTGGCTGGAGGATCGATACGCACGGCGTGCGGCGGGCGACGTCGACGCACAGCGTCCGTTCCTGCTCGTTGCCAGCTTCGTGAACCCGCACGACATCGTGCTGTTCCCGTTGTGGTCCCGCTTCTCTCCGCTCGAGGACAGCTCGGCCGATCCGCCGCACGTCCCGCCGTCGCCGACGGACGACGAGGATCTGTCGACCAAGCCGGCATCGCAGATCGCGTTCCGCGAGTCGTACTACTCCTGCTACGGCCCAGCCCCCGCGGTGGCGCGCATCTACCGCTCGCAGGCGCAGCGCTACCGAGACCTGTACTACCGACTGCACGCGGAGGTCGACGGTCCGCTGGACCGCGTCCGACAGGCCGTCGTGGCCGGAGGCGACGACACCGTCGTCATGCGCACGGCGGACCACGGCGAGTTGCTCGGCGCCCACGGCGGTCTGCACCAGAAGTGGTTCAACCTCTACGACGAGGCCACGCGCATCCCGCTGTGGATCGCCCGCACCGGCTCACACCAGACGGCCGCCCGCACGGTCGAGGCGCCCACGTCGCACGTCGACCTGGTCCCGACGCTCCTGGGCGCAGCGGGGATCGACGTCGACGCCGTGGCCAGCGAGCTCTCCGAGACCTTCACCGAGGTCCATGCTCTGCCCGGACGCGATCTGCTCCCCGTGGTCGACGGCAGCGACGCCGACGAGCGCCGCGCCGTCTACCTGCTCACGCGCGACAACATGCCCGAGGGCGACTCCGGGGCGAGTGGCGTCGCCCGTCGCCTCGGGCGCATCGCCAAACAGCCTGCGCCGCTACGGATCCAGGTCCCGGCCCACGTGGCCGCCAACTTCGAGGGGATCGTTGTCCGTGTGGACGACGACGACGCACCCGGCGCTGGCGGGCATCTCTGGAAGCTCGTCCGCAGCTTCGACGATCCGTCGACGTGGACCGAACCCGGCCGCCGTCACCTCGCAGCGACCGGACCCGCCGGTGACCAGTTCCGGACCGAACCTCTCGACGACCAGTGGGAGCTCTACGACCTCACCGCCGATCCGATCGAGGCCGAGAACCGGTGGGATGACACGGCGGCGGGCGACGTCCGCTCCCATCTCACAACGGTCCTCAAGGAGCAGCGAGCGGCTTCTGTGCCAGAACGAAACGAACCCTGGCCATACGCAGAGCGGGTGCCGAGCTCCGGTCCACCGGCGAAGACCCCGCCACCGCCCGTGCGGTTGGTGAGGCGAGCGCTCCAGAAGCTGGGCATGCATCCCGACGATCCGCACGCCGACGAGACGCCACGGGTCGACGGCGCCAGGGCGTTGGTCGTGTGCACCAACCACGGTGTGCTCGACATCGGCAAGCCCACGGGCGTGTTCGCCAGTGAGATGACTGCCCCGTATTACGTCTTTCTCGACGCTGGCATGGATGTCGACGTGGCCAGCCCGCTCGGTGGCGTGATCCCTGTGGACCCGCAGTCGTTGAAGGGGCCGCTGCGCTCTGGGCACGACGACAGGTTCCTCGCCGACGACGTTTTCAGGGCCAAGGTCACCGACTCGCTCGCGATCGGCGATGTCGCCATCGTCGACTACGACATCGTGTACCTGGCCGGCGGGTGGGGCGCAGCATTCGACTTCGGCTTCTCGGACGATCTCGCCGATGCCGTCACCGAGTCGAACGCGCTCGGGCGTGCGATCGGTGGCGTGTGCCATGGTCCTCTGGGCCTCCGGAACGCGACGGCGACCGACGGCAGCCCGCTGGTCGCAGGACGAAAGATCTCTGCGGTCACCGACAAGCAGGTGCACGAGCTGGGCATCGGTTCGACCCCGCACCACCCCGAGACCGAGCTCCGAGCGATGGGCGCCGACTTCGAGTCAGCGACGCGCTTCCGCGATCCGTTCGCCAACCATTGGGTGGTCGATGGCAACCTCGTCACCGGGCAGAACCAGAACGCCGGGCCCATGGTGGCTCGAGAGCTGGTTCGCCTCGTCGCCGACCGCAGGAACTGACGATGTACCTCGTCTACGGACTGACCCGCTCGTACTTCACCCGCAAGATGACGGGGTACCTCGACTTCACCGATCGGCCGTGGCGGTTGACGCCTGGACCGCCCGATCCTTCTGCGAACCCGGTGGCGGCAGCGGCAGGCTGGAACGGCGGCATCCCCGTCGTGACGACGCCTGACGGCGTGCCGATGTGGGACTCGACGTCGATGATCGAGCATCTCGACACGCTGGACGACAGACCCGAAGGGCGTTCGGTACTGCCAGCTGACCCGACGCTGTCGTTCCTCGCCCACCTGCTCGACGACTATTCCGACGAGTGGTTCTACCGACCAGCAGTGGGGAGCCGATGGAGCTATCCCGACAACACGGTCACCGGTGGCTGGCAGATCGCCGACGAGTTCGCGTCGGTCCTGCCGATGCCTGCCGCCATGGTCCGCGAGATGGTCGTCGCGACGATGACGAACAGCCTGCCTGCGCTCGGCGTCACCCCCGACAACATCGACGCATGGATGGACGAGGTCGTCGTCCCATGGTTCCAGGTCCTCGACGCGCACCTCGCCGACAACGACTTCCTCCTTGGCGGCCGGCCGTGCATCGCTGACTTCGCGGTGTTCGGCGCCAACGCCGCCCACTTCGTGGGCGACCCGTACTGCCGACAGCTCGCGGACGAGCACGGCCCGTCCGTGGTCGATCACACCCGTCGGCTCTTCGTGCCGGCGACCCTGGAGATCGGTCCTTGGCTCGATGCCGCTGATCTGCCGGAGACCCTGATGGCCGTCGTCGCCGACGCCGGTCGTCACTACTTGCCCTGGGTCAGCGCCGCCACGGTCGAGGGCTCGGCGACGGTCGAGCTGGCGGACGGAGTGACGGCCGACATCGCGAGCAGCTCCTTCCTCCGACGGGCGCGAGGCGTCATGCTCGCTCGCTACGTCGAGGCTCGCTCATCGGCGCTCGACGCAATCCTCGAAGAGGCGGGAGTGCTTCGGCATTTCGCTGATCACGTCGACCAGGCAACGTTGGTGCCGGACCCCACAGCCGGGTCGCAGCCGACCGACAACCGTCCCTACTCGGTGACGTCCGCCACGTGACGCTGGTAGATCTCGATCGGCCAGTAGCGAACCGGGACGAAGTCGTCAGCGTCGACGAGCTCGGTCTTGATCCGGTCGTATTCGTAACAGTTGAGTTCGTACCGATTCCCCCAGGGGTCGGCGAGGTCGAACGCCCAACACATGTCGAAGTCGACGAGGTCGTTCGGCTGAAGCGGCGCGCCGGTCGGGCCGGGGATCTCACCCGGGAGTGAACGGGCGAACGAGATGAACACGTCGGCGTCGACGCTGAACGCGACGCCGGTCTCCTGCGCGACCATCGGATGTCCGTCGCCGGCTTCGAACAGCGCCAGCATCGTCTTGCCGCCGTCTGCGGAGATCTGCAGTGGCCCGCCGTCGATGCCGTTCGCCCAGAAGTCGTAGTCGCCGACCGGTTCGAACCCGAGATGGTCTCGGTACCAGTCAGCAGCGGCCGCACGATCCGGCACACGGATGTGCACATGGTCGAGGCGGCCCATTCGGAACTTCGTGTCGTCGCTCACGGTCGCAGGGGGAGTCAGTCCGGCAGATGCAGTGGGAAGCCGAAGCGAGCGAACGCCTCGGTGTCGAGGAAGGCGTGGAACTCGGCGACCCGATCGTCGCGGAGCTCGAGGACCTGCAACGCCCATGGCGCGTGCCCACCGTCCGGGTCGACGCGGTACTGGGCGAATGCTGGGCAGCCGTTGGCGTGCCCGGCGAGCAGCTTCGAGCCGTTGCATTCGGCGCCGGGACCAGTCCACCAGGTGATGACGTCGTCCCGACCCTGGAGCCACATGGCGTATGGCGGCATCGTCTGGATCACGTCGTCGTGGATCAGTTGACTCAAGGCGTCGATGTCGTACCGCTCGAAGGCGTCGACGTACTGCGAGAGAAGACGCTCCTGCTCGAGGGTGAGCGGCTGTGTCGGGGCGTTCCCGGCCGACGTGTCCGCCATGGTGGCGCGCGCTCGCTGGAGCGCGCTGTTGACGGAGGGCACCGACACGTCGAGCAGCTCGGCGACCTCGGCGGCGGGCCACCGCAACACGTCGCACAGCACGAGGGCAGCACGCTGGCGTGCCGGGAGGTGCTGGAGGGCAGACACGAAGGCAAGACGGATCGTGTCCCTCGCCGCGGCCACCGCGGCCGGATCGCCGTCGAGATCGAGGACGTGCTCGTCGGCGACGGGGGTGATCCACCGGTCTTCCGGGAGGACGTCGGACAGGTGCACTGCGTCCGGTGTCCTCACGGGACCGATCTCCATCGGGCGTGCACGTCGCTGCGGGCTTCGACCCATGTCGATGCAGACATTGGTCGCGATGCGGAACAGCCACGAGCGCACGCTGGACCGGCCCTCGAAGCGGTCCGCCGCCTGCCAGGCCTTGAGCATCGTCTCCTGCACAGCGTCCTCGGCCTCGGCGCCAGATCCGAGCATGCGGTAGCAGTAGCCCGTCAGCGCTCTGCGGTGGACATCGAGGTGTTCGGGCGCCAGCCCCTCCGCCTGGGTGCTCATGGTGGTCATCGTAGATCTCCGGGGGTCAGGTCGGGGTCCGGTCGGTCGGTCAGCAGGAGGTTCTCGACGCCTGCGAGCGAGAGCAGCGCTCGGAGATCGTCGGGGGCTCCTTCGAGTCGGACCCGGCAGCCGAGCCGGCGAGCGACGAGCGCGAGTCGGCACAGCTCTTCGACGGCTTCGAGGTCCTGCGCCGACATGGGAACGAGCGTCGATCGGTTCAGCCGTCGGCCGCGGCCCGGAGCGTCGCGATGTCGATCTTTCGCATGAGAAACATCGCTTCGGTGGCGCGCTTTGCCCGGGCCGGATCGGGGTCACCGAGGAGTTCGCCCAGTTCGGTGGGACAGACCTGCCACGAGAAGCCATACCGATCCTTGAGCCACCCGCACTGGCTCTCCTCGCCGTCGTGGGTGAGCGCCGACCAGTAGTGGTCGACCTCCTCCTGGTCC
>JBBSLH010000149.1:0-10010 GCA_038255425.1 Acidimicrobiales bacterium
CAGGTCGAGGGCCAGTACCTCGACCGACCCGTTCCTGGTGCGGGCTTCGATCGCTCGCTTCGCGTCAGCGGCTTTCGACGGGGTCCGACAGGCGAGCACCACGGTTGCACCCGCGTGCGCGAGTTCGACAGCGGTCTCGAATCCGAGCCCGGTGTTCGAGCCGGTGACGATCGCGACGCGACCGTCCTGACTCGGGATGTCGGCGGTGGTCCACGTCATGAGTTCTTCCCGGATTGTTTGGACTGCTGCTTGTTCTGCTGTTTGGCCTGGTTCTGCTGACGCTTCTGGATGTTGGCCCACTCATCACGGAGTCCGACGGTTCGATGGAACGTCGATGGCTGATCAGGGTCCGCTGCGAAGTAGCCGAGGCGCTCGAACTGCACGACGGTTCCCGACACGGCATCTGCGAGCGCCGGCTCGAGCTTCACGTTCGTCAGTGTCTCGCGGGACTCGGCCGCGAAGTCGTCCATCGGATCGTCGGACTCGCTACCGGGATGTTCGGCCGAGAAGAGACGCTCGTAGAGATGGACGGTGCCATCGACGGCGTGCGCCGCCGAGACCCAGTGGATCGTCGCCTTGACCTTCCGGCCATCGGGGGCCTGTCCGCCCTTGGTCTCCGGGTCGTAGGTGGCCCGGATCTCGACCACGTTTCCGTCGTCATCGGTCACCGCCTCGGTCGCAGTGATGAAGTAGCCAGCGCGTAGCCGAACCTCGCGGCCAGGAGTCAGGCGGTAGTACTTGGGCGGCGGGTCGGCCTCGAAGTCGGCTCGCTCGATCCACAGCTCGCCACTGAACGGGACCTTGCGTGTTCCGGCTCCGTCGTCCTCCGGATTGTTGACCGCGTCGACGTACTCGACATGGGGTGTGCCGTCGTCGCCGTGTGGCCAGTTGGTGATCACGACCTTGACAGGGTCGAGCACGGCCATGCGGCGCAGCGCGTGTGCGTTGTGGTGGCGCCGGACGAACGACTCGAGCAACTCGATCTCGACGACGCTGTTGGTCTTGGCCACACCGATGTGGTCGACGAACGCACGGATCGCCTCGGCGGGGTAGCCGCGCTTGCGGAGCCCGCGCAGCGTCGGCATCCGAGGATCGTCCCAGCCGTCGACGAGCCCGTCGTCGACGAGCCGACGCAACAGACGCTTCGACATCACCGTGTGCGTGAGGTTGAGTCGAGCGAACTCGAGCTGCTCGGGCTTCTCACGGGGCAGCTCGATCTGCTCGAGACACCAGTCGTACAGGGGACGGTGGTCGGCGAACTCGAGCGTGCACACCGAATGGGTCACGCCTTCGATGGCGTCGGACTGACCGTGGGCCCAGTCGTAGGTGGGGTAGATGATCCACTCGCCGCCGGTGCGCTGATGCGGCACCCGCCGGATCCGGTACAGGACCGGATCGCGCATGGACATCACCGGACTGCTCATGTCGATCTTCGCCCGCAGGACCTTCTCGCCATCGGCGAAGGCGCCGTCGCGCATCTGGCGGAACAACCCGAGGTTCTCCTCCGCCGAACGATCGCGGAACGGACTGTCCTTGCCCGGCTCGCCGAACCGACCGCGCTGGGCCGAGATGGTCTCGGCGTCCTGATCGTCGACGTAGGCGAGGCCACGCTCGATCAGCGATTCCGCCCAGTCGTACAACTGAGCGAAGTAGTCCGACGCGTGGACCACCGACGCCGGCGCGAATCCCAACCAGGCGAGGTCGTCGTGGATGGCGTCGATGTACTCGAGGTCCTCGGCCGCGGGGTTGGTGTCGTCGAACCGGAGATTGCAGACGCCACCGAACTCGTCGGCCAGGCCGAAGTTGAGACAGATCGACTTCGCGTGACCGATGTGGAGGTAGCCGTTCGGTTCCGGCGGGAAGCGCGTCTGGACACGACCGCCGAATGTCCCGTCCTCGTTGTCGGCGCGGATCCTGTCGCGGATGAAGTCCTCACGAATGCTGGGCTCTGAGGCGTCGGTCACGGGTCTTCTTCTACTCGCTCACCGGGTCGACGCGAGGATCGACGCGGTGCGCCGAGCGAGCGCGTAGATCGTGAGGACCGGGTTGACCCCACCGTTCGTCACGTGGAGCGAGCCGTCTGCGATCCAGAGGTTCTGGTGGCCGTGCACCCTGCCGTCGGGGTCGGCGACCGACGTCGACGGATCGGCGCCCATCCGACAGGTCCCTGCCTGGTGTTGTCCGGCGGTGAGTCCGGTGGGCACGGCGTCGGCCCACACTGCGCGTGCCCCGCTCGCTTTCATCCATCGACTCGCGATGTCGCGGATGTGATGTGCGGTCCTCACGGTCTCGTCGTGCGCCGCGCCTGCGAGACGTGCGACCCGGAACCCGAGGTCATCCCTCGCATCGCCGAGCGTGACGCGGTTCCCGGGCCGAGGCGTCTCCTGCACCTGGCCGAACAGATGACTCGTCGTGCGATAGCTGTCGCGCATCTCCGCCTTCGCAGCGGCGCCCCACCGCGGCGCATCCGGGTGATACGCCCACCTCCAGTGGACGATCGGGAGCTTGACGATCTCGTTGGCGATCACCCCGCCGCCGACGACCCCGTCGTTGCCGTGGAGGTGGTCGACGGTGGCGATGCTGACACCGGGTCCGGCCAGATCGAGCACCGGCTCGTCGAAGCGACCGAAGACGCTCACGAAGCTGTGTCCTTGGAGGTGGCGGCCCACATGATCGTGGGCATTGCCGAGGCCGGTGGGATGTCGACCCGAACGGCTGTCGAGAAGGAGTCGAGCCGACTCGATCGCGCCACACGCGACCACGACGTCGCCAGCAGCCACTGTCCGCTCGGCGCCGGTTCGTTGATCGACGAGGCGGACGCCGTGCACGACGCCCGAGTCGTCGACGTCGATCTCCACTGCGCGTGTCCCGGCGACCAACTGCGCGTTGCCGGTGGCCAGCGCTCGGGGAATGACCGTGTCGTAGGTGCCGTTCTTCGCTCCCGACGGGCAGGCGAAGCCCACGCACTCGCCGCACTGCACGCATCGAGCTCGTCCGTCTCGCGGGACGGAGTTGATCAGGAGCGGGACGGGACCGGTGCGCAGGCCCAGCTGCGCGGCCCCCGCCCCCAGGATCGCAGCTTCGGTGTTCGTCGGAAGCGGCGGCATCGGGTAGTCGGTCGATCTCGGGCCCATCGCCGGATGACCCGATGCATCGCCGCACACACCGAGGGCGTGTTCGGCCCAGCTGTAGAACGGCTCGAGGTCGTCGTACCCGATCGGCCAGTCGGCAAGTGAGCTCCCTTCGGGCACGCCGTAGGTCGACGCCATGCAGAAGTCCGTGGGAGCGAACCGCCATGCCATCCCCTGGTACACCCGGCTGCCGCCGCCCACGGTCATCGCGTTGTTGTGCCATCGCGGATCGTGTGGAACGTCGACGTCGGCGACGCGGCCGTCGCGGCCGACCCACTCACGGGGATTCCCGACAGTCGGGGGGCCGGTGTTGTTGCCGTGGACCGAGGACCGATGGTTTCGGAGATGGTCGCGGCCGACCCTGTCGTACGGCAACACCTCGCCGCGTTCGACCAGGAGGACACTCGCTCCGGCCTCGGCCAGCGTGCAGGCCGCGACTCCGCCGCCCGCACCGGCTCCGAGGACCACGACGTCGTAGCGAGAGTCGATCTCGTCGAACTTCGACGCGCGCACCGCGGGATCGGCCACCTGCGCATCCGGCGTTCGCCGTGGACGAGCGTCGTAGCCGATCATCTGTGCCCCGACCCGGTCGGCCCCGCCGTAGTAGGCCTCGGCCGCACGTTGGACGAGGGCCTCACGGTCCGACCACTCGAGGTCGGTGATCAGCTCGTCCAGCCGCTCGGCGTCGAGGTCGCTCAGCGAGCACCCGTGTTCCTCGACAGCGACAGCGTCGAGGCCCCTGACCACCGCGACGGCGTCGTCGACGAGCGATGCGGTGTGCTCCTCGGCTGACATGCGGTCCAGATAGTCGAACAGGCCGGCATCGCTGGCGGCCGGGTACTCGTCCTCAGGGACGAGTCGATCGAAGACGGCGGCCACCGCGGCTCTCGTCTCGTGGTCGAACGTCACGCCGTCATCGTGACCCATGGCGGCCGGCGGCGTCGCGCTCCTCGGGCTACGCCTCGAACGCGGGCATGGCTGTCCGGCTGTCGGGTCGGATGTCCTCCGGCCCGACAGCCGAGCGAGCAGGTGACTCGTCGACCGCGATGACCGGCGCTGGGGCCACGACGAGGGCCGGTGCCTCGACCGGGACCGACGCTTCGACCACTTCGCCCGTCTCCGCGCGCAGCATCGCGAGCAAGTCGTCGCCGGGCATGGGACGACCGATGATGTAGCCCTGCAGGCGGTCGCAGCCACTGCGCTCGAGGAACCGCCGCTGCTCGCTGGTCTCGACGCCCTCAGCCACCAACTGGAGTCCGAGACTGTGGGCCATGGCGATTGTCGCGGCGACGATCGCGGCCGCACTCGGCGTCATCGACTGCACGAAGGACCGGTCGAGCTTGAGCGTGCTCACCGGGAGGTCACCCAAGTACTGGAGACCGCAGTAGCCCGTGCCGAAGTCGTCGATGGCGGCGGACACGCCGAGATCGCGGAGCTCATGGAGGCGCTTGGCCACGCAGTCGAGGTCGTCGACGGCCGTGCTCTCGGTGAGTTCGAGCAGCAGTCGCCGTGGTTCGACGCCCGTCTCACGCAGCGCCGAGGTCACGTCCGAGACGATGTCGCCCTGGAACTGACGACCGCTGACGTTCACCGACACGAATCGATCGCCGAATCCGGCAACCGCCCATCGGGCGAGCTCACCACAGGCGTCGCGCAGGACCTGCCGACCGATGACCGCGATCAGATCTGACTGCTCGGCGACGGGGATGAAGTCGGCCGGCGAGAGGAGTCCGCGGGTCGGGTGCTGCCAGCGGACCAATGCTTCTGCTCCGGCGATCAGGCCAGTGTCGGCCTGCACGATCGGCTGGTAGTGCAGGACCAACTCGGCCCGCTCCAGTCCCTCGACGAGCGCATTCTCGATCTCGAGGCGACTTGCAGCGTGTCGATACAGCTCGGAACTGAAGACGCCGACGGTGGCGCCGCCGTGGTCCTTCGCCCGGTACATCGCCGAGTCGGCTGCCGTCATCAACTCGAGCGCGGTCGCGCCGTCCTGCGGGTAGACCGCGACGCCGACACTCCCGGTGTTCCGGACTCGCTGACCCTCGAGGAATGCCGGCTCGTCGAGCGCCTCGAGCACTCGCTCGGCGACCCGGAGTACGTCGTCGGCGGACGCGAGGTGGGGAAGGAGCATGGCGAATTCGTCGCCGGCGAGGCGGGCGACGGTGTCCTCCTCACGAGCGCAGGTGAGGAGGCGCTTCGCCGTGATCTGGAGGAGCTGGTCGCCGGACTCGTGCCCGAGCGTGTCGTTGACGTCCTTGAAGCCATCGAGGTCGAGGTAGAGCACGCCGACCGGCGCGTTGTGGCGAGAAGCGTGCGCAATGGCTCGGCCGAGTCGGTCGAGGAACAGGACCCGGTTGGGCAGATCGGTCAGGTCGTCGTGGGTGGCCCGGTGCTCGCTGGCAGCACGCTCCCGGAGCAGGGTCACCACGTGCCAAGCGAGAACGAGCGCGCTCGACGCAGCACCAACGGCCACCGTCGCCGAGACCGACACACCGCTGAGTACCTGCATCGACAACACCGCTGGCGCCGCCAGCACGGAGAGCCCCACGACCATCGCATGTGTCGGCGAGAAACGATGCACGTCGAAGGAGAGGTGCTTGGGCGCTGGTGTGACCAGGTCCATCACGGCTGCCGCTGCGAAGAAGAGCAGCGGCAGTGCGGCCATCACGTCCAGATGGTCGAGCGACTGCCCGAGCGCCATCGAGAGCGTGCTCCCCACGTGCAGTGCGACCATGAGCACGGCCGCGCCGAGGAGCGGGATGATCCCGGATCGGCGAGACGACTCCATCGGCAGGGCACGCCCGGCGATGACGACGAGCGACACGTCGAGCCCGGCGATCACCGCGGCAAGCGAGACCGCCGTTGGGCTCCACGCATGATCGAGCACGGGAACCCGCCACTCGACCACGGCCTGAACGACCAGGGCCGAGGCCGCGCCGAGCAGCCCCGCCTCGACCAGCAGATCCGACTCGCGGATCCTGCGGTGTCGCGCGAGTTGTTCGAAGAAGGCGAATCCGACCAAGGGGTAGGCGACGAGCGCCACCAGGAGCATCCAGGTGGCGGGCGACTCCGCATCGGGGACCCCGAACTCGCTGAGGACGAGGACGGTCATCCCGCCGGCGAACCCCGTCACCCCGAGCGTCGGTCCGGGTGTGCGGTGGCTGCACGCAGACACGGCGGTCGAGATCAGGGCGATGGCGCCGGCGACTCGGACCGCTGTGGGATCCACCAACGCCAGGATGCAAACCACCAGGCAGCTCAGCAGGATCACCATCAACCGTCTCGGAGACCGCTCGGTGCCGTCGCGTTCCATCGCCAGCCGTACGTGCATCCCCAACTGCTTTCCCATGTCCCATCCTCCTGAGAGAACACATCGGCAGATCCAGTCCGGTGCCACATGCCCCGATCAGGTCATTCGTCCGAGGCGGCCGACCAGTCAGACCGTGGTCACAACGGGCCACAGGGCGGGTGCTGTTCGGGTCAGACGAGAAGACACGGAGAAGCCGGCGGGTGTGACCCAAGACACACCCCGCGGCACCACGCGCCCTGCTTGATTCATCTAGCATGGCGGGACGCCCTGCAGTACCAACTCGTGAAGAGCATGTAACGGCGTTTCCCAAAACGCCTGCCCACGAAAGCCTGCACCGCGTCCATGTCATTCATCTCCACTTCGCGCGGCACGACGCCCCGCCCCACGGATCGATCGGCCGAGCGCGGCCGCGATTGGTTCGCCGATCCCCGGACGAACATCCTGTCCGGCCTCGTCGTCGCGCTCGCCCTGATCCCCGAGGCGATCTCGTTCTCGATCATCGCCGGCGTCGACCCGAAGGTCGGCCTCTACGCATCGTTCTCGATCGCGATCATCATCTCGCTGACCGGCGGACGGTCGGGCATGATCTCCGCCGCCACGGCAGCGATGGCGCTCGTGGTCATCCCCCTGGTCGCCGATCACGGTGTGGGCTACCTGTTCGCTGCGACGATCCTCGCCGGCGCGATCCAGATCGGCTTCGGCTATCTCGGCGTCGGTGAACTCATGCGGTTCATCCCGCGAAGCGTGATGCTGGGATTCGTCAATGCCCTGGCGATCCTCATCTTCCTCGCACAGGTCCCGCACATCCTCCTGAGCGACGAGGCAACCAGCGACCGCCTCCCACTGAACCTGGCGTTCGTCGCCGCCGGACTCGCCATCATCTACGGCCTCCCTCGCGTCACCAAGGCCATCCCCTCGCCGCTGGTGGCGATCGTGGTGCTCGCCGGATTCGCGATCGGCTTCGACCTCGATCTGCCGACGGTCGGCGACATGGGCGCCCTGCCCGACTCGCTGCCGTTCCTCGCTCTCCCCGACGTGCCGCTCACGCTCGAGATGCTCAGCATCATCCTCCCGTTCTCGATCACGCTCGCCCTCGTCGGCCTCCTCGAGTCGCTCCTCACCGCGCAGCTGCTCGACGACCTGACCGACACCGACTCCGACAAGAACCGCGAGTCACGAGGTCAGGGCATCGCCAACGTCTTCACCGGCTTCATCGGTGGGATGGCGGGTTGCGCCATGATCGGCCAGTCGATGATCAACCACAAGACCGGCGGACGCACCCGCCTGTCGACGCTGGCCTCCGGCCTGTTCCTCTTGGTCCTGATCCTCGTGCTGGGTGACTGGGTCTCCCGCATCCCGATGGCCGCGCTCGTCGCCGTGATGATCATGGTCGCGATCGGCACCTTCGACTGGCGCAGCATCCGTCCCGACACCTTGCGATCCATCCCGAAGAACGAGACGACGGTGATGGCGGCAACGGTCGCGATCGTCGTCCTCACGCACAACCTCGCCTACGGCGTCGGTGCCGGCGTCGTGTTGTCGGCCGTGTTCTTCGTCCGCCACGTGTCGCACGTCGTCTCGGTCACCAGCGTCGTCGATCCCGACAACGTCGAGCGGCTCTACGCCGTCACCGGCGAACTGTTCTTCGCATCGACCAACGATCTGGTCCACCAGTTCGACTACGACGCCGTCGAGGTCAAGCGAGTCGAGATCGACCTGAGCGATGCCCGCATCTGGGACACCTCGGCCGTCGTCGCACTCGACGCCGTCGTCGAGAAGTTCGCCGAGCGTGGGATCGAAGCCGAACTGGTCGGCCTCAACCGCCACGCTGAGCGACTCCACGGCAACGCCACCGGCAAGGTCCGCGCCGGACACTGAGACTCTGTCGATCCGATCGTCCAGCCGTCGACAGGTGAAGCGCTGTGGACCAGCGATTCGTGCAGACCGCCACCCGTAACACGATCTTCGTCTGCTCCGGCCGACGAACGAGGCAGGCGGTCTGTACGGTCGGCGTCGATGGATGGCCTGTTCTCCGGGTACGAGACCGACGGATTCTTCGACGAAGCCTGCACCGCTGGGGGCAACGCGCGGTCGCACTACGACGCCTTGGTCGCCCAGCTGGGCGCGTTTCCCCCGGACGAACTGATCCGCCGGGAGCGTCTGCGCGACGAAGCGTTCCGGACCGCGGGCATCACATTCACCGTCTACGGCGAGAGTGAAGGCGTCGAGCGGACGTTCCCGATGGATCTCGTTCCTCGGCTCATCCCGTCCGATGAGTGGACGCACGTCGAGGCGGGACTCGCCCAACGGGTCACGGTGCTCAACCGGTTCCTCGACGACCTGTACAACGGCGAGCGTGCTGCCATCCGCGACGGCATCGTCCCGTGGTGGTTGGTGGCGTCGTCCGACGGATTCAACCGTGAGGCGTTCGGGATCCCCGTGCCGCACGGCGCCCGGTGCCTGGTCGCCGGGGTCGACATCGTGCGCGACGCCGAGGGCCAGTACTGCGTTCTCGAGGACAACCTGCGCAACCCCTCCGGGATCTCGTATGTGCTCGAGAACCGGCAGGCGATGACCCGGGTCCTCCCCAAGATCTTCGCCAACCACCGGGTTCGTCCGGTCGACCACTACGGGCTCTCGCTCCTGCACGCCCTGCAGTCCGTGGCACCCCCGGCGGCCGGCGACGACCCCACCGTCGTCGTGCTCACTCCCGGCGTCTACAACTCGGCGTACTTCGAGCACGCGTTCCTGGCCAGACAGATGGGGGTGGAGTTGGTCGAGGGGCGTGACCTCGTCGTCGACGACCACACCGTGGCGATGCGCACGACCCAGGGGATGCAACGGGTCGACGTGATCTACCGGCGCATCGACGATGACTTCCTCGACCCCGTGGTGTTCCGCCCGGACTCGACGCTCGGTGTGCCTGGTCTCATGGCCGCTGCCCGCGCCCAGACGGTGACGATCGCGAACGCGGTCGGCAACGGCGTGGCCGACGACAAGGCGGTGTACGCCTACGTCCCGGACATGATCCGCTACTACACGGGCGAGGAACCGATCCTGCCCAACATCGAGACGTACCTGCTGTGGGAACCCGAGCAACGGGCCGCGGTGCTCGACCGGCTGGACCAACTCGTGATCAAACCCGTGGCCGAAGCCGGCGGCTACGGCGTGGTGATCGGCCCGCAGGCGACCGACGAGGAGCTCGAGCAGTGTCGACGACAGATCGAGGCCGATCCGCGGAACTACATCGCGCAGGAGCTCTGCCAACTGTCGCGCCATCCGACGCTCGTCGATGACCGGATGGAAGGTCGCCACATCGACCTGCGTCCGTTCGTCCTCTGTGGTGAGAAGGTCGAGGTCATCCCCGGCGGACTCACCCGGGTCGCGCTGACCAAGGGGTCGCTGATCGTGAACTCGAGCCAGGGCGGTGGCTCGAAGGACACCTGGGTCCTGGCACCGGAGGACGAATAGATGCTGGCACGCCACGCTGAATCGCTGTTCTGGGCCGGTCGCTACATCGAGCGGGCCGAGTCGACCGCTCGCATGCTCGACGTGACCTATCACACGCA
>JBBSLH010000150.1:0-9997 GCA_038255425.1 Acidimicrobiales bacterium
GTGCGGCCCTTCTTCGCCAACCGCGACATCCACTCCAGGGCGTCGCCGTAGATGAAGTCGTGGTCGCCGGGGTCGACGTCGTTCGTCCGGAGGTTCTCGCGCGCCCAGTCGAGGTAGTGCTTCGACAGGTCAAGCGTCAGCGTCTCGGCACCGGCGAGTGCCGCTGCCACCGACAACGCACCAGTGTGGGCAAAGGCGTTGAGGACCGTCTTGCCCGCCAGCGGCATCAGCAGCAACTCGCGTCGTGTCTCGCGTTGATCGAGGAAGAGTCCGCTCGAGGTCGCGCTGGCCTCGAGGTCGATCCGGTAGCGCACACCGAGTTCCGACACCTCGAACCGAGGCTCGGCGTCGCCGGAGACGCGCACGGCAGCGCCGCCTCCGCCGCCACGCGGCCGATGCTGCAGGTACACGCCGTCGAGCTCGAGGGTCTTGTGCAGCGCGTCGACCCACCCGTCCGGGAGGTCACTCCGAGCGTCGTGGTAGTCGAGCACGAGTGCGACGCGCCCGAGTCGTTCGATCCGGAGATGGGCGAATCCGTCATGGTGGCGGTCGACCCATTGATACGCGTCGGTGTCGGTTGCATCGAGGAGCGCGGCACGGGCCTCGTGGGCGGCCACCAGCCGTGCGCCCGGACCGAGCGGCGATCCCCGACCGGCGAGGAGGTCGTCGAAGCTGGTCGGTGCCGGCGACGCGTACTCGCGACGTCCGCCCTCGGGGTGGTCGAACGCGATCGAACCGGCGTGCAGATACACCCGCGGGGCCTCGCTGCCGCCGTGGTCGACATCCCCGGTGATGGGGAGTCCGAGCGAGTCCGCATGGAGCCTCACCTGGTGCGTACGACCCGAGTGCGGCATCGCTGTGTACCGATGGTTCACGGCACCCGAGGCTCGGCGTTCGAAGTCGGTCGACGCCGACGCTCCATCGATGGGCTGGTCGGCGATGGCAGTCCTCGGTGGGGAATCTGCCGACGTGATCATGTCGTACTGCTTGGTGACAGAGCGGTCTTCGAACTGGCGCGCCAACGCACGATTGGCCGTCGTGGTCTTGCCGAACACGAGGAGTCCGGAAGTCACCTTGTCGAGGCGATGAGCGATGGACAGCGACACGTCGGGACGCTGACGCTGCACCCACTCGTACATGCCGTCCTGTGCGTGCACGTCGGAGCGATGCGTGTTCACGCCCGCTGGCTTCGACACGATGAGCACGTGGTCGTCTTCGTGCACCACCCAGGGCTCGGACCAGAGCGTCGTCCCGGTCATTCGACGTAGGGGCGGACCTTGATGGGCTTGCCTCGGACCTGCGCCTTCTTCATCGCCTGGATCACGTCGACGACCTGCGCCTCGGGCACGCCCACGATGGAGTGGTTGTCGGCGATGCGGATCGGCCCGATCTCCCGTCCGGTCAGCCCGCTCTCGTTGGCGAAGGCACCCACCAGATCCTTCGGACGCACGCCGGCCTTGCGTCCGACGCTGACGTAGATGAATCCCGTCGGCCCGGACGCAGGCTTCGACGAGCCCGGCTTCCCCTTGCCCTTGCCCTTGCCCTTGGCGCCGTCCTTGTCGTGTTTGTTCGCCGCGTGGGATGCGTCGGGGATCTCTCGCTCGTCGAGCGTGGCGCCGCGAGCTTCATGGACCAGCTTGATGGCGGCCAGCGTCAGCCGACGTTGGTCTTCGCCGGCCAGCGCGTGCAGGACGCCGTTGTAGTCCTCCAGGTCGACACCGGCGAGCGCTTCGTTCAACGCCTCGACCGTGAGCTCGATCTGCTTGGTCCGCAGGTCGGCCACCGAAGGCACCTTCGCCACCGTGATCGACTGCTTCATCAACCGCTCGATGTTGCCGATCTGGCGCTTCTCGCGGGGCTCGGCGAGGGTGATCGCGACACCCTCACGACCCGCTCGACCGACTCGACCGATGCGATGCACGTAGCTCTCGGCAGCGGCGGGGACGTCGAAGTTGACGACGTGCGTCAGCGTGTCGACGTCGAGTCCGCGAGCGGCGACGTCGGTGGCGACGAGGAGTTCGGCCGTACCGTCGCGCAGACGGGCCATGACTCGATCACGCTGCGACTGGTCCATGCCGCCGTGCAGTGCCTCGGCCCGATACCCACGGCCGTTCATCGTGGCGCTCAACTCATCGACCTCGTGGCGCGTCCGGCAGAACACGATTGCTGCATCCGGTTGCTCGATGTCGAGGACCCGTCCGAGCGCGGACGACTTGTCGGCGCGCCGCACGTAGTACACGGTCTGGCGGATCAGTGCTTTGCCCGACTCGGTCTTCGGCTTGCCGATCTCGATGCGGACCGGGTCTCGCTGATAGCGCTCGGCGAGCTTGGCGATGCGTCGCGGCATCGTGGCCGAGAACAGCACGGTCTGACGGTTGTCCGGTGTGGCATCGAGGATCGCCTCGATGTCCTCGGTGAAGCCCATGTCGAGCATCTCGTCGGCCTCGTCGAGCACGACGGTGGTGACGGCGGCGAGGTCGAGCGACCGTCGCTTGATGTGGTCGATTGCACGTCCGGGCGTGGCGACGACGACGTGCACCCCGCGCTTGAGTTCCTTCAGCTGACGGACGATCGGTTGGCCACCGAACACGGGGAGCACCTTGATCCCGAAGTCCTGGCCGTACTTGAACATCGCCTCGCTCACCTGGACGGCGAGCTCGCGCGTGGGGACGACGACCAGCGCCGTGGGGACAGCGGGAGCGCCCGCACCGATCGCCTGGAGGATCGGCAACGCGAACGCCGCCGTCTTCCCGGTGCCGGTCGCGGCTTGACCCAACACGTCCTTGCCCTCGAGGAGGACAGGGATCGCTTCACGCTGGACGGGCGTTGGTTCCTCATAGCCGAGTCGGGTCAACGACCGAAGCAGCTCATCCGCGAGACCGAGGTCGTCGAACCCACCTGGTTCGTCCTCAGGTCCGCCGTCATGTCCGTCGGCTGCTTCGTCGGGCGTCACCCATCCATTCTCCCGTTGTCGAGCGCTCGACGGAGAATTCTTCGACGGTCAGACGAAGTCTTCGACCGCCGGGCAGCGAGCGTCGACCTCGATCGACACGACTGGTGAGCCCGCCTGCCCGAGGATGCGCGCATCGGCATCGACGTCGATCCTGTCTCCCCGGATCGACGCGTTGGTGATCGCGCCGGGCGATCCGGGGTCGACGCCGAGCAGGTCCGCCGAGCCCGCTCCCAACGTTCCGACATCGACCTCGACGGTCACGGCCGAGCGCGTCGGGTCGACCGCTTCGCCATCGGTCACCAGCAGCATCTGCACGAATGCTCCGCTCGATTCGGCGCCCAGGACGAAGACGTCGTCGTCGAGACCGCAGCTGATCACGACGAGCTCGATCCGACGGTCAGACCAGCTCACCCGCACGGTGTCGGCCTCCAAATCGGGACGATTGCGACAACCCGACACGGCGACGACGAGCGCGGCCAGAATGACGAGTAGAAAGCGATACACCGGACGCGCACGATACCCACGAAACCGACCGACGACAGAGAGTCACCCACAAGGACATGGAACAGTTCTGGAGGAATGCCGGCGTACAGCTCGGCAAGTACTGGTATGCCGTTCTCGCGCTCGTCGTGGTGATCACGGGCATGTTGAGCTTCGGTCTCAGCCAACTCGAGTTCGCCACGGGGCAGGACAGCTACCTCAACCCCGATTCGCAGGTCGCGATCGACAACGTCGAGTTCCAGAACGACTTCGGTGGCGAGGCGATCATCGTGTTGCTCCGCGCCGAGGACGGCAAGGACATCACCGATCTCTTCGCCGGCGACAACCTGGCCGAGCTGACCCGTCTCGAAGCCGAGCTCCGTGAGATCCCCGAGGTGTACTCGGTCGTCGCCCCCCTGACGTCGTTGGGCTTCTCCGAACAGATCGTCAAGCAGAGCGTCGGCACCAACGCACTCGTCTCTGCGCTCGACCGCGAGCCGTCGGAGGAGGGCAAGGCCATCCGCCAGGCCGACATCGAGCTCCAGCTCGCTCGCCTCACCTCGATCGACGAGCAGGAGATGACGAATCCGGAGTGGACCAAGTTCCTCCTCTTCGACAACACCAACTTCAGCGTTGGTGACGACGGCGCCGTCGTCGAACCGACCGGCGAAGACCGCACCGTGCGGGCGTCCCTCCGGGGCACCTACCCCAACCTGCAGACCGCAGTCGGCGGCGTCCTGCTGACCGGCAACGCCGATCTCGACACCCTTGCGGCGGGCACCGACGCCGTGGTCGAGATCATGAACACCGCCGAACTCGACGGCTTCGAAGTCGTCACCACCGGCTCCCCCGTGTTCCTCGCCGAGATCAACGATTACCTCCAGGGCGGCATGCTCACCCTCGGCGCGGCGGCACTCGCCGTCATGGCCGTGGTCCTCCTGCTGCTGTTCCGGGTCCGCTGGCGCCTGCTCCCACTGCTGTCGGTCCTCATCGGCGTCGCCTGGTCGTTCGCCATCCTCGGATTCATCGACGTCGACCTGTCGTTGGTGACCATCTCCGGTCTGCCGATCCTCATCGGGCTGGGCATCGACTTCGCCATCCAGATCCACAACCGGGTGGAAGAAGAGGTCGTGCTCGACCATGCCGAGCACCCGATGTCGGAGACCCAGGCCAACCTCGTCCCCGCCCTCATCGTGGCCACGATCAGCGGCGTGGTCGCCTTCCTCGCGCTCCAGGTGTCGCAGGTCCCGATGATCCGCGACTTCGGCGTCATGCTCGCCGTCGGCATCGTCGTGCTCGTGTTTGTCGGTGTCGTCATCCCGACGGCCGTCCTCGGCATCCGTGAGTACCGCGTCCCCACTGGAGACCGCGGCGAGTCGATCGTCGAACGAGCGGTCGTGAAGCTCGGTTCCCTGCCGTCGAAGACCGCCGTCCCGCTCGTGATCGCTTCGATCGCGCTGTTCATCGGCGGCATCGCCCTCGAGGGCAGCTTCAAGATCGAATCCGATCCGCTCCGGTGGATCGACCAGAGCAGTCAGACCGTCAAGGACGTCGAGACACTCGAGGAGGACACCGGCTTCTCTTCGACGCTCGGCATCCTCGTCGAGTCGAACAACGTGCTCGCCGACGAGGTCTCCGAGGTCGTCAACGAATTCACCCTCGAGGCCGAGTCGAGCGACGAGGTGGCGACGACGTCGAGCCTCGTCAACACGATCGCGAAGATCATCGCCGTGCCGGGGGCCACGCCGCTGGCCCCGACGTCGGCCGACCTCGTCGCCACCGCGGAGGTCATGCCCCCCGACATCGAGCGCGTGCTCCTCAACCCGGACCGCACGGCCACGCAGATCAACCTCCGCCTCGCTCCGGCTGGTCTGGATGAACGTGCCGTTCTGGTCGACCGACTCGAGAACGACCTCGAGAGCCGGATCGCCGCCCTCGAACTGGAGGACGACTCGCTGCTGCGCGTCGGTCTCGACGCTGACGAGCCTGCGATCCGTGCCGTCCCGGCCGGCCTCGCCGTGGTGGGCGTCGGCCTCCTCGAGAACCTGTCGGCCAACCGCGCCGTGCTCACGTACCTCGGCCTCGCCCTGGTGGCGTTCTGGTTGCTCATCCGATTCCGTAGCCTCCCCCGAGCGCTCCTGGCTCTGGTGCCGATCGGTCTCGCCGTCGGTACGTCGTCGGTGGTCGTCGGTGCATTCGGGCTGACGCTCTCGCCGTTGACGACGGTCTCGGGACCCTTGGTCGTGGCGAGTTGTACCGAGTTCTCGGTGCTCATCCTCGCCCGGTATCTCGAGGAACGGCAGGCGGGACTCGACCCGCGTGCTGCCAGCAACCAGGCGGCAGGCCGTACTGGTCGTGCGTTCTTCACCTCAGCAGTGACCACCATCGGTGGCTTCGCCGTCCTGATCGGTTCCGCCCTTCCCCTGCTACGGGACTTCGGCATCATCGTCACGCTCAACGTCGCCGTCGCACTCCTCGCAGCGCTCGTGGTCATGCCGCCGCTGTTGGTCTGGGCGGACGAGAAGGGGCTGCTCAACATCGGCGAGGTCGACGCCGAGAAGGCCGTCGTCTTGGCCACGAAACCGACCGGCACACGGGCCATCGCCTGGGGAGTCGCGCTCGTGTTCGTGGGTGCAACGGCCGTGCTCCTGTTCACCACCTCGGAGAAGACCTCCGGCGAGGTCTCGCAGCTCGCCTATGCGTCGCAGCCGCTCCCGACCACGACCACCGCACCACCGGTCGACACGGCACCAGTCGACCCGTCGACCTTCGGCACCACACCCGAGCCCGGCATCATCCAGTCGACGCTGTTCGACAAGCTGACGGCGCAAGGTGCGACCGAACAGCAGGCCGTGTGCGCCGGCACGACCGCCGTGGAACGTGAAGGCGAAGCCGAACTGTTGGCGAAGGGTCTGGCCACGTTCGAACCCGAGGCACTCGAGCCGGTCATCCAGGCGTCGCTCGACTGTGGGATCGAGCAGTCGATCATCGACGCCACGGTGGACGCCGGCCTGTAGCGACGTCCGCCCTGGGCATCGGCTCAGGGCGGACCGATGGCCTCCACGAGGAACGCGGCATAGCGCTGGATCCCCGGCTTGGTCAGGTGCACCTCGTCGAACAAGAGGCTCCGGTCCGCGGCCACCACCGCCTGCCAGTCCAACAGTTCGACGTTGTCGTGCTTGCCCGCGAAGTTGATCAGCGACGAGTTGACCTGTTGTTCCCACCGGCGGGGCACGCTCACCGTGGTGAGGATGACGCGCCGGTCGCCGACGGCAGCGAGGAGGCGGTCGAGTTCGCCATCCGGGACGGCACCGTTGTTCCCGATGTGGACGAGGACGATCGGATGCAGCTGGCTCTCTCTGGCCAGGAGTTCGACGACATCGACACTCTTCACGAAGTCGCGGCTGATCTCCGCGTTGACCGTGCTCACCGGAAGCCGCCGCTTGAGTTCGTCCCTCGCCCCCAGCGTGACGGACTCCCCCACGATCGTGACCGGCGCGCCCGTCGTCGTCCCATCGGCCAACGTCGTCGGGATCGGAGTGGTGGTCGTGGTCGTCGCCGGTGCAGCAGGTGCCGCCGGCGGGACGAGGGGAGCCGCTGTCGTGGACGGCAGTACGTCCTCCTGCGCCAGGATCTCGTCCGCGTCCGAACCCTGGGCCTCGACTGCCTCACGGAACTGCGCTTCGAGGTCGTCGCCCGCCACGTCCTTCTGGAGCGCGACGGCTCCGAACAGGAGGACGACCGCAGCGAGCGCGCCACCGACGCCAGCACCGAGACGATCTGCTGCTGTCAGTCGAGCGGCGACACCGCGCAGCCATGTCTTGGCCCGACCGTCGCGGAACGGTTGCTCGATGCGCCGATAGGACACTTCGGACAGCGCGAGTGCGATGGCGACGCGCACGACATCGGCGAAAACGCCCTCGAGCGGTAGTTCTTCGCCTGGACGGAGGAACACGAACACCGGCCAGTGCCAGAGATAGATCGAGTACGAGCGCTTGCCGAGCTCCACCAACGGACCTGCACCCATGGCCCGAGCGACTGCTGAGCCAGCGGTGGCGGCACTGATGATGACGACGAGGGTCAGGACGTCGACCCAGACGAACGCCCACGGGAACGTGACCGAGTCGAACTCGCTGCGGAACTCGAACTGCCAGACCAGCGCCACGATCGCCAGGCCCGCAGCGACGTCGAGGCCCACCACCGGAAGCCGCATACCTCGCTCCTCCAGTGATGCACCGGGCCGCCAGACCATGGCCAGCACTGCTCCGGCCAACAACCCGAAGGCACGGGTGTCGGTCCCGTAGTAGGCGCGATCGAGATCGGTGATGTCGGCAAGTGACGACATCAATCCGACGGACACCACGATGGCGGCGGTGGTCGCTCCGATCAGCAGACGTCGTCCACCGAGTCGATGCATCACCACGGCGACCACGACCGGCCAGAAGAGGTAGAACTGCTCCTCGATGGCGAGCGACCAGAGGTGCCGCAGCGGCGAAGGCCTCCCGAAGCCAGCGAAGTACGACTCGTCGCTGGCGATGGCCCACCAGTTCTGGACGTAGAGCAGGCTCGCCAGACCGTCACCACGAAACCCCGCGACGTCGTTGCGCGCGAACAGCAGTGCGTAGATGCAGACGGCGACGATGAGTGCGACCACGGCGGGGAGCAACCGGCGGGCGCGTCGGAGCCAGAAGTGCGCCAGATCGACGTGGCCACGGTGCGTCCGTTCGTTCAACAAGAGACCAGTGATCAGATAGCCGGAGACGACGAAGAAGACCTCGACGCCCAGGTAGCCGCCGATCATGTGGTCGTTGTCGAGGTGGTAGAGCACCACGGCGACGACCGAGAGCGCCCGCAGGCCATCGAGCGCCGGGAGGTACGGAAGACTCGACGGAAGGCGACGTCGGACGCGCCGAGCCGCGACGGGGTCATCGTCGAGGTTCGGGTGGATGTTCATGCGCTCGCCATCAACGGTCGGCCGGGCGGTACGCGCCGCGGGATTCTGCTCATTGCACCACGTAGCCTCGCCGCAATGCGGGACACGGTGGTGTTCGAACCACGCTCTGGCGAGACCTGGCGCGACCCGTTCACGATGTACCGGCTCCTGCGGGACCACGACCCCGTGCACCACGTCGCCGACGATGACTACTGGGTGCTGACGCGCCATCGCCATGTCTTCGAAGCCGTGCGCGACACCGAGGCGTACTCATCGGCGCAGGGCCTCACCTTCACGTACGACGAGCGCGCTGCGGCCGGGCTCGACGAGGTCTCACCGATGGTGTTCCTCGATCCACCGGACCACACCGCGTTCCGGAGGCTCGTGGCATCGGGCTTCACCCCACGTCGAGTGAGCGACGTCGAGCCGGACGTGCGCCAGTTCGTACGCGAACGACTGGACCCGATCGTCTCCGCCGGTGGCGGCGACATCGTCGAGGCAGTACTGAAACCCCTGCCCAGCTACGTCGTCGCGCACTACCTGGGTGTCCCACCGGCCGACCGCGAGAAGTTCGACGGGTGGACCCAGGGGATCGTCGCCGCCAATGCGTTGGGCGACCCGCTGCTGGCGGCCGAGACGGTGGGCGAACTGTTCACCTACTTCACCGACCTGATCGAACGTCGACGCACCGATCCGGGCGACGACGTCGTGAGCGATCTCGTGGCGACTGGCGACAGCTCCGGCGTGCCTCCGATACAGATCCTCGGGTTCGCCTTCACCATGGTCACCGGCGGCAACGACACGACCACCGGCCTCTTGGGCGGCGCCCTCGAACTGCTCGATGCCAACCCAGCGCAGCGAGACCGACTGGCGGCCGACCCGACGGGCATCCCCGACGCCATCGAGGAGTTCCTGCGCCTCACGACGCCGGTCCAGGGACTGGCGAGGACGACCACCAGGGACGTGGAGATCGAAGGAAGGTCCATCCCGGCGGGCCGGAAGGTGCTCCTGGCGTACGCGTCGGCCAACCGCGACGACCAGCAGTTCGGCGACGATGCCGCCGAATGCAACATCGAGCGCCGCCCGAAGCAGACGGTTGCGTTCGGCTACGGCGCCCATCACTGTCTCGGTGCGGCCGCCGCCAGGCTGATGGGACGCGTCGCGCTCGAGGAGATCCTCCGCTCCTGTCCGGGCTTCGCCGTCGACGCCGCTGCCGGGACCTTCGCCCCCGGCTCGTTCGTCCGTCGCTACGAAACGCTGCCGTTCTCGGTGAGCTGACCCCATGGAGGGCTCCCTGGTGGCATCCTGCACGGTGTGAGTTCCGAGCCCACCAAGACCCCGCGACGCGGCCGACCGCCACGCTCGGCCGACGAGCGGGCAGCGCAACGACGCCGGCTGATCGATGCGTCGATGCAAGGCGTCCGCGACGGTGGGCCCGACATCTCGATCGATGACCTCGCCACTGCTGCCGGCGTGAGCAAGCCCGTGCTCTACGACGAGTTCGGCGGCAAGCTCGGCATCGCCGATGCGATCGCGTTGGTGCTGGCGGAGGACCTGGAGCTCACCGTCACCGACGGGATGTCGGCCGTCGACGGCTTCGACGTCGACGCGATCATCGGCGCCGCCGTCGA
>JBBSLH010000151.1:0-9979 GCA_038255425.1 Acidimicrobiales bacterium
CCAGCCCGACCAGGAGCGGGAACCAACCACCGGCTGGGATCTTGAGCACGTTGGCGGCGAAGAAGCCCATGTCGATGACGCCGAAGGCGGCGCACAGCGCGGTGGCCGCGGTGCCACTCCATCCGAAGCGGTCGCGCAGGACGAACCACAACAAGATGGTCGTGATGACCATGGTCGTGGTGACCGCCACGCCGTATGCGGCTGCGAGCGCAGACGAAGAACCGAAGCCGATCACGAGCCCCACGCACGCGACCATCAGGCCCCAGTTGACGGCGGGCACGTAGACCTGCCCGGCTTCCGACTCGGAGGTGTGCAGGATCCGCATGCGTGGGGAGTAGCCGAGCTGTGTCGCCTGCATCGTGAGCGAGAACGCACCGGAGATGAGCGCCTGCGACGCGATGACGGTGGCGAGGGTCGCCAAGACGACGAGCGGCAGTACGCCCCACGACGGCGCCAGTCGGTAGAAGGGGTTGTCGATGGCCGAGGGATCGCGGATGAGCAGCGCTGCCTGGCCGAAGTAGTTCAGCACCAGACCGGGAAGTACCAGCGCATACCAGGCGATCGTGATGGACCGACGGCCGAAGTGGCCCATGTCGGCATACAGCGCCTCGCCACCGGTGACCACCAGGAAGACGGACCCGAGTGCCAGGAACGCACCGATGCCGTTGTCGAGCACGAACGACACCGCGTAGGTGGGCGAGATGGCACGGAGGACTCCGGGCTCCATCGCGATCTGACGGAGCCCGAGTCCGGCCAGCACCAGGAACCAGACGACCATGACCGGACCGAAGATCTTCCCGATGGTGCCCGTCCCGCGCGACTGGATGGAGAACAACGCGACGAGGATCACGATCGAGACCGGGATCACGAAGTGGTCGATGCCCGAGATGGCGAGCTCGCTGCCCTCGACAGCCGACAGGACCGAGATCGCCGGCGTGATCATGCCGTCGCCGTACAGCAGCGCCGTCCCGAAGAGACCGATGGCCGACAAGAACGCGATGGTGCCGGCGGTCTGCTTCACCGATCCGTCCTTCGATCGGGTGGCGATGGTCATCAGCGCCAGGATCCCGCCCTCGCCGTCGGCATCCGCCCGCATCACGAACACGAGGTACTTCGCGGAGATGATGATCAGGAGCGACCACAGGATCAGCGAGACGATGCCCAAGGCTGCGGCCTCGTCGACGACCAGGCGATCTCCGGCCGACTCGAACGACTCGCGGAACGCGTAGAGCGGACTCGTGCCGATGTCGCCGAACACGACGCCGAGTGCGCCGAGCGTGAGCGCGCCGGTTCGCACTGGCGAGCCTCCAGCGCTCATCCGGGCAACTGGTCGATGAGCGTTTCGATGGCCTCGGCGCGATCGTGGAGATCGGTGAGTCGCTCGACGAGGTCTCCCTCGCGATCGCAGTCGAGGCCGATGGTCTCGGCCTCGGCGACCCATTCGGTCACCGGTTCTTCGAGCGACAGATCCGGCGTGGGGATCACCTTGTTCCGGCGTTCGCGAACGTCGCCCAAGAACTTGCTGCACACTTCGACGCCGCCTTCGTCGACGGCCGACGAGTCCGGTATGAGGTTGCTCAAGGAGCTCCACTGCGGTTCCCACGAGACGAGCTCGGGTCGGTCGGACCCGGATTCGCCGCAGGCCGCGATCGTGAAGAGCGCAGCCAGGACGACGGGTGCCAACTTTCGCATCGTGACTCCGAACGAGAAGGAACGCTTCGGCGAATCCTATGGTCGACAATGGTGATTGTGACCATCTCGATCGAACCACTTCACTGCGGCACGCTCACTGCCGGCCGGAACATGTTCGAGGCGGGCGGCGACGAGACCAGGGTCGAGTTGCCCGTCCCGGCCTGGCTCATCCGACACGATGCCGGCACCGTGTTGTTCGACACCGGCATGCATCCCGATCTGACCGGTCCGGGCGAGTTCTCCGACACGGTGGCGCTGTTCTTCGACGTCGGCCTCGGCGCCGAGGATCTCGTCGACGCTCGCCTCCGCAAGGCGCACGTCGACCCCGCCGACGTCGACCTCGTCGTGCTGTCGCACCTTCACTTCGACCACACCGGCGGCCTGGGTCTCGTCCCCGATGCGCGGGTGGTGGTGCAACGCGACGAGTGGGAGGCCGGCGCCGACGACGAGGTGGCGGCTGCGAACTCGTTCCGACAGGCGGAGTACCGACTCGGTCACGACGTCGTGCTCGCCGAGGGCGAACACGATCTCTTCGGCGATGGACTCGTGACCTGCATCCCGACGCCCGGTCACACACCAGGACACCAGTCGCTCCGGGTCCGCCTCGCGGAGCGAGAGGTCGTCCTGGCCGCCGACTGCGCGTACTTCACTGTGACCATCGACGGTGGGCCGCTGCCGCCGATCGGTCACGACCACGAGCTCCAAGTCGAGAGCCTCGACCGGCTGCGGGCGATGCGGGCTGGCGGCGCCACGGTGATCCCGGGTCACGACAAGGTGGCATTCGACGCGCTGCCCGCCCGACTCACGTGACCGCGACCGACGTTCTCTTCATCTGCACCGGCAACGCCGCTCGCTCGGTCATGGGCGGCGTGTCGTTGCATGCGCGCCGACCGGATCTCCACATCGCGACCGCGGGCACCCTCGTCGTCGACGGTCAGCCGATGAGCATTCGCACGCGAGCAGCGATCGAGGGTGTCGGTCACCCCCTCCCTCGTCATTCGAGTCGGCAGGCCGATCCAGTCGACCTCGACCGTGCGGCCCTCGTCGTCGCGCTGGCACCGGAGCACGTGAACTGGGTTCGCCGGACGCACCCGGCTGCCGCCGATCACACCGTCACGTTGTTGCGCCTGGTCCGAGATCTGAAGCCGAGCGACGGTGGGTCGATCCGCGACCAGGTGCTGGCGCTCTGCGCGGGCGTCGCCGAACTGGGCGACTGGGAAGAGGTGGTCGACCCCGGTGGAGGCGAGATCGACGTTTTCGCTGCCTGCGCTCGTCAGATCGACGAACTCATCGAAGAACTGGCACCGCGCCTCGGCCCGACGGGCTCAGCCGACGCCTCGTAGATGCCCGTGCTCGTTCAAGGTGACGAGCGAGCGGTGTCCGCGGCTCGAGGCCCGAATGCGGGTGATGCCGGTGTAAGCGGGCTCGAAGACCATGTACTGCTCGATGCCGAGCACGTGGCCGACGTAGGCGTTCATGACCCCGCCGTGACACACCACGACGGCGGTCCGTGACGGGTTGGCGTCGATGATCCGGTCCATCGCCCCGACGACGCCGGACTGGAACTCGATCGGGTCGACGCCCTCTTCGGAGAAGTACCCGCCGGCCAGCATCTCGGTCCACCGCGGATCGCCCTCGGCCTTGAGCTCCTCGATGGGGATGTAGGCCTCGGAGTCTCGGTCGTATTCGGCGACGCCGTCCTCGACGGTCGCGTCCAGCCCGACGGTTGCGGCGATCGCTGCCGCGGTCTCCCGAGCACGGGTCATGGGGCTGGTGTAGACGGCGTCGATTCCCTCGGGCGCCAACCAGTCGGCCACGGCCTGCGCTTGGCGATGCCCGAGCGGAGCGAGCCCTGGATCGGCGGCACGGCCCTCGACCTCGACCCGCTGCGGCAGCGCATGACGAACGATCAGAAGATCCACGCCCGCCAGCCTGCCCCACCACCCTGCTGGTCACTCGATCGGCAGTTCTGACCACCGATGTGGTGACCAGAACGCCGCCCAGAACGATCTTGGGGTCAGCGGACGTCGAGGTCGGCGGGGTCGGGTTCTCGGGTCCAGTCCCAGTAGTCGACGAGGCGCCAGGGGGAGAGGCCGTAGATGCGGCCGTCGTCGCTCTTGTACCAGGAGTGCTCGATCGACGGGTGAGTCCACACGAGGGTGTCGAGTTCGGCTTGGGTGCGCTCGAACCAGTCGGTCGTGGCGGCGGCGGTGGCTTCGACCGAGGAGGCGCCGTCGGCGAGTCGTTGGAGGCAGTGCTCGATCCAGCGCATCTGACATTCGCTGTGGAAGATGAGGCTTCCGCCGCTGGCGAGGTTCGTCCCCGGGCCGTACATGGAGAACAGGTTCGGGAAACCTGGGGTACTGATGCCGAGGTGGGCTGCGGGGGTCGGTCCCCAGGTGTCCTGGAGGGTCACGCCGTCGCGGCCGACGATCTCCATCGGCCACAGGAAGCAGGTGCCGTGGAAACCAGTGGCGAACACGATGACGTCGATCTCGATGTGACCCTCGGCGGTGGTGATGCCGGTGGGTGTGATCGCTTCGATGGATTCGCGATGGAGCTCGACGTCGTCACGCGTCAGCGTCTGGAGCCAGCTTCCGTCGTCCTGCAACGTGCGCTTCCCGGTGGCTGGATAGTCGGGGATGACCTTGGCGAGGAGGTCGGCGTCGGCGCCGACCTGGTCGGTGATCCAGTCGGTGAACATGCCGCGCGCCATGTCGTTGATCGCCGAGATCGAACGGTTGCCGTCCTCCCACTCGGGGTCGATCCGGGCCGCCTGCATGCCACCGTCGCACGCTGGCCAGAACAGCAGAAAGCGGTACCAGCGTGCATAGAACGGGAGGTGGCGCATCGCCCACCGGACCCCGTCGGCGACAGCCTCGTGATAGTGCGGGTTCGGGAACATCCACTGCGCGGTCCGTTGGAAGACGTGGAGTTCCTCGACCTGCTCGGCGATGGTCGGTGCGATCTGGAAACCGCTGGCCCCGGCGCCGACGAGGGCGACGCGCTTCCCGGTGAGGTCGACGTCGTGATCCCACCGGGCCGAATGGAACGCGGGCCCGGCGAACGTTTCGATGCCGTCGATGTCGGGGAGCTTCGGTCGATTCAGTTGTCCTACCGCGGTGATGACCGCCCGCGCCTCGAGCGAGTCGCCGCCAGACAGCGAGACGGTCCACGACGACCGCTCCTCGTCCCAGACCATGCGCTCGACCTCGGTCTCCCACCGGACGTGTCGGTCGACGTCGTGGTGCTCCATGACCCGTTGGAAGTACGCCTGGAGCTCGGGTTGTTGTGCGAAGAACTCGGTCCAGTGATCAGAGGGCTCGAACGAGTAGCAGTAGAAGTGGTTGCCGACGTCGACCCGGGCTCCCGGGTACTGGTTCTCGTACCAGGTGCCCCCGACGCCGGCGTTCTTCTCGATCACGGTGTAGGGGATGCCCGCTTCGCCGAGGCGGACGGCGGCGAGCAGGCCCGACATGCCGCAGCCGACGATCACGACCGGCAGGTCGGCGCGGGCCGAGCTGCCGATGTGCGACCAGTCGACGCGGCGCGGATCCGTTCCTTCGAGGTCGAGTTCCTCGAGCATCATCGGCACGTACTCGTCAGGCACCGGCTCGCAGACCAGCCAGCTCATCATCTCCTGGACGAGCTCGGCCGACGGAGGTGGAGGCGGCGAACACCCGCCGTCGCGGTACTGGCGGATCACGTCGAGTGCGTCGGAGCGGACCCGTGCCTTGGTCTCCTCGTCCATGAATCCCTGGACCTCGTTGAGGAACAGCCCGTTGGGCCGGAGATCGCCACGGATCCACGACGGGTCGCCGGTCATGTGCACCATCGACAGGACGAGCGTCGGGATGCTCACGTCGTCGAGCACTGCGGCGATCTGCTGGTCGGTGGTGGTGATCGGTTCGCCGGCGTGAGGAGAGCGGTCGGTCATCGGTCGGACCGTATCTGACGCTGTGTCAGATCTTGTGGGCCAGATCTCGAGGGTCAGTCGTCCGCTTCGTGCAGCGCGACCGACGTCGTCACCGACGTGAGGAAGTCGAGGTCGACGTCGACGCCGATGCCCGGACCTGTCGGCACGAGCACGGTGCCGTCGGACTCGAGGATGGCGGGATGGGTCACGATGTCACGGTGCCAGTACCGGTCGGCGGCCGAGATGTCGCCAGGCAGGGTGAATCCGGGGAGGGCGGCGAGGGCGAGGTTCGGGGCGCGTCCGACGCCCGTCTCGAGCATGCCTCCGTGCCACACCGGGACCCCGGCTGCGAGACAGCGGTCGTGGATGGCCTTGCCTGCGAGGTGCCCGCCGACCCGACCGGGTTTGATGTTGATGATCGACGTGGCGCCGAGGCGGATCGCGTCGACTGCCACGGCTTCGCTCACGATCGTTTCGTCGAGACACACCGGCGTGTCGATGGCGGCGACCAGGTCGACGTTGTCGAGGAGCATCTCCTCGGGATAGGGCTGCTCGATCAGCAGCAGGCCGAACTCGTCCAGGGCCGCGAGCGGTGCGATGTCGTCGGGCGAGTACGCAGCGTTCGCGTCGACCTGGAGGCCGAAGTCATCGCCGTGCGCACGGCGGAGCGCGCGACACGGCTCGACGTCCCATCCCGGTTTGATCTTGATCTTGATGCGGGCGTAGCCCTCGTCGAGGTGTCGGCCGGCGGTCTCGACGAGATCATCGAGGGTCGGCAGGATCCCGATCGACACGCCGACCGGCACGCGATCGACCGTCGCTCCGAGGTGCGTCGCCAGCGAGACGTCGGCTGCCCGGAGTTCGGCGTCGAGCACTGCGGACTCGATCGCCGCCTTGGCCATTCGGTGGCCCTGCACCTCGGCGAACGCAGCGGCGACGTCGGCGCCGTGCCGGACCGCGGAAGCGAACAGTCTCGGGAGGAGGTGGTCGCGACTGACGTCCTCGCACGCCTCGGTGTATTCGCTCGAGTAGAGCGGCTGCGTTCCAGCCACGCACTCACCCCAGCCCTCGACCCGGCCGTCAGGACCGGTCGCCAGCACCCGGACGAGCAAGATGTCGCGGAACGTCCACGTCCCGAAGCTGGTTTGGAACGGGGTGACGAGCGGGAGTTCGATCCGCCGGAGTTCGACGGCGTCGATCGTGATGCCGGCGTCGGGAAGGGGTGCGGTCATGGCTCCTCCGGAGTGAAGACGTACCCGCCGTCGGCATCGATGGCGGTGGGTTGTAGGCCGGCATCGAAGGCAGCGACCATCGCCGCCCGTACGTCGAGCCGCCAGCGCAATGCGGCGTCGGGCTCGGCAACTCGCATGGACACGATGTGCTCGGGCGTGCCGATCGACGAACCGCTGGCCGTCGGCGTGGGGAGCGGCTCGTCGAGGGCGCGGATCGTTCGTTCGCTCGTCAGATCCCACCGGACCAGCAGCCGATCGCTCGGCTGGCCCCGGTTGATCTCGTCGTCCATCTCGCCGTAGAGGTCGACGAGATATCGCTCGCCGACGGCGCCGAGGTGGTGCAGGTTGAAGCGGGCGTTCTCTCGCACCAGCGGATCGAACGTCCAGGTGACGTGGTGGATGTCGTGGTCGAGACACCAGTCACGTTGGTGCCACTTCAGCATCCGACCGATCCCGCGTCCCTGGGCATCGGGGAGCACGGCAGCGAGATGCGAGTGGAGATGCAGACCGTCGTCGCTCACGCCCACGAACCCGGCGCACATCCCCACCAGCGTGCCGTCGTCGAGTGCGAGGCTCACATACCAACCCGCGAACGTCTGGGCCCGAGCGATCGGTCGGGAGATGGGTGGCGCACCCCACACGCGCTCGGCGAGCGCGAGGGCGCGGTCGACCTCGTCGTCCGTGCGCGCCAGTGCGATCTCGACCACGCCGACAGTGTGCCGGTTGGGGTCGCTCAGGTGTTCACGTGGTCTTGCAGATCAACACGCCGCACGGCGCGTGGGCCACGATGTCGTTCGCGATGGCGCCGAGCACGCGGGACGGGCCGTGGGTGCGTTTGTTCCCGACGACGATGATGTCGGCGCCGATGCGTTCCGCTTCGGCGATGAGCGCTTTGGCCGGGTCGCCGTCGAGCACATTGCACACGATGTTGCCCCCACCGAGGGTGCCCTTCGTCGCCGCCAACATCGACTCCGCACGGTCGAGTCCGCTGATCTGCCACGACTCGCCTCCGCCACGGACGACGGTCGTGCTCGTGCGCCGAAGCACGGTCACGAGGTGCAGCTCGGCGTCGAGTTTCCTCGCCAACTCGGCGGCGTCCTTCGCGGCCATTGCCGCGGTCTCGCTGCCATCTGTCCCGACGATGATCGTTCGCATCTCGCTCCCCTTGGACGGTGTGCAGTTGACGCTACGCCCGTTCGGGAGATCTGTCCCCTGATTGTTCGGCACCGTGCGAATTCGCACTCAGGTGGGTGCGGCCTTCTCCAGTTCGAGGAGTGCCTTCTCGATTCCGTCGGCGATCTGGAACGGATCGGGCACCGACTCCGGGCAGGACATGAACCCGAAGTCGATGTTGTCGCGGTACGAGAACACCGTGATGTTGAGGCTCATGCCCATGAGCAGCGGCCCCATCGGATAGATCGCCTCGACCACGCCGCCGGCGATGTAGAGCGGGAACGGCGGCCCGGGAACGTTGGAGATGACGACGTTGCTGGCCGGCGGTGTGAAACGGGCCAGGTTGTTGCGGGTGTACATCCGCGCCGCGAGTGCGATGAGACCGGGCGGCGTGGTCTCGGTGATCCCCATGATCTGGTGGACGGCCATCGCCTGGCGCATCTCCTTCGCGGCGGAGGTCGAGGCGTGGATGGTCAGGAGGCGGGCGACGGGATCCTCGACGTCGGTGCCGAGCGAACACGTCAGCGACCCGACCTTGTTGCCGACCTCGTCGTCGCCTTGGACCCGGAGCGACACCGGGACCTGTGCGGTGAGCGGCGCCTCGGGGAGGTCGCCGATCTCGATGAGGTAGTCGCGCATGGCGGTGGCGCAGAGCGCGAGCACGATGTCGTTCATCTTGACGTCGTAGGCCTTCTTCACGGCCTTGACGCGGTCGAGGCTCACGCTGGCGTTGGCGAAGGAGCGGTGCGGTGTCGGGTCGACGTTCAGTGTCGTGCGGGGTGCCTGCAACGGGAGCGTGACCGCGTTGCCGGTCGCCATCGGGATGGCGACCGCGGCCTGCTGGATGCTCTGGCGGGCGAACCGTGCCAACCGGAACGGCGTCCGGATCGCAGTGTTCAGCGCACCACGGGCCAGGAGCTCGATCTGGCTCGGGACCTCCTGGCCGGCGAGCGAGTCCTTGACCTCGGGATTGGCGGGTCGCGGCTCGGGCGTGAGGTCGAGCAGCACCTCGGCCAGCCCGGCGCCGGACATGCCGTCGATGAGCGAGTGGTGCATCTTCTGCAACAGGGCGATCCGGCCGTCCTCCAGCCCCTCGATCACCCACGCTTCCCACATCGGCTTCTGGCGGTTGAGCTTGTAGCTCGTGAGGCGCCCGACGAGCTCGCCGAGCTCTCGAGCGTCGCCCGGCTGTGGGACGGCGATGCGGCGCACGTGGTAGTCGACGTCGAGGTCGTCGTCCTCGGTCCAACCCGGGCGGTCGAGGCCGAAGGGAACGTCGACGAGCTTGTAGCGGAGTTGGGGGACCTCGGGGATGCGCGCGATGAGCAGGTCGCGGAAGCGATCGAACGACCAACCGTCTTCGTGCGTGCTCGGGTCGATGATGATCAGCCCGGATACGTGCATGTGCCAGTTGGCTGTCTCGCCGTACAGGAACGCTGCGTCCTGGCCGCTCATCTGTCGCATCAGTGCTTCCCCCAGGTGTTTCGGAGGCAGGACGGTACCGCTTCGGGCTTCGTCAGAGCCGACCGGCAGCGCGGGCTGCATCTTCGGCCGCTGTCACCTGCGCATCGACGATGTCGAGGCCTGCGTTCCAGAACGAGGGGTCGGTGAGATCGCAGTCGACGATGCGACCGAGCTCTTCGGGCCACTTGGATCCGCCGGCTGAGAGCAGTTCGAGGTACTGCGGTACGAAGTCGGCGCCACGGGCTTCGTACTGCGCGTAGACCGAGAGTGCGAGCAGTTGGCCGTACGCATAGGCGTAGACGTAGCCCGGGGTGCCGATGAAGTGCGGGATGTAGCTCCACCAGTCGCGGTAGCCCTCGCTCACGTCCATGGCATCGCCGAACAGGTCGCGTTGCGTTCGCTCCCAGTGATCACCGAAGTCGGTGGTCGACAGCTCACCGACGTCGCGACGGTGGGTGTGGACCGCGTCTTCGAACCGGTTCATCGAGACCTGTCGGAAGAC
>JBBSLH010000152.1:0-9971 GCA_038255425.1 Acidimicrobiales bacterium
ATCGGCGTCTCCGGTCGCGCGTAGTAGCGGCCGTCGCCGTGCATCGTGCCCGTGCGCAGTGCCTCGACGACCATCGCCGCAGCCTCGTCGAATCGATCGCGCGAGGTGTCCATGTCGATACCCATACCCTCGTACTCGCGCCGAGCAAGCCCCCGGCCGAACCCGAGGAGCAGCCGCCCGCCGCTGAGATGGTCGAGCAGCGAGGCCTTCTCGGCGACCCGCAGTGGATCGTTCCAGGGCAGGATGACCGCGCCAGTCCCGAGGCTGATGCTGGTGGTTCGCGCGGCGAGGTGGGCCAGGACCACGAAGTTGTCGGGGCAGAACGAATAGTCCTCGAAATGGTGCTCCACCGGCCACAGCGCGTCGAAGCCGAGCTGCTCGGCGAGGACGGCCAGCTGGATCTCTTCATCGATCACCTGTGCATCGGTCACCGAGTCGTCGTATCCGTACGACTGGAACACCATCTGAACGCCCAGCTTCATCGACTTCTCCTCACGGCCAGCTCACCTGCCGGCGACCTCATCGGTGCTCGAGCGCAGAGGCGACCGGTTCCGCCGCGAGTGGGGGGATCTGCCCGTCGGGAGGCCACGGGTCGACGCCGTCCTCGAGCGGGATCTCCAGCGATCGCAGAAGCTGAGCGAACATCGACCAGTTGGCGATGGCGATGACCACCTCGAGACGAGCGAGCTCGTTCGGGATCGTCTCCTCGATCTCGGACCATGTCGTAGCGCTGATCGCGCCGGAGCCGAGGGTCTCGTCGGTGGCGGCCAAGACGGCGCGATCGGCTCGGTCGAAACGGTCGCTGTCGGCCCAGTCTCGCACCGCGACCAGATCGGCCTCGGAGATCTCCAGCATGCGCGCCACCCGCCAGTGCTGAGTCCACTCGTACACCGACCCTCTGGACCAACCGATCCGCATGATGATCAGCTCACGGAGCCGAGCATCGAGAGAGCCATCCCACAACAGTTGATGCAACAGGCCGTTGACACGGGCCGCGAGCTTCTCGTGGCGAAGCAGCACGCGGAACACCGACAGCTCCGCCATCATCTCCGGGACACCGACGCGTTCGGCCGCCGCCTTCGCTCCCTCTAGCTCGAGCATCCCGATGCGAACTCGTCGTTCCATGTCCGTCTCCTCGTGTCGGCGTCTCGGGGCTACCAGGACACGGGCACTGTGCGAGGTCCCCGGATCTGTCCGCCGCTCCACACAACGGCGTCGGGGTCGGCCAGTTCGAAAGGGGGAACACGATCCAGGAACCGCTCGATCGCGACGCGGAGCTCCATGCGGGCCAGATTCGATCCGAGACAGCGATGGACCCCCGAACCGAATGCGAAGTGGCGATTGCGAGCGCGGTCGAGCTTGAACACATCGGGATCCTCGAAGTGCTCCGGGTCACGATTGCCCGCCGGGAACGCCATGAGGATCTTGTCGCCAGCCTTCATCGGGCAGCCGTTGAACTCGGTGTCTTCCGTGACGGATCTGGCCATCGTCACCGGACTGTAGAAGCGAAGGAACTCCTCCACCGCCGTGGGCATCAGCGCCGGCTCCGCTCGTAGGCGCGCCTGGTCCTCGGGATGCGCCGCCAGGTGCCACAAGCTGGAGCTGATCGAACTCCACGTCGTGTCGATGCCCGCGATCAGGAGCAGGAAGCAGCTGCCGATGCGGTGACGTTCGGTGAGCGGCGAATCGTCGTGGCGGGCTTCGACGAGCATCGTGAGCAGGTCATCAGGGCGATCGGCCTGCGACACGGACTCCCGTTCGTCCAACTTGGCTCCGAAGTAGGTGATGACCTCCATGACTGCATGGGTTGCGCCCTCGATGTTGTTGAATCCCTGCTGGAGGATCGCAACCGCCCAGTCGGTGAACATCGCCTCGTCGTCGAGTGGTACGCCAAGCATCCGGGCGATGACCCGCACCGGGATGTGCTGGGAGTAGTCGCGCGCTGCATCGGCTCGCCCGCCGTCGATGAATCCATCGATGAGGTCGTCGGCGAGGTCCGCGGTCACCGGCGTCAGCGCTTCGATCACCGACGGGCCGAAGCGAGGCAGGAGCATGCGGCGGGCCCAGGTGTGCACTGGAGGATCGGAGGTGATCGGGGGTGCCTCAAGCAACATCGACGCCAGCGGATCGAGATCGCGGCCCGGGGTGATGACGGCGATGTCACGAGACGAGAACCGCTCGACGTCGTGGGCGATCTCGGCGAGGTCGTCGTAGCGCACGGGGAGCCACGTCGAGCCGTATCGCTCGGTGTGGGCGATCGGGCAACCCGCACGCAGTTCGTTCCACACGGGGCTCGGATCGTTCACGTATCCGTGATCGAGGATGTCGAAATCCGTCGCCCAGTCGTCGACGTCGGAGTGAGCGGGATGGAGCGCGGTCATGGCGACACACTACAGGAAACTTGTCTCACCGTGACACATCTGGCAGGATCCGTCTCGTTCTCACCGCTCTCGGGAGGCCAGGCACAAGTGCAAAGCGAGACCGTGTGGGGGACGACTGCGATCGTTGGTGTGGGCGAGACCGACTACATCAGGGGAGCGGACGATCACGTGTGTGATCTGATCCTGTCCGCGTCGATGGACGCCATCGACGACGCCGGCCTGAAGCCGGCCGACATCGACGGCATCATCCCGCCGCCGGGTTTCATGACCACCGAGGAGATCGCTGCCCATCTCGGGATCGACGACGTCGCCTACCACGTCACTGTGCTGATGGGGGGTGCGTCGCCCACTGCCGCACTCCAGACCGCGGCGATGGCAGTGTCGTGTGGCCTGGCCGAGAACGTGTTGATCTGTCTCGGTTGGAACGGCTATTCGGCGTTGCGGCCGAAGGCCGATGCCCGACCGACCAAACGAGCCATGAATGTCGGCCCGATGGGCGAGACGGTCCGCAACCTCTACGCCCCGTATGGCCTGATGACCGCCGCACAGCACTACAGCCTGTACCTCCGGCACTATGTCGACACGTTCGGCGTGCCGGAGGAGGCTGCGGCAACCATCGCCCTCACATGCCGTGAGCATGCCCACAACAACGCTCGCGCGTTGATGCGGAACCGCCCGCTCACCCGGGCCGACTACGACTCGGCCCCGTTCATCGCCGAACCGCTGCGCAAGTTCGATTGCTGCCTCGAGACCGACTGCGCCGCGGCGGTGATCATCACGTCCGTGGAGCGGGCTCGAGACCTCCGTCATCATCCGGTCGTCTACCTCGGAGGAGCCGAAGGTCACCCTCAGCCAGCTGACGAGATCGTGAGTCGTCCGAACCTGCTCGAGCTCGGCATCCACCGTGCGGCTCCCCGGGCCTTCGGTCGGGCGGGCGTCACCGCGCATGACATGGACGTGCTCGAGATCTACGACTGCTTCACCTACGTGGTGCTGCTCCAGCTCGAGGCACTCGGATACGCCGAGCCCGGCGGCGCCGCCGACTTCGTGTCCGACGGCAACATCGGAATGGACGGCGACTTCCCGCTGAACACGCATGGCGGGCTCCTGTCCCAGGGCCATTGCTGGGGGCTCAACCACGTGGTCGAGGCCACGAGGCAGCTCCGACACGACGCCGGCGCGGCTCAGGTTTCCGACGCCGAACTGGCGCTGGTCACGGGCTACGGCGACCTCGGTGACGGCAGCATCGCCATTCTCGGGAGAGACCGATGATCGGCAGCTACGTCCCCCAGCCCGAATGGCTCACCCTCGACTGGCACCACGCCTGCATCGACGCCGACACCATGTGCATCCAGCGATGCGGCACGTGTGCGACGTGGCGTCATCCACCCCGCCGGTTCTGCGCTCGGTGCCAGAGCAGGAATTCGGAGTTCATCCCGGTATCGGGAACAGGGACGGTGCGGTCCTTTGCCGTGAGCCACCGCAGCTTGGATCCCGGCTGGCACGAGACCACCCCCTTCGCCACCCTCGTGGTGGCGCTCGACGAAGGCGTTTCCCTGTTGGCCGCCACCACCTCGTCGCCCCGCGACATCGTGATGGGTATGCCGGTCCGGTGCTCGATCGAGCGCCGCTCGGGAGACTTCGTGCTCGTCTGGGCCGAGCCCGCAGGATGACGGGCGCGAGACCATGACCGCCACGGTCCACGTCGGGGCCAGCCCTCCCGTCCCGGCCCACACTGGCCCTGCCGCGCTGGTCGAGACCGTCGCCGCGATGGCCGACGCTGGTTGCGATCATCTCGTGGTGGGTGATCACGTCACCTTCTTCGGTGGGTGGGGTGTCGACGGACTCGTGCACGCAACTGCCCTGTCCATGGCCCACCCCACGATGCCGGTACACACCAGCGTCTACCTGCTCGTGCTCCGTCACCCGGTGACCGTGGCCCGGCAGCTGTCGACCCTGTCGTCTCTCGCCCCAGGTCGGTTGGTCCTCGGGGTGGGCATCGGCGGGGAAGATCCCTCCGAGATCAGAGCATGTGGAGTGAACCCGCGCACGCGGGGTCGGCGGATGAACGAGTGCATGCAGATCGTCCGAGCGTTGCTCGATGGCCAGACGGTGGACCATCACAGCGAGTTCTTCGCGTTGGACTCGGTCTCGATCAGCCCCTCGCCGACCGAGCCCGTCCCCATGGTCGTGGGTGGCCGGTCGACTGCCGCCATCACCCGCGCCGGGCTCCACGGTGACGGCTGGCTCGGCATCTGGGTCTCACCGGATCGTTTCGCGGCAGCGACCGCAGAAACCGAGTCAGTCGCGAGCAACAGTGGTAGGACCGACGTCGACTGGCAACACGGCATGACCGTCTGGTGTGGATTCGGTCAGGACAGAGCGGCCGGCACGAGCGCGGTGTCGACGACGATGGAGTCCGTCTATGGCCTGCCCTTCGAGCGGTTCGCTCGATACGTCCCCGCCGGGACACCAGCCGATGTGGCAGCCGCCCTCCAGCCCTACGTCGAGCGCGGCTGCCGGACCTTCAACCTCCTGCCCCAGGCAGATGACCAACGTGCGATACCCGAGGCAGTCGGCGAGGTACGTCGGCTGCTCAACTCCGACTGACAGGAACGATCATGACCGCAACGGAAACCATGCAGCACATCGACGTGGATCAGTGGCTCGATGCCAACTGGGACCCCGAGCTCACCGTGGAGGAGTGGTGGCAGCGCCTGGCGGACGCACGACTGGCGCACCCGATGCTGCCCGAGCCGTGGGGTCGCGACTGGTCTCGCCCGGAGGTGTCGGAACTGGTCCGGGCCATGGTCGAGCGTGGTGCGCTCGGCCCACCATCTGGGCTGGGCATGATGCTGGCCGCGCCCACGATGATCACGCACGCGTCCGACGACCTGAACCAGCGCCTGGTCACTCGCATCCTCAACGGCCAGGACGGGTGGTGCCAGTTGTTCTCCGAACCCGGCGCCGGTTCCGACCTCGCCGGACTGCAGACCCGAGCAGAACGCGACGGCGACGAATGGGTCGTCACCGGTCAGAAAGTGTGGACGTCGCTCGGCCAGTGGGCCGACTATGGGATCCTGATCGCCCGCACCGACCCCGACGCACCCAAGCATCGTGGAATCACATACTTCGCGTTCCCGATGCGTCAGGACGGGGTCGAGGTCCGGCCGCTTCGCGAGATGACAGGCCGAGCCATGTTCAACGAAGTGTTCATCGACGAAGCTCGCGTGCCGCACGACCACATCATCGGCGAGATCGGCGACGGGTGGCGCGTCGCCAACACCACGCTCATGGTCGAACGCAGTGGCATCGGCGGCGGGAACGTCGCCGCACCAAGCGCCGCGCTTCCGGGCACGGTCGCCGGTCACCTCGGTCGGGCAGCCGGCTCGTTCCTCGGCGAAGCGGGCGCGCTCGGAGAAGGAACGGTGGGCGCAGGGCGAGTCAAGTCCCTCACCAAGATGGCCAGGGAGAACGGAAAGCTCGCCGACGCCTCGATCCGCCAGGATCTGATGCGACTCCACACCATGATCGAGATCACCGGCTGGCACATCGGCCGGATGAAGTCGGGCAATGCTGCCACCGGTGGCGAAGGCAACATGGCAAAACTGCGCAACTCCGACATCACACGGCTGGCCCGCGACCTCGGCTGCCGCATCCTCGGTGCCGATGCCACCCTCGTCGGTCCTGACTCGGCCAGCGGCGGGTCGATACAGGAACTGACCGTCTTCTCCCCCGCACCGTCGATCTACGGCGGCAGTGACCAGGTACAGCGCAACATCATCGGCGAACGCGTTCTGGGCCTACCCAAGGAGCCGGGTCCTGGCAAGGAGACCCCGTTCCGCGAGCTCCCGCAGAACACGTCGCCTGCACGGTGACAGCGGCCGCTCAGGTTCCCGAGAAGTTCGGCTTCCGCTTCTCCATGAAGGCGAGCGGTCCCTCGATCGCGTCGTTGGACCGGAAGACGGTACCCCCGACCTCGGACTCGATCGCCAGCGCATCGTCGAGCGACAGGCCGTTCGACCGGCGCACGGCCTCCTTGACCGCCTGCACTGCAAGCGGACCGTTGGACGCGATCTGATCGGCCATCGCCCGTGCACGCCCGAGCACCTCGGCGCGGGGCACGACCTCGTTCACCAGACCGATGCGCCATGCCTCCTCAACCGGCATCCTCTCGCCGAGCAGAAGGATCTCCATTGCCTTGCAGTAGCCCACCTGCTGGGGCAGCCGACTGACACCACCACCGCCAGGGATCAGACCGCGTGCCACCTCGGTGAGCCCGAGGGTCACCCCCTCCGCGGCGACTCGCAGGTCGGTGGCGAGTACCAACTCCGATCCACCGGCGAGTGCGTCGCCGCCGATGGCAGCGATCACCGGCTTGTCGAGCACGAAACCGCGGAGCAGGCCGTCGGCGAAGGCCGCCTTGTCGGCGAGGAGCTTCTCGTCCCACTCGTCTTCCGGTCCGCGTTGCCGGGTCATGAGGGGGATGAGCCGCCCGAGATCGGCACCGGCGCAGAATGCTTTTTCGCCGGTCCCCGTGAGCACCGCCACCCGAACCGACGCGTTGTCGCGGACTGTTCGCCATGCCTCGGCCATGCGGACGAGCATCTCCGGACTCAGCGCGTTGCGCTTCTCGGGTCGATTCATGGTGAGGACGGCGACGCCACCCTCGATCTCGAAGATGAGATGCGGTTCTGCCATGGTCGATCTCTCCTTACTTGGTGGTGTGTCGACGGGCTTCGGCCCAGGTCAGGCCGTCCTCGATGTCGACATCGTGGGGAAGGCCAAGTACCCGTTCAGCGATGATGTTCCGTTGGACGGATCCGGTGCCGCCCCCGATGGTGAGGGCCGGCGCGAACAGGTAGCCGTGAGTCCACATGTCTGCTGGTCCGGCGTACGGGCCGACGTCGTCCCTGACACCATGCGTCCCGGCCAGGTCTTTCGCCAGCGCCATGATGTGCTGGCCGTGCTCGTCGGCGAGCACCTTGCGGATCGACGCCTCCGGTCCTGGAGCCTGCCCCTTGATCGCGGCGGTGACCGTACGCATCCGGATGAGGCGGAGCACCTCCGACTCGATGTACAACCGGGCCGCCCGCTGGCGCAGGATCGGGTCGGCGAGCGGTCCCTGACCTCGGATCAGATCGAACAGATCGTCGGCGTTGGGGCCCATCCCCCACAGGGCGCCCCCCGAGGAGAGCGAGACCCGCTCGTTGCTGAGGGTGACCTTGGCAAGCCGCCACCCGTCGTTCTCGGTGCCGACCAGGTTCTCGGCGGGAAGACGTACATCGGTGAAGAAGACCTCGTTGAAGGTGTGCCCGCCGGTCATCTCGATGATCGGCCGGACCTCGATGCCGGCGGCGTCCATCGGGCACACGAAATAGGACACGCCGTGGTGTTTGGCCGCATCTGGTTCGGTGCGGGCGATGAGGATGCCGTAGCGCGAGAACTGCGCCAGCGATGTCCATATCTTTTGGCCGTTCACGATGTACTCGTCGCCGTCACGCACGGCACGAGTGCCGAGGCTGGCGAGGTCGGACCCCGCCTGGGGTTCGGAGAACAGCTGGCACCACATGTCCTCGCCGGCCAGGAGCGGCATGAGGTAGCGCTCCTTCTGTTCATCCGTGCCTGCGTGAAGAATCGTCGGACCGGCCCAGCCGATGCCGATCGGATTCATCGGGCGGCTGACACCCGCACGCTTGAGCTCCTGGTCGATGACGATCTGCGATATCGGATCGGCATCGAGCCCCCATGGCGCCGGCCAGTGCGGCACCACGTAGCCGGCCTCCGCGAGTTCGCGGCCTGTTGGGGAGGGGTGCTCCTGCAACCAGGTGCGGATCGAGAGTCGGATCGGGTCGTCGTCAGCGGGGAGTTCGAAGTCCATTGATGCTCCGTCGGTCGGGTAGGTCGGGGCACGCATCGGTGCCGAGCGCGTGCTGGATGACGAGATCGACACCGCGCTCGGTCTCCTCGTGCAAAACGAAGTGGCCCCCGTCCACCAACACGAGGGGTGCGCCGGCCCGCTCAGCCTGCTCGGCGAAGACATCCGGGAGGAAGGTCGACCGACCGGCCACGATCGTCGATGGGCATGACATTTCCGGAAGATGCGCCCATGCCGCCGGCGCGCCGTCCGCCTCCCCCGACACCTCGAAGATGGTCGCTTCCACTCCCGGGTCGCACGCCAGGCGGACACCGTCTCCGTCGTCGACCGCGCCCCAGCGCGCATAGGCGTCCATCACCTCCGGCGCCAACTGCGACAGCGGCTCCCGCGTCGACAGGGAGGCGATCATCGCGGCACGGTCGGAGAACCTCGCTCGCCGTCGACGGGCGATCGTGGCCATGGGGTTGGCCTCACCGGGGGCCACCTGCATACGGTCTCCGGGAAACGCGACCGGCTCGGCGAGCAGCGCCCGCGTCCATCGGCCCGGCTGGAGTTGGTCCGCCATGATCGCGACCGCGCCACCGAGCGAGCTCCCGGCCACCGCGGGGCGGTCGATGGCCAAGCGGTCCAGTACGTCGAGCACGATGGCCGCCATCGCCGCGAACGAGTACCCACCCCGGTCGACGGGGCGGGTACTGGCACCGTGTCCGGGAAGGTCGATCGCCACCACGCGAGCTCGATCGCGAAGACGACCGGCGATCGGTTCGTACATGCCGGCACAGAACCCGTTGGGATGCAGCAACACCACCGGCGGTTCGGGACCGGGCCAGTCGAGGACACCGACGGCACCAGTACCGGTACAGACGCGTGTCACTCGGAGCATGGCCCGCAATGATACACGACGATCATTCTGTCACATCATTGTGACGAGCCTCCGCCGATCCCTTCCGACGTTGCACACTGTCGAACCCAACCAGGATGCGGTACAGAGCAACAGTTGTGATTTATTGATTCACCTTCGGTAGAGTCCGCACCGTCCGAACCGGTTGCCGGCCCGATCCGTCGGGAGATGGCTGAACCCGAAAGGCCCCCAATGACTGCAACCCTTCGCCGACCGCCCGAGCCGGTGGCGCCCCGGAAGACGACATTCGACCTGACCGAGGCGCGGGTGCACTGGTTGGCTGACGACGCCCAGGCCACCCACACCTTGAACGTGGGCAATCTGCTGTTCCCCTCTGGCGAGCGGTTCTTCAACGACTCGCTCCGCAACGCCCTGCCGTACGTGTCCGACGACCGCCTCCGCAAGGACATCCGCGGCTTCCTCGGCCAGGAGGTGACGCACGGGAACGAGCACGAACGATGTGTCGAGCGCATGGAGGAGCACGGAATCGACTTCCGCCGCGAGCTCGACCTGTTCGAGCGAGGGCGCAAGGTGCTGAACGAGCGGGTCGGTTCCCTGCCCGAACCGCTACGCCGACAGGCCGTGCTCCTGATGGTGGCCGCGACGGCGGCGGCCGAGCATTTCACCGCGTCGCTGGCCGGCTACATCCTCGAGGACAACACCTGGGCCCATGGCGACGTCGATCCGGACATGGCTCACCTGTTCCTCTGGCATGCATCTGAGGAGATCGAACACCGCCACGTCGCCTTCGACGTCTACCAACACATCGGCGGCGGTTACGTGCGGCGTGCCCTCGTCATGGCCCCGTTGG
>JBBSLH010000153.1:0-9920 GCA_038255425.1 Acidimicrobiales bacterium
CTTCTTGCCACCGGTGACGAGATCTCGCACCCGGATCGACGCATCGAGTTCGGCCGCGTCCTGGCTGAAGTGCGCGATGCGAACAGTGGGTCCGGTCTCGACCGTGCCCTCGTCCGGTGCACGCGTGCCGGCGAGGATGCGTAGCAGCGTGGTCTTGCCGGCGCCGTTGGGCCCGACGATGCCGAGCCGGTCGCGAGGATCGAGGTCGACGTCGAGACCTTCGAAGAGGGTCCGCCCGTCGACCCGGGCCGCGATGCCATGCGCCTCGATGACCCGGTCGCCCAGTCGCGGCGTTCCGAGATGCAGCTCCATCGGCGTGCCACGGATGTCGTCGTTGCGCGGACCACCCTGCACGGTGGCCTCGGCCGACTCGATCCGAGCCTTGGGCTTCGACGTGCGCGCCGGTGCGCCTCGACGCAGCCATGCCAGCTCGACCTTGGCCAGGTTGCGCCGCTTCGCCTCACTCGACGACGCCTGCTCGGCCCGTTCGGCCTTCGCCTCCAGGTAGCCGGCATACCCACCTTCGTGGACGTGCGCAGCCCCGCGGTCGAGCTCGAGGATCCGGGTGGTGACGCGATCGAGCACATGGCGGTCGTGGGTCACCAGGACCAGGCCGCCCTTGTAGGAGGCCAACCACTCCTCCAGCCAGGCGATGGCGGCCACGTCGAGGTGGTTCGTCGGTTCGTCGAGGATCAACAGATCGGCGTCGTCGGGTGGACCTCCGCCGGGCGGACCGCAGGTGAGTAGGGCGCGAGCGAGCGCGACACGCTTGATCTGGCCGCCGGAGAGCTGGTCGGTCGGTCGGTCGTCGAGGCCCGCGAGTCCCAGGCGGTCGCGCACCGCCGCGGCCTCCCAGCGATCACCGGTGATGCCGGCAATCGTCCCCGAAGGGAGTGGCGCGTCCTGGTCGAGGTGGCTGACGCGAGCGCCCTGCCCGCGGCGGATGGTTCCGTCCTCGGGAGGTCGCGATCCCGCCAGTGCGCCGAGCAGGGTCGACTTGCCGGTGCCGTTGACCCCCACGACCGCGATCCGGTCGCCGGAGGAGATGGTGACCGACAGATCTTCGAAGAGGACTCGGTCCGGGCGGGCGACGCGGAGGTCGGAGGCGTCGACGAGGATCACGCCCGGAGCCTGCCACCGGGTCCATAGTCTCCCCGAATGGACATCGGGATGTCGCTGCCGACGATGGCACCGGGGTACACACGAGAGACGACCGTCGAGTGGTGCCGACGACTCGACGACTCCCCCTTCGCCAGCGTCTCTGCCGGTGAGCGCATGACCTTCCAGAACCCGGAACTGTTCACGACGCTCGCCGCTGCCGCGGCTCTCACCGAACGGGTGCGGGTGATGGCCAACGTCGTGGTGTTGCCATGGCACTCGATGGGGCTCGTGACGAAGCAACTGCTCACCATCGAACAACTCGCACCGGAACGTCTGGTCGTTGGCGTCGGCGTGGGTGGCCGCGAGGAGGACTACTCGACGGTGGGGGTCCCGTTCGCCAGCCGCCATGCCCGGCTCGATGCCAACGTGGCCGAGTTGCTCCGCCTCTGGTCGGGTGAGATCCCCGCTGGGGCGACTGCACCCCTCGGCCCTCGACCAGCGGTCGCCTCGGGACCTCCCATCCTCGCCGGCGCGCTGGGTCCGAAAGCGATGGCCAGGGCAGCGGCGTGGGCGGACGGAGTGACGGGATTCTCGGTCGGTGGCGTGGCCGACGAGATGGCTGGCACGTTCCGCCTGGCCGAGAAGGCCTGGGGCGAGGCAGGGCGGTCACAGTCGCCGCGACTCGTCACCGGATGTTTCTTCGCGCTCGGCCGTGAGGCGGAGACTCGCCTCCGGGAGGGAGTGCGGGCCTACCTCCGCGTGTTCGGCAACCATTTCGCCGACGCCATGGCCGAGACCTTGACCGCGTCGACGCCCGATGCCGTCCGCGCCGTGATCGACGGCGCGGCTGCTGCCGGCGCCGACGAGCTCGTGCTGGTGCCGATGAGCACGGACATCGAGTGCCTCACCGAAGCCATGGACGTCGCCGCGGCGCTGCCCTGACGCGCGCAGCGTGGCCACTCGCGCTCGCTGTGTTGCCGGACATTCCAGAGCGTGACTGTTCTCACATCGAGCGTGACCGATTTCTGACGAGGTGAGCCCTAGAGACCCCTGACGAGACGGCCCGACGAGCGGAGAGTGGGACGAGGGAGGGACGGGCCCACCCCGCGAAGGAGGAGACAATGATCATCTTCCAACGGATGGTGACGTTCGAAGGACCAGTCCAGGAAGTCATGCCCTGGGCGATGGAGATCACCGAGGCGGTGAACGACAAGACCGAGTTCGACGTGTCCCTGTGGCAAGGGATGTTCGGCGGACCGCTGGGCACGGTGGTGTGGAGCACGCTGGTCGACAGCCTGACCGCGCTCGAAGCCGGATTCGACACCCTCGGCGGAGACCCGGGCTACCTGGACCTCACGTCGAAGGCGGCGGACTGGGTGAACACGCCGGGCGAGGACACGTTGTTGCGCATGGTCCACGTGACCGGTGGCGAGTACGACCGGCCCGGCGTCGGCGCCTATGCCGAAGTGACCACAGCGGTTCCGGCCGAGGGCAAGTTCGCCGAGGCGGGCGCATGGGCAGTCGAGATCGCTGATCTCCATGCCTCGGTGACCGATCAGTCTGTGCTCTTGTGCACCTCGGCCTACGGGAACTTCGGCCGGATGGCGTGGTTGGGCATCGCTCCGAGCGCTGCGTCGATCGACGCCGGCGCCGAGGCAATCGCCAAGGACGAGGACTACATCGCCAAGCTCGATCAGGGCGGGAACCTGTTCCAGGAGGGCAGCGCGGTCAGGAGGCTCGGGCGCCGGATCGCCTGAGCCTGGTTCGGGGGTCCACCGGGTGGCCCGACCTCGGCGGGAGGTCGGGCCATCGCGGCGGAGCACACGATTCCAGTTTCCCCGGCTTCAGGGTGCCCGGGCTTCAGAATGCCCGGGCTTCAGAATGCGCGGCCACGGAACTGTTCGAGGCCGGTGCGGATCACCCAGTCGTGACCGAAGCGCGCCATCCACGGTGCGAGGTTCGAGACGATCTCGAGCGCCCGGTTCGAGGGGCGGAGTGTCGACGCGAGTCGCAGATCGCAGCCTGCGTCGGTCGTGGTCAGCGTGAGCTCTGCGTCGCCGGCGATGTCGCCGCGCACCGTCGCGACGGCACGTTCGCCTGGCTCGACCTCGTCGAGTGTGATCGAGAATCGCAGCACGTACGGCAACGGCGGCTGGACCATGCACTGCCACCGGTCACCCGCCACGAGCCCGTCGGCCTCCAGTCGGCGGAGCCACGGCCACCATCGCCGAAACTGATCGGTCCGCCCGATCGCGTCCCACACCTCGGCAGCGGAATGTTCGAACTGATGCGTGTGGTCCGATCGGATCTCCAAGTCGACCAGCATGGCGGTTGGGGTGTCGTGCCCGCCGCCAGCAGACTGTGTGCGCTGTGCCTGAGTTCTCCTCGCTCTCGATCGGACCGCTGTGTGCCGATCCCCCGGTCGTCCTGGCCCCCATGGCCGGCGTCACCAACGGCGCGTTCCGTGCATTGTGCCGGCGCTTCGGTGCCGCGCTGTACGTGAGCGAGATGGTGGGCGCACGGGCCGTCGTCGAGGGAAACGAGCGAACGTTCGACATCGCACGTTTCGCCCCAGACGAACCGGTCCGGTCGATCCAGCTCTACGGGACCGACCCCACGGTCATGGGCGAGGCCGTTCGACGAGTGCGCGACGAGCTCGGGGTCGACCACATCGACCTCAACTTCGGCTGTCCAGCACGCAAGATCACCCGCCACGGCGGTGGCGCGGCGCTCCCGGTTCGACCTCGGCTCTTCGGAGCGGTCGTCGCAGCTGCCGTCGAGGCCGCGGGCGAGATCCCCTTGACCGTCAAGATGCGTATCGGGCTCGACGACGAGCACCGCACGTGGTTGGTCGCCGGCCGGATGGCCGAGGACGCCGGCGCCGCAGCGGTGGCGGTACACGCTCGAACGGCAGAACAGCTGTACTCGGGCGTCGCTGACTGGACGACCATCACCGCGCTGAAGGAGACGGTCACCAGCATCCCTGTGCTCGGGAACGGTGACATCTGGGAGGCGCACGACGCGCTCGAGATGATGCGGCAGACCGGGTGCGACGGCGTCGTGATCGGCCGGGGATGCCTCGGACGACCGTGGCTGTTCCGCGACCTCGTCGCTGCGTTCGCCGGCGAGCCCGTGCCCGCGCCGCCGACCTCGGGCGAGATCGTCGAGACGCTCCGCACCCACGGCCAACTGCTCGCCGAGTGGTTCGGCGAGTTGTCCGGGATGAAGGAACTCCGCAAGCACACCGGCTGGTATCTCCAGGGCTTCTCGGTCGGTCGACCCGTCCGGAACGCACTCCGACAGATCTCGACCGTCGACGAGCTCGATGCCCTCCTCGAACAGGTCGACCCACACCAGCCGTTCCCACGCGAGGTGCTGCGGTCGCCGCGTGGCCACACCGCCGGCCCTCGACCCGTCACCATGCCCGAAGGTTGGTTGGCCGACGCCGAGGCGCTGACGCCGCCCGGCCGACTCGCCGATCTCGCCATCTCCGGCGGCTGAGGTCGTGACGAAGATCATCCTCGCTTCGGCCTCGCCGCGGCGCCTCGAGCTGCTGCGCGGACTCGGCGTCGAGCCGGTGGTTCGCCCCGCCGACGTCGATGAGACGCCGCTCCACGGAGAGGGGCCTGCTGCGCTCGTCGCCCGCCTCTCGGCCACGAAGGCTGCCGCAGTCGAATCGTTGCCGGACGACCTGATCATCGCGGCCGACACCGTGGTGGTGGTCGACGGCACCATCCTCGGCAAGCCGGTCGACGCGGACGACGCCGCGGGCATGCTGGGCCGACTCTCCGGGACGACGCATCGAGTGATCACCGGCGTCCACGCTCGTCGGGGAGACGACGAGCAATCTGCCGTCGAGACGACCGAGATCTCGTTCCGTCCGCTGTCGGAGGACGAGATCGCTGCCTACGTCGCCACCGGCGAACCGATGGACAAGGCCGGCGCCTTCGCCATCCAAGGCGCTGCCGCTGACTTCGTCTTGTCGATGCGTGGCTCGCACACCAACGTCGTCGGCCTCCCGCTCGACGTCGTCGTCCGCCTCGCCGGCGAACTGGGTGTCCCGCTCACCCCCGGAACCGCTCCGTGACCGAACGAGGGATCCCCGGGGTTTGGGGTCAGACGCTGGCGGGGACGGGTTCTTCGTCCGCCGCGCGGGCGGCGGCGTGCTCGGCTTCGACCTCTGCCTGTATCTCGGCGATCCGTTCCTCGTGGTCCGGGGCGCCCTCGACGTAGAGGCGGGGCAGCACGCGATCGAGCCACTTGGGGATCCACCAGTTCCGCTTGCCGAGCAGCTCCATCGTGGCGGGGACGAGGAGCATGCGGACGAGCGTGGCATCGAGGAAGACGGCGACGCCGAGTCCGGTGCCGAACACCTTGGTGATACGGCTGTCCTCGAGCAGGAAGCTGCCGAAGACGACGACCATGATCGCTGCCGCAGCGGTGATCACCCGCGCCGTCGACGCGAGGCCGTCTGCCACAGAGTTCTTGGCGTCGCCAGTGCGCTCGTACTCCTCCTTGACACGCGACAGGAGGAAGACCTCGTAGTCCATCGAGAGGCCGAACACGATGGCGAACATCATCATCGGGATGAACGGCTCGATCGGAGCCGGTTCGATTCCGGTGATGGAACCGAGGTGTCCCCACTGGAACAGGGCCACGACGACGCCGTAAGCGCCCGCGATGGACAAGCCGTTCATGATCACGGCCTTGAGGGGCACGAGCAGAGAGCGGAACACCGCCATCAACAACAGGAACGAGACCATGAGCACGACGCCGAAGAACACGAGGCTCCTCCCGCCCAGGTAGCTGCTGAAATCGAGCGAGACCGGGACGAAGCCGGTGATGTTGGTGTCGATTCCCGTCGTCGTGGCCGACTCGGCTGCCGGGATCACCTCGCTGCGCAAGCGCTTGATGGTCTCCTCGGTCTCGAGCGACTGTGGAGACGACGACGGCACGATGAAGACCTGCGCCGCGGTCGGGTTCTCGAAGTCGTTGGGCAGCCCGTCGATCGGGTCTCCGGCGGCGACCGAGGGTCGGACCTCGGCCACGCCGGGGTCGGCCGCGATGCTCTGGACAACCGCTGCGAACTCTGCCAAGCCCTCGGGACCATCGACCTCGGTGACCGCGAGGAACGGGCCGTTGAAACCGGGTCCAAAGCCCTCGGAGAGGAGATCGTAGGCCTGTCGGGTCGTGGACTCCTCGGGATAGTTGCCCTCGTCGGAGAAGCCGAGACGGATGCCGAGAAGGGGCGTCGCGAGGAACAGCAAGATGGCGGTTCCTGCGATCAGGAACGGCCAGGGCCGGTCCTGGATGAGGTGGCTCCACTTGTACCAGCCGCTCTCCTCGACCGGCTTGCGCTCTCGCCTCGGGACTTCACGTCGAAGCGCAGGAACGAAGAACCCGGCGATGATCGTGAGGACCGACAGCCCCAACAGCCCGACGGCGATGACCGGAGGAAGGTTGAGGCCGACCACCAGGAGCGCTGGTGAGATCAGCCCGGCGGCGATGAGCCCGCGCCAACGTGTGACCTCGACGCGGAGCTTCGCGAACCCCAGCAGGGCAGGCAGCAGCGTGGTCGACGCGAGCATCGTGACGGAGACGGTGACGGCGGCGCCGATGCCGAGGCCGGCGACGAACTCGAGTCCGATGAGCAACAGCCCGAGCAACGACACCACGACGGTCACGCCGGCGAAGACGACGGCGCGTCCGGCGGTGTCCTGCGCGGCGACGGTCGCCGTCTCCGGGTCCAGCCCGTCGTGCAATCCCTCGCGGTAGCGGGTGACGATGAAGAGCGCATAGTCGATGCCGACGCCGAGCCCGATCATCGCCCCGATGACCGTGGCGAAGTCGGGCATCACCGTGATGTTGGAGATGAGACCGGTGAGCGTGATGCCGAGGCTCACACCGGCGAGGGCGACGGCGATCGGCAACCCCATGGCGAGCACAGACCCGAACGAGATGATGAGCACCACGATCGCGAACGCGAGACCGATGACCTCGGACGACGGAGGCTCGAAGCCGGCAAGCGGTTCGCCGCCGATCTCGATACGCAGACCCGGGACTTCGATCTCGAGGCGATCAGCGACGTCGCGCAGGTCAGCACCGAGTTCTCCCGACTCCGCGAAGGTCACGTCCTCGCTGATCTCGACCCGAGCGAAAGCGATCTTGCCGGCCTGCTCACCTTCGGTGGCGATCTGGTTGATCGCTCCCGGGGCCCCCGGCAGCTGCACGGTGATTCCTTCGGCGGCAGCGGCGAAATCGGTGATCTCGATGAACGCCGCCTGCACGGCTGGGTCGTCCACACCCTGATCAGCCTGAACGACGATGGTGCCGCCGAACCCACTCGCCGGATTGTCGAAGTTGTCGTCGAGGATCTCGAAGCCGGTGCGGCTCTCGGACTCCGGCGCCTCGGGGTCGCCGCCGAAGTCGACACCGACCGCCTGGCCGATCACGCCGACCACCATGATGAGCGCGATCCACGCACCCACGACCAGTCCTCGGTGCCGATAGCACCAGCGTCCGACCTGCATGTACACGGCGTGACCTCCGTCGACGACTCCACCCTGTCTCCCGACGCCCGCAGCGGTGCCAGAGGGGTGGCCGGCGAGAACCTTACGATCCGATCGGGACGATCAGGACATCGAAACGACGTGACATGTGTCCCCCGTCACCGCGGTCACGTCACGCCAACCGAGCGCCTTCGTGCGCCAGCAACCACGCCTTCCGGTCCAGGCCACCGCCATAGCCGCCGAGCGAGCCATCGGCCCGCACGACGCGGTGGCACGGGACGACCACGCTCACGGGATTGGCCCCATTGGCCGACCCGACAGCGCGCATGGCGCCGTCGTTGCCGACCGCCGCGGCGAGGTCGCCGTAGCTCCAGGTCTCGCCGATCGGGATCGTCCGCAATGCTGCCCAGACGCGGCGCTGGAAGTCGGTGCCACCGGTGTCGACCTCGAGCTGGTCGATCACCGCCAGATCGCCGCCGACGTAGGCATCGACGGCGCGCGATGCGTCGCTCTCGCCCTCGGACCATTCGTCGTCAGGGAATCGCTCGACCACTCGATCGACCAGTCCCTCCCAGTGATCGGCGAAGCCGCAGGCGACCAGGACTCCGTCACGTGCCGCAGAGCAGAGGACTCCAGCTGGGGTCTCGGTCTCGTGGGTGAGGATGGTCATGTCAGTCTCCATTCGGGGAGGGCATCGGGGTCTGCCACAGGTGCATGGCGCCGTAGGCGCGCCACGGTCGCCACGCCTCGGCTCGCTCGTCGGCTTCGAGGTCGTTCGACGCACCGAGAACCCGGCGGAGGTGGAGATCGCCAGCGGGGAATGCGTCGGGCTCGCCGCTCCGGAGCGCCACATAGGACGCCGACCACGGTCCGATGCCGGGAATCGCCACGAGCGACTCGACGAGCGCGTCGTGGTCGAGGCTGCCGTCCAGCACGAGATCGCCGGCGACGACGCTGCGCGCCACGATGCGGATGGTCTCGGCGCGGCGTCCGATGATGCCCAGTTCCTCGAGCGGTGCGGCGACGAGCGCTGCGGGTTCGGGGAATGTCCCGTCGCCGTGGGCGACCACGATGCGGCCGAGAACGGTCCGGGCGGCGGGGACGGAGATCTGCTGGCCGATGACGGCTCGGACCGCGGCTTCGAAGCCCGTCCAGCAGCCGGGCACGCGGATCCCGGGGCGGAGCGCCACCAGCGGCGCGAGGAACGGATCGTCGGCGAGGTGGGCATCGACCGCGTCCGGGTCAGCACTGAGGTCGAAGAGTCGGCGGGCGCCACCCACGATCGAGCCCAACCCCGTCGCGGGCGGGAGATCGACGGCGAGGAGCACGTGGTCGTCGCGAGGCTCGAGTGCGATCGAGCCCGACTGGTTCTCGACCCGCACCGAGCGCCGGTAGATCCCGTCGGTGACGGTCTCGAGCCCGTCGACGACCCGCGCCGAGAACCAGTCGAGCAACGCTGCGCCGTCGAACGGGCGCCGGACGGCGAGTCGGAGTCGGAGCGGACCAGCCGGGGCAGCCTTGCGGTCTCGACGCAGCTCGGACGGGGTCGCGTGGAAGGTGGCCCGGACCACGTCGTTGCACTGGCGGACGCTGCCGAACCCAGCGGCGAACGCGACGTCGGCGACTCGCAGGTCGGTCTCGATCAGCAGACGTTTGGCCAGATGCGCTCGTCGGCTCCGGGCGACGGCGTCGGGAGCCGCGCCGACGTGGTCGGCGAACAGGCGCCGGAGGTGTCGTCCCCCGACGAGCAGACGACCGGCGAGTTCGTCGACCGAGCTCTCGTCGAGTGCACCCTCGTCGATGAGACGCAGCGCCCTCTCGACAACGGCCGCGCCGCCGGCCCAATCGCTCGAGCCCGGTGCAGTCTCCGGACGGCACCGTCGGCACGGTCGCAGTCCTGCGTCTTCTGCCGCTGCTGGGTGGGCGTAGAAGTCGACGTTCCGGGCGAGGGGCGTTCGGGACGGACAGATCGGACGGCAGTAGATGCCAGTGGTGCGGACCCCCACGAAGAATCGCCCGTCGAACCGGCCGTCGCGGCTGCGCAGTGCGTCGTAGCACTGCTGATGATCGAGTTGCACAGGACGATCCTGCCTGATGCGAGCCGCGACGTCTGGCGGGATCCGGACATGGGAGTAGCGAACCCTCCGGGTTCGAGACCGACGGGTGCACGTGACACGATGGCCCAGTGACCGAACCAGTGACCGTGACCATCGACGACGGTGTCGCCGTCGTCCGCATCGACGACGGCAAGGCCAACGCCGTGTCGCACACCGTGATCGACGCGATGCATGCCGCCCTCGACCAGGCCGA
>JBBSLH010000154.1:0-9883 GCA_038255425.1 Acidimicrobiales bacterium
AAGAGGTGGACGCATGAAGGTCATCCTCCGTTCCGATGTCGACCAGGTCGGCAAGCGTGGAGATCTCGTCGATGTCACCGACGGTCACGCCCGCAATCACCTGATCCCCAAGGGTCTGGCCATGCGTGCGACGCCCGAGGCTGAGATCCAGGCTTCGCACATGCGCAAGGCCGCCGAGTCCCGCGACACCAAGGCCGTCGAGGCCGCCCAGGAGATCGCGACGGCGATCGTGCCCAAGACCATCACCATCACGGCCAAGGGCCATGACGGCGGTGCGCTCTTCGGCGCAGTGTCCGAGACCGACATCGTCAACGCCGTGAAGGCGCAGACCGAGATCGAACTCGACCGCAAGATCATCACCATCGACGAGCCCATCAAGGCCGCGGGGACCCACTACGTGATGGCCAAGGTCCATCACGAGGTGCAGTTCCCGATCACCATCGAAGTCATCGCCGAAGGCGACGAATAGGGAAGTTGCGCGGCGACGCGCAATCTGCGCCCGAATTCATCGTTTCGACATCGATTCGTCGCCAACGAGTCTTGAATTCCGGCAATTTGCCCAGACTTCTCCACAGTTTCCACAGGAGTATCCCCAGACTGCGCCCCTAGCGCCCCACAGGCTGATGGCGCGAGGGTGAACGACCACCTTCTGTTCGTCCCCAACGTCACTGCGTAGAGGCACTCTCCGATGTCCAGTTCTGCCCTCGATCTTGATTCGACGCGCTCGAACCGCCCCTCCGGGCCGGCCGGTCGCGTCCCACCCTGCGACCTGATCGCCGAGCAGAACCTGCTCGGCGCCATGATGCTGTCGAAGGAGGCGATCTCGGCCACCGCGCCGATGCTGCGTCCCGACGACTTCTACAAGCCGGCGCACGCCCACGTCTTCGACGCCATCCTCAGCCTCGACTCTGCGGGCGAGCCCGCAGACCCGATCACCGTGGCCGACGAACTCGGGCGTGCCGGGGTGCTCGAGTCGATCGGTGGCCGGTCGCTGCTGGCCGACATCGTCACCACCGCGCCGGCGGTCAACAACGCGACCCGCTACGCCAAGATCATCGCCGACCACGCCCTCCTGCGACGGCTGATCGGTATCGGCGGCGAGATCTCCGAGATCGGCTACGACCTGCCCGACGACGTCGACAAGGCCGTCGACCACGCAGAATCGCTGGTCTACGACCTGGGCCAGCGCCGGGTCACCGACACGCTCGTGCCCATCGAGGGCCTGTTGTCCGACACGCTCGACCGACTCGAGGCCCTGGTCGAGCGGGGCGACGCCATCACCGGGCTCCCCACCGGGTTCGTCGATCTCGACCGGATCCTGTCGGGCCTGCAGCCGTCCACGCTCAACGTGATCGGCGCCCGTCCCGCCATGGGCAAGACGTCCTTCGCCCTCAACCTCACGGCCAACGCAGCCTTTCAGTCTCGGCGCCCCGTCGTCTTCTTCAGCCTGGAGATGGGCAACATCGAACTCACCCAGCGTCTGCTGTGCGCCGAGGCCCAGATCGACTCGACCAAGGTGCGCGACGGTCGGCTCCAGGACGCCGAGTGGGATCGGATCGCCCTCGCCGTCAGCCGCCTGGCCGATGCGCGCCTCTACCTCGACGACAACCCCAACACGACAGTCATGGAGATACGGGCCAAGTCACGTCGTCTCAAGTCGCAGCTGGGCGACCTCGGCATGGTGGTCATCGACTACATGCAGCTCATGCAAGGTCGCAGCCGGGCCGAGTCCCGCCAGGTCGAGGTGTCGGAGATGTCCCGCGGCCTCAAGATCCTCGCCCGTGAGCTCGAGTGCCCGGTCGTCGCCCTGTCGCAGCTTTCTCGCACCCTCGAGTCACGCACCGACAAGCGACCGATGCTGGCCGACCTGCGCGAGTCGGGATCGATCGAACAGGACGCCGACGTCGTGATGTTCCTCTACCGCGACGAGGTGTACAACACCGACTCACCCGACCGGGGCATGGCCGAGGTCATCATCGCCAAGCACCGCAACGGGCCGGTGGGCAAGGTCAACCTCGCGTTCCGCAACCACCTCACCCGCTTCGACAACATGGCCCAGCTCTGACGAGGCCCAGCTCTGACGCGGCCCAGCTCTGACGAGGCCCAGTTCTAGGTGCGTCGAAGATAGGTCAGGTCGATCGGCTCGCGGCCGGCCGCAATTCCAGCGGTCTCATATCTCGTCACCGGTCGCCACGTCGGCCGTGCTGACACGCCGCCCTCGAATGCCGGGTGCTCGTCGAGCAGATCGACGGCCGAGGACACGTAGTCGTCCACATCTGACGCGATGCGCAACGGTGCACCCGGAGCGAGGCGATCGGCAACCAGGTCGAGGACGTCGGGACGGACGAAGCGGCGTTTGTGGTGACGAGCCTTGGGCCAGGGGTCGGGAAAGAAGAGATGGAGGCCGGCCAGCGACGCAGGAGGGAGCCGGTGATCGAGCAATTCGACCGCGTCGCCCCGCTCGACCATCAGATTCGACATCGACCCGGATGCACAGACCTCGAGGAGGCGCACCACGCCGGGGGTGTGCACGTCGACGGCGAGGAGGTCGACGTCCGGGTGGGTGGCACAGAACGTCTCGGCGGCCACCCCGTCGCCGCAGCCGACCTCGAGGACCAGCGGACGAGTGGGGTCCGAGCGGCTTCCCAGCCCATGATCGGGGCCGGCGCGGTCCAGCACCTGTTGCATCCGCGCGGTCACGCGGCCGTGCCGCCCGTGGAACGTCCGGATACGTGTGTCCTTCCAGGTGCTGTCGTCAGGACCGGTCGTCACATGGCAATCGTGACACCGCGACTGCGAATCGGCTCAAGTCGGTCACGGAAACGGTCGATCTCACTACACATGGTGGGAGTGTTTCGGTATGGTGACGACGTCGAGGGCGGCGATCCGACTATTGGAGTTGCGCGCCCACCGTGTTGAAGACCCGAACCATTGCAGCCATCGCCGTCGTCGGCTTGGCCACGTGGCTCCCGGTCGCCGCGGGCGCGCAGTCTGACGCTGAAGCCGAGCGAGAAGGCGTCGAGCAGCGACGCGGGAGCGTGGCCGAAGAACTCGACGTCCTCAGCGCCACCGACGCCGAGATCGGCACCGTGCTCGACGGCATCGATGCCGAGCTGGCCGCGCAGGAGGACCTCGTCACGAAGGCCGAGGCTGCCTCGGCGGCTGCGGCCGATGCTGTGCGCGGGGCGAAAGCCGACCTCCGGGTGGCCCAGCGCGACGTCGACATCCTCGAGGACGCCATCCGGGAGATGGCCGTCGCCTCGTTCGTGCATCCTCCGAGTGTCGATCTGGTCGAGAGCCTGAGCGCCGTGTCGCTCTCTGACGCCATCTTGCAGAAGACCTACCTCGACGCCAGGGCCAAGCGCGACGTCCGGCTGCTCGGCCTGCTGTCCGCGGCCGAAGCGCAGGCAGAACAACGGACGCAGGAACTGGCCGTCGCCGCCGAGGACGCCGACGTCGCGGTCACCGCCGCGGAGGAAGCGCTCGGTTCACTTCGCCAGGAGCAGTCACGCCAGCGTGCCTTCGCCGCCGACCTCCAGGATCGGATCGATTCACGTCTTGCCGAGGCAGCCGTGCTTGCCGACCTCGATGCCGACCTGGCAGCTCAGATCGAAGCGGAGCAGGCAGCCCTCATCGCGCGCATCCCGCCGCCGCCCGAGCCGGAACCGATCGTTCCCACGGCCGCCACGCCGCCGACCGGGACCCCCGACACGACCACGACGACCCGCCCCGGATCGCCCACGACGGCGAGGCCACCGTCGTCGCCCACGACGTCCCCCCCGACCACGACACCGCCTCCCCCACCGTCCTCCAACGCCCCGCCCCTACGGACGGTGCAGGGCGTCACGGTCCACGCCGACATCGCCTCCGACGTCGACGCGCTCCTCACCGCGGCCAAGTCGGCTGGCATCAATCTGTCCGGCTCCGGCTATCGCAGCACCGACCGCCAGATCGAGCTCCGGCGGGCGAACTGCGGACCCACGTACTACGACATCTGGGTTCGCCCGGCCAGCAGTTGCAGCCCGCCCACCGCCCTCCCCGGTCGGTCGCTGCACGAGCAGGGTCGAGCGAACGACATCACCGAGAACGGTCGTATCATCAACTCGCGATCGACCCCGGGGTTCCAGTGGATGGCGGCCAACGCCTCGAGCTACGGGCTGTTCAACCTGCCGAGCGAGCCCTGGCACTGGTCCACGAGCGGCGGCTGACCCCGCGAAAGTCTCGAATAACTCACTCGCAGTGGCAAGATTCACGGTATTCCGCACGGAGAGTCGTGATACCGTGACAATCGTGGTGGGTCCAGAGGATTCGACTCGCAGGCTCATGGTGGATGAGCCTGCCAGCAGCCCTGCCACGCGCGCGGCGTCGCGCCACACGCCGGTGCGCGTTTTCGACTCCATCGGTCGATGGGTGGCGGTCATTGCCTGCCTGCTCGCTGCGGTCTGCGCCCTCGCAGGGCTTCCGGCAGCCACCACTGCCGCCACCGCCGTCCTCGGCGCCGTCGGGACGGTGGTCGCCCGAGTGAAGGTACGGGCGACGGTGCGCCCACACCGGAGTGCGACGGCGCTCGCCGACGAGATCCTGGCGGCGTCGAGCGTGCAGGAGATGGAGGCGGTGGTCCGCACCGAGATCGCGTCATGGCCGAAGTTCGCGCTGTCGTGGTGTGCGCTCGCGCCGGTGGTCGCGTTGGACGATTCATGGGGACTTCCTGACCAAGGCGCCGAGGAGTTGCAAGGCGTTCTGCTGAGCGTCGAGCTGACCGAGCTGCGGCCGCAGTTCTTCGCGCTGGCGGCGGGCGAAGCCGTGGCTTTCGTCTGCGGTGCCGAGTCTGAGTTCGTCCTCGTGGTGGCTTCGTCGCGATGGATCAGTGACGATGCAGTCGCCGCTTTCGGCGAGATCGCTGCGATCGCCGGCGTTGCTGCCCGCCAACTCGACCTCGACGCCGAGGTGACCGCGCGGCGCGCTGCGGCGCGGTTCGAAGAACTGGTGCACTTCTCGTCCGACGCCATCTTCATCGTCGACGCGGCGGGCATCATCCGCTACGCAGCGCCCTCGGTCACTGCGGTGCTGGGTCGCCTCTCGGTCGACGTCGACGGCATACCACTGACCGAGCTCGTGGTCCCGGAGCACGCGCCCGACGTCGCCAGCTTCCTGGCGAACGTCCAGCTCCTCGAAGCGCGCAACTCGACGTCGATCGCGCTGCGGTTCACCCGTGCCGACGGCAGCCTGATCGACGGCGAGTTGACCGGAGCGAACCTGCTCGACAACCGAGACGTCCGTGGGATCGTGGTCACGGTCCGCGATGTCTCGAGCCGAGTCGAGCTCGAGGACCAGCTGCGACATCAGGCATTCCACGATGGTCTCACCGGTCTTGCGAACCGAGCGCTGTTCCGTGACCGGCTCGAGCGGTCGATGCGGGTCCGTCGAGACCCGACCGATCGCGCACCAGCCGTCGTCTACATCGACCTCGACGACTTCAAGTCGATCAACGACTCGTTCGGTCACCTGTACGGCGACCAAGCCCTTCGTTGTGTGGCCGAGCGGATCGTGGGCTGTCTGCGCGGTGCCGACACGCCGGCCCGCCTCGGCGGCGACGAGTTCGCGATCCTGCTCGAGGAGCTGCCCGACGACGTGGTGCTCCTCGAACTGGTGCAACGGGTGCTCGACACGGTGGCGGCGCCGATGACCCTCGGTACCGACACGGTGGTCACGATCTCGGCCTCAGCCGGTGTGGCCACCTGCTCCGACGACGTGTCCAGCGCAGACGACCTGCTCCGACGTGCGGACATCGCCATGTACCGCGCCAAGGTCCGCGGCAAGAAGCAGGTCGCGCACTACGAGTCGGCGATGCATCAGGTGGTCCACGACCGTCTCGAACTGGCCGCGGAACTCGACGCGGCGATCCGGGCACACGAACTCGAGGTGCACTACCAGCCGATCGTCGACCTCACGTCGACGCACATCGTCGGCATCGAGGCATTCGTCCGCTGGCCGAACACCAGTCGTGGCCCGCTGCGCCCGCCAGACTTCCTCGACGTCGCCGAGAACACCGGCCTCGCCGTGCCTCTCGGTGCAGAGGTCATCCGGCGAGCCCTCACCGACATCGCGTCGTGGCGAGACGTCGGGATCGACGGCTTCGTGCTGTCGGTGAACGTGTCCGCTCGTCAGTTCCTCCACGACGATTTCGAGACCATGGTGTGCGAGGAGTTGGCTGCGCACGACATCGATCCCTCCCGGTTGATCCTGGAGATCACCGAGAACGTCCTCACCGTCGGCGGAGGAGTGGCCGAGGAACGCCTGCGCTCGCTCACGGCACTCGGGATCGGGGTCGCGCTCGACGACTTCGGCACCGGTCAGTCGTCGCTCCAGACGTTGCAGTCGCTCCCGGTCGGGCAGCTGAAGATCGATCGGAGTTTCGTCGCCCCGCTCCGCGACGGTGAGGGCAGCGTTCTCGCCCAAGGCATCGTCGACCTCGCACTCCTCCTCGGCGCATCGGCCGTGGCCGAAGGCATCGAGCACCCGGACGAGCTGGCGGCACTGCGAGCGCTCGGCTGCGGCCTCGGCCAGGGCAACCTGTTCGGTGCGCCGTCGCCAGCGTCCGACATGTTCCCGATGCTGGTGGCCGCGAAGCTCGGTCCGGTGAGCGACCAGGCAACGCCGACGCCGAGCTGAGCACGGAGCCCTGCCTGGGCAGCTACCCCTTGGCGCTGGTCTTGGTGCGGCCCGGTCGCGCGTTCTTCTCGATGAACTCGATGACCTTGCCACCGACGTCGATGCCCGTCGTGTTCTCGATGCCTTCGAGCCCGGGAGAGGAGTTGACCTCCATCACGACGGGACCATGATTCGAGCGCAGCATGTCGACGCCACACACGTTGAGGCCCATGGTCTTGGCGGCCCGCACGGCGGTCGAGCGTTCCTCGGGCGTCAGCTTGATCTTGCCGGCGGAACCACCCTGGTGGAGGTTCGAACGGAACTCGCCCGGTGCGCCCTGACGGATCATCGACGCCACCACCCGGCCACCGATCACGAAGGCCCGGAGGTCGGCACCGCCGGCCTCCTTGATGAACTCCTGGACGAGGATGTTGGCGTCGAGCTGACGGAACGCGGCGATGACCGATTCGGCCGCCTTCTTCGTCTCGGCGAGCACCACGCCGACGCCCTGGGTGCCCTCGATCAGCTTGACGATGAGTGGCGCGCCACCGACCAGTTCGATCAGGCCGTCGATGTCCTTCGTCGAGTGAGCGAAGCCGGTGACGGGCAGACCGATGCCGTTGCGTGACAGCAGCTGGAGCGAGCGGAGCTTGTCTCGCGACCGCGAGATGCCCTGGCTCTCGTTGGTGGGGAACACGTTCATCATCTCGAACTGGCGGACGACCGCCGTGCCGTAGAACGTGTGGGTCGCTCCGATGCGGGGGATGATGGCGTCGAAGCCCTCGAGCGGTGAGCCGGCGTAGCGGATGTTCGGCCGGTGCGAGGTGATGTCCATGACGCAGCGCAGGTAGTCGATCACCTTCACTTCGTGGCCTCGCTCCTCGGCCGCTTCCTTGAGCCGCGACGTGGAGTAGAGGTTCGAGTTCCGTGAGAGCAGGGCGATGCGCATCTCTCGGGAACCTAACGCGATGCAGGTCGGTTGCGGTTGCCGCCAGCGCGGTACGAGACGCCGGGGTCCACCTGCAGACGTTTGGCCATCGCCGTTCTACCGAGGAGCATGCGGAAGCCCATCTGGTCGCGTTTCGTGAGTGTCAGCTCGATCGGCCACTGCTCGTCGCCCAGCACGAGTGTGGTGGTGACGACGCAGCGGTTCTCCACATCGCCGTTCGACGAGCGGACCTCGCGCTCCTCGACGAGCCGGGCTTCGGCGGTCACGACGTGGTCGTCGTCACGTTGGCGCGGATGGAGCGAGAAGCGGACCCAGGCCTCACCGTCGCGGTCGATGTGCTCGATGTCCCACGCATGGATGGCCGAGGTCCGGGCGCCGGTGTCGATCTTGGCCTTGATGGCGTCGTCGGGGACCAGCTCGGGCAGGCGTACCCACTCCCGCCAACCGACGATCGTCCGTTCGCTGCCGGGGTCGGATGGTGCCAAGCGGCTCAGGCCGGCGCGGCTGCGAACTCCGCGGCCGAGTGGAAGGTCGGTACGGGCGGGTCCTCGAGCTCGGGAGTCTCGTCCCGCAAAATGGCGAGCGCCGCCTCGCGATCGGCTTCGGTGTAGGGGGCGGTGTCGGTGCAGAACTCGACGAGGATGTCGTTCGGGTCCATCGTGTAGATGCTCACGCAGAAGCCGTGGTCGATCTCCATCACGTCGATGCCCGCTCCCAACCACTGCCGTTTGCGGAATTCGATGTCGTCGAGGTCGGCAGCGTCGAATGCGAGGTGGTTGACCCACGGTTCGAAGCCGAGTCCGGTCGAGATGGCGGTGTTGTTGCCCTCCATCCGCTCGTCGTGGAGCTCCCAGAACGCGATCATCCCCGCGTCGGTCTCGCTCGCGCCGGTGCGGTAGAAGAGGTGCTTGGCCCACCCGCCGGGTCTGTCGGTGGGGGCGGCGACCGCCTTGACCAGTTCGAAGCCGAGCACGTCGGCGTAGAAGGTGTGGGTGGCGGCCATGTCCTTGGCCGCGAACGCAAGGTGGTGGAATCCCATGCGCGGATTGTCGCACACTTGCCGGGTGGATCGTCTGGCTCGTACCGGTGCCGTGGTGACGGCCGCGTTCCTCGGTCTGATCGGCCTCGTGGTGATGACCACCGACCTCGAGCACGAGTCCCCGCCTGACCCGGTGGCGGCGCTCGTCGATGCGTGGGCCGGGTCGCGGACCGCGACCCATCGATCGCTCGGGACGTTCGAACGGGTCGCCACCGACGGGAATCGGCTGGCGGCCCCGACCGAGGTCGTGCAGCGCCCACCCGACCGTCTGATCCGTGGGTTCGACGAGTTCGGCGGCCGCCGAGACGACCAGGCCCTCGACTGCCCGGCCCCGCTCGACGGTGGCGCGATGGACTGCGTTCTCGGGCCACGCGGCGACACGTTCGACGAGGTCGTGGACCAAGAGGTCGCTGCGTTCGAGGCGCTGTTCACCGGTGACGACCCGCTCTATCTCGCCGGGGCTGGCGATCGAGACGGCTGCTGGCGCTTGGAGCGGACTCGCTACGACCCGCGAAGTGGCTACGGCGAGGCGGCGGACCTGTGCTTCGACGAGACCACCGGGGCGCTCGCCAGCATCCGGATCGACCACGGCGACATCATCGAGACCACCGTCTATGACGACATCACCAGCGACGTGAGCGACGCCGCCCTCGAGCCGTAGCCTGAGCCCGTGTTCCTCGGTGAAGATCTCCTCGCCTACCTGGTCCTCGCCATCGGTGGCGCCATGGCCGTCGGATCGATCATGGCCATCGTCCGTCCGCCGGAAGAGGTTCGAGAGGGCGATCTCGACGCGGCTCCAGTCGGTCGCAGCATCGCGTTCGCCGTGGTCGGCGCCATCGGTGCCATCTGGGCGCTCGCCAGCCTCGTCGCTGGCTGACGACTACCGGTTGACGCGTTCCAGTTGCAGACCGAGCGACTGGAAGGTCTCGAACGGGCGGTTGTAGCCGCGTTCGAGGTGATGCACGCCGCCGATCACCGACGACCCCTCCGCTGCCGCCGCTGCGATCACACCGGAGAACCCGGCGCGCACGTCGGGGATCTCGACCTCGGCACCACGCAGCTTCGACACGCCACGAACCACAGCGGAGTGGACCGCGTTGGTGTCATGGAAACGACAGTCCGGTCCTCCGAGGCAGGTGTCGAAGAGCTCGATCTCGCCCCCCATCGCCGCAACCACCGATGCCGGGTACCGGACACGGTCCTCGAAGACCGTCTCGTGCAGCACCGACATGCCCTCGGCCTGG
>JBBSLH010000155.1:0-9648 GCA_038255425.1 Acidimicrobiales bacterium
CCAGGGCCGGACCGGTTCACAGCGCGAGCCGTACCTCGGTCGCGATGATCGCGGGCTCCCCTACCTGGAGCCCGACGAGTTGCTCGAGAAGGCGCGGCATCGCGCGTCGCAGGGCTGGCAGGTGGTGATCCACGCCAACGGCGACCGCGCCATCGACATCGCGCTCGACGCGCACGCTGCCGCGGTCGAAGCCGGTGGGCCCGACCGACGCCACCGCATCGAGCACTGCTCGATCCTCCACGACGAACAGATCGAACGCATCGCCGAGTTGGGGGTGTCGCCGTCGTTCCTCATCGGACACGTCCACTTCTGGGGCAAGGCGTTCCGCGACGAGATCTTCGGACCAGAGAAGGCAGCCAAGCTCGATCGGACCGCCTCGTGCTCGGCAGCGGGCATCCGCTGGACGATCCACTCCGACGAGATGGTCACGCCGATGGAACCGCTGCGCTGCATCCACAACGCGGTGACGCGGGAGCTCTGGCGTGAACCAGGATCCGTGCTCAACGCCGAGGAGTGCGTTCCGGTCGAGGCCGCCATCCGGGCCATGACCGTCGACGCCGCATGGCAGTGCCACAGCGAGCACGAGATCGGCACGCTCGAACCCGGCAAGTGCGCCGACTTCGTCGTCCTCGGCCAAGACCCGCGCGACGTCGATCCACGCGACCTCGCCGGCATCGAGGTCCTCGAGACCTGGATGGACGGTGAACGTCGCCACTGAGCCCGGCGTATCCTTCGCCGCAGATGCCCTGGCGAAACCTCTACCATCCGGTTCTCGGCGCGCTCGCTTCGGTCTGCCTCCTCGCAGCGGGTTGCAGCAGCTCCGAGGACGAGCCGCCGGCGCCCCAGTCCGCTGCGGAAGCGATCGCCGAAGCCATCACCAGCGGCGACTTCACCGACGTGCCCTTCGCCGACGGAACCGATGTCGCCGAGATCGACACCACCTTCGCCCAGATCGTCGAGGGGATGGGCGAGGCCCGGCCGACTGCCGCCGTCGACGTCGTCACCGTGGACCTGGAGGACGACACGCGAGCGACCGCCCGGTTCTCGGTGACCTGGCCGTTCGACGAGGACGCCGAATGGTCGTATGAGACCAGCACCGATCTTGCTCTTGTCGAGAACGAGGACGACGACACCGAGGCCTGGCAGGTCGCGTGGTCACCGACGCTGATCGAACCGAGTCTCGAACCGGGAGAGCGGTTCACGCGCGAGCGACTGGTGCCCGAGCGCGGCGAGATCCTGGGACTCGACGACCAGCCGATCGTGGCCAATCGTCCGGTCCGACGGATCGGCATCGACAAGACGCGCGTGGATCCCACGGCCGCTGGCGACTCCGCGTTCAGGCTGGCAACTGCGCTGGACCTCGACGATCCCGCTGGCTATCGCAACCGAGTGGTCAGTGCCGGAGCGCAGGCCTTCGTCGAGGCAATCGTGGTGCGAGACGACGGGTCGTTCCCGCTCGACGAGGTGGCGATCGATGCCATCGAGGGCTCGTCACGCATCCCGGACACGCTCCTGTTGGCCCCGACACGGGACTTCGCTCGACATGTCCTGGGCTCCTCCGGCGAGGCGACGGCCGAGCGGATCGAGCAATCGGACGGACGGCTCGAAGTCGGAGACATCACGGGCTTGTCCGGCCTGCAGTCGGCCGCAGACGACCAGCTCGCTGGCACGCTCGGCGTGATCGTCAGCGCCGTCACCGACGAGGAGGGCGCCGAGCCACGGGAGGTGTTCCGGCTCGAGGCGGTCGAGGGTGAAACGCTCCACACGTCGTTCGACGTGGCAACGCAGTTGGCCGCCGAAGCTGCACTCGCCGACACCGGGCCGCCGAGTGCGCTCGTCGCCATCCGCCCGTCCACCGGCCAAGTCCTCGCGGTCGCCAGCGGACCAGGGAGTGCTGGATTCTCCACCGCGACCCTGGGTCAGTACGCGCCGGGCTCCACGTTCAAGGTCGTCACCTCGCTCGCACTGCTCCGGGCCGGCCTCGACCCCGAGAGCCCGGTCGAGTGCCCCGACACGATCGTCGTCGACGGACGCAGCTTCAAGAACTACGGCGACTACCCGTCGTCCGGCCTCGGCACGATCCCCCTCCGCACCGCGCTCGCCAACTCCTGCAACACCGCCATGATCGGCCAACGCGAGGTGGCGGCGCAGGAGTCGTTGGTGTCCGCCGCTGCGGCACTCGGTCTCGGCGTCGTGTCCGAACTCGGCGTCCCCTACATCGCTGGGGAGGTCCCGGCGGACGCAACGGCGGTCCAGCACGCGGCGTCGATGATCGGCCAGGACCGGGTCCTGGTGTCACCGCTCACCATGGCGGCCGTCGCTGCTTCCGTCGCCGCAGCCGAGACCGTGCTGCCAACCCTGATCGATCCCGGCGGAGTGGTCGACACCTCGGCCGTCGACGAGCCACTGACCGCTGCGGAAGGGCTCCAGCTCCGCTCGATGATGGAGGGAGTCGTGACGACGGGGAGTGCGTCGTTCCTCGGCGACCTGCCCGGACCACCGGCAGCGGCCAAGACCGGAACCGCCGAGTACGGGTTCGACGTTCCACCGCGGACCCACGCATGGATGATCGCGATCCACGGTGACCTCGCAGTGAGCGTCTTCGTGGAGGACGGCGAAGGCGGTTCCCGCACCGCAGGTCCGATCCTCGAACAATTCCTCCGCTCGGTCTGACACCTCCGCTCAGGATCTGAACTCGCTCGCACGCGCCGCGTCGAAGGCGCGAGGGTCCACGGATGATCGAGAACCACTTCGGCGAGGACGTCGCCGCCCGCTACGACGAGTCCTCGGGATCGCGCTTCGATCCCGACGTGCTCGACCCGACCGTGGACCTGCTGGCCCAACTGGCCGGTGACGGAGCTGCGCTCGAGTTCGCCATCGGCACCGGTCGGGTCGGATTGCCGCTCGCCGACCGCGGCGTCCCGGTCTCGGGCATCGAGTTCTCTGCGGCGATGGCCGAGCGACTCCGCTCGAAGCCAGGCGGCGACGCCATCGACGTGACGATCGGCGACATGGCATCGACCCGCGTGCCAGGAACGTTCCGTCTCGTGTTCCTCGTGTTCAACACCATCGGGAACCTGACGACCCAGGACCAGCAGCTCGCCTGTTTCATCAACGCGTCTGCACACCTCGAGCCCGGCGGCCACTTCGTGATCGAGGTCGGGGTCCCACGGCTTCGCACGCTCGCACCCGGAACCGACGCCCAGGTGTTCTCTCACGCCCCGGGCTACGTCGGCTTCGACCGCTACACCGACCTCGTCGCCCAACAGGCGACATCGCACCACTTCGTCGCCACCGACGACGACGTCCGGGAGTTCCGGACGCCGTTCCGATTCGTGTGGCCGTCCGAGCTCGACCTCATGGCTCGACTCGCCGGCATGACGCTGCGTGATCGGTGGGCCGACTGGGACGGCTCGCCGTTCACGGGCGAGAGCACCTCACACGTGTCCGTCTGGCACAAGGACACGCTCGCCTGACACCGGGACCGGCGTCTCCATCGTTCAGCCCTCCGCAGTCCAGCGAGTCTGGAACGACTCGGAGACGAGTGAGCCGTCCTCACGGGTGATGCGTCCGTGCTCGACGGCGAGGCCGCCGGTGCTCGTCTCGATGCCGAACGACCCGACCAGCCACTCACCCTCGGCCAGATCGACGTGTGGCTGGTGGAGGTGGCTGACCAGGTCGATGCTGATCCCACCGGTGGGCGGCGCTATGCGGATGAATGCGGGAGGCGGGAACCAGTCCGCCGCCATCGTCAACCATGCCGGGTCGACCGGACCCGCCTCCGCTGGACGGAGGTAGCCGCGGATCTCGGCACGGTCGCCGTCGGTGAAGGGAACGGTGGACGGATCGAGCAGCGCATCCACCCGATGCAGGTGATGGTTCCCCGGAGGAGGAGTCACCGGGATGCAGGCTTCGGGTCGTGGCAGGGCAATGGGGTGGGGAGTCGACCACTCGACCCCGGTGCGATCGACCGTGAGCGTGATGCGACTGGTCTGCAGGACGCTTGGGCCTTGGACGAGGTCGGCCACGACGGTGCTGATCGATCGAGAACGGCGGAACTCCTGCACCTCGAGACGCGCCGGTCCCGGTCGTCCCGGGCGCAAGAAGTTGGTCGTGACGGTCCGAGCGCCGCGGTCGACTGCCACCGCCTCTGCCCCTCGGACGGCGATCGCCGCCATGTAGCCACCGTGGATGCCGATGAGCGACGACCAGTGCTCTGCCAGGTCCACGTCGAAGACGCCCGGCTCGCCGGCGACTGGTTCCAGGGACGTCGACTCGTCGAAGTCGGTGCGTTCGATCACACTGCGTTGTTTCATGCAACTCACGATCGCACAGAGCGTTGCGTCATGCAACTGACGATGGCGTAGCATCTGTCACATGCGCAAGGCCTCCTTCGCCGACATGCACTGCTCCGTCGCCCAGTCACTCGAGATCATCGGTGAGTGGTGGACGTTGCTGATCCTCCGCGATGCGTTCCTCGGTGTCCGGCGGTTCGAGGACTTCGTCGATCGACTCGGTATCGCCCGCAACGTGCTGACGAGCCGACTCGAGACGCTGGTCGAGGCCGATGTGCTGGAACGACGCCCGTACGACGAGGCCCGAGGACGATACGACTATGTCCTCACCGCCAAGGGCCGGGCGCTGTGGCCGGTGATGACGACGCTCCGGCAGTGGGGCGACGAGTGGCTCCTCGGTGAAGGCAACGAGCCCGTGCTCCTCGAGCACCGAGACCACGACCACCTCACGACGGCGCAGCTCTCGTGCGACGTGTGCGGGGAGGTGCTCGACATCCGCTCGGTCCGAGCCGTTGCCGGACCGGGGGCGACACCCGTCTCACCGCTCCCCGCCCCGACGCAGCGCTGATCTCAGTCGCTTCGCGCGACGAAGACGAACTCGAGTCCGGGCCGGTCTGGCGCATCCCGCACCTCGTCGACGACGTAACCAGCCGTTGCGAGTGATTCGCGGACCTCGGCCTCATGACGGAATCGGAGCGTGGAGTCGGACGTGACGACGGCGCCGTCAGCCTCGAACACGAAGGTCCAGCGAAAGCTGACCAACGGGAGCGACACGTCGAGGAGCTCGACCCACGTCTCCACCGCACCCACGTCGGGGATGTCGACGCGCCGGTGAGACGCAGCTCGGTTCCAGTCGCGCCATGCCTCGGCGGCCGGATCCCGCGTCTCGAAGATCAATCGGCCGTCCGGGCGTAGGCGTTCTCGGATTCCTTCGAGGGTGGCTCGCCACTGGTCGTCGCCGAGGAACACCTGGGCGACGTTGCCGGTCATCGTCGCTGCATCGAGGCTCGCCGGTGGCACGTCGTGCGCCGTGCCGTTGACCCAGGTCACCTCAGCGGCGTTGGGTTTGCCGCGCGCGACCTCGAGCGAGGCCTCAGCCGGGTCGACGCCGATCGTCGTGACACCTCGGTCGGCGAGTGCGCACCCCAGGGTGCCGGTACCGCAGCCGACGTCGAGAACCGACGTGGCACCGAACTCGTCGATGAGAGCGACGTATGCGTCGAGATCATCCCGGACCGGGTCGAGGAGGTCGTAGATCTCGGCCAGCCGGCGGTCGGCGAAGATCGGGTCGGCCACGTCGGCAGTCTGGTCGTTCGAACGATCTGCGTGGTCGGGTCGGGGGTTCTTGTCAGACCCCCTGCGTATCGTTGTTCGTACTTCCCCCTTCCAGTTGCAGAACCTCTCAGGAGCGACCATGCGTGATCCACGCTTTCGGTCGGGGGAAGCCGTGCGCCCGTGGCGTCGATGGTGACCCTCCAGACCCGACCACCCAACACGGCCCACTCACCGCCTGCGTCTCCCCCGTCGCTCGAATCGGCGTTGGACGCACTGGAATCCGCAGTCGAGTTGGTCCAGACCGCTGACCTCGACGCCGCACCGGCCGACGCACTGGCGGCGGTTCGGCGGATGGAGGCGGTGTGTCGAAGGTTGGATCACGGTGCCACGCGTGTCGCCGGGCATCTCGACGCCAGCGCGGCGTTCAGTCTCGACGGGCATCGCAACGCCCGCACCGCCTTGAAGCATCTGGGGCGACTCCCCGGAGGCGAGGCACTGGGGCGACTGACCACGGCGCGTGCGTTACCGGACCTGCCCGTCGTCGACGCCGCGTACGCCCTCGGTGACATCCCGACCGGGCACGTGCGGGCCATCGCCCGCACGGTCTCGAATCCTCGGGTGAGCGAGTTCGTGTCGATGGCCGATCCGGTCTTCGCCGAGATGGCGAGCACGTTGGCCTACGACGAGTTCTGCTCCTGGCTACGCGAGTGGGAATCGCTCGCCGATGCCGATGGCGCCGCCGAAGCCGCCGACGCCAGCCATGAACGACGTCGGTTCTCGCTGCTGGAGAACGAGATCGACGGATCATTCACCTCCGCCGGGCTCCACGGAGCGCTCCAGGGCGCGCCATGTCCGAGCTGCTCGACGTGTTCGAGCGCGCCGAGTTCGAGGCCGACTGGGCCGATGCCCGCGCCATCCACGGCGCCGACACCCGGATCGAGCATCTCGCCCGCACCCCGGCACAACGACGTGCCGATGCCGCGTTCGAGATCTTCCGCCGCGCCGGGGCCGTTGCCCCCGATGCCCGTTCGCCCGAGCCGCTCGTGAACATCGTCATCGACCAGGACACACTCGACGACGAGATGCGACAGGCCGCCGGCGCACCGGTCGACGCTGATCCGGGCGAGATGGAGGGCCGGCGCTGTCACACCGTCGCCGGCACCACGCTGCATCCCGCTGACGCGCTGGCAGCGGCGATCGTCGGCCATGTCCGACGGGTCGTGGTCGATGCTGCCGGCAACGTCATCGACGTCGGACGAAAGCGTCGCCTGTTCACCGGATCTGCCCGGGATGCTGCGCTGTTGCAGGCGTTGCTTCGAGGACCCGGCGGACTCCGATGCCTGTGGCCCGGCTGCGACGCCCGAGGCGGCTGCCTCCAAGTCGACCACCGACAACCCGCCGCTCGAGGCGGACCCACGGACATCGAGAACTCCGATGCCTATTGCGGAAGCCACAACCGCATCAAGGAACGCGGATTCCGACCCGTCCGCGACCCCGACGGGACGTGGACCATCTTCCGACCGGGAGACGGCGGGCCCATCACCCCGAGCACCTGAGCCACCGATCATCCCGCCCGACGACGACCGGCCGACACGGCCGGCGCGTCGTCGCGCCCCTCAGGCCACGAGCGCGCCGCGGGCTCGTCCGCGCGCGTGGACCGGTCTCGGTCGATCGAACAGCGGGTAGGAATGCACGTCATGGAACCAACCGTTCGCAAGGTAGAAGATCGCTCGCGGTACGAACTGGTGCTCGACGGCGACGTCGTGGGGTTCGCGGACTACCGGGATGACGGCGACCAGGTCGTGATGCCCCACACGGTGATCGATCCGCAGATGCGAGGTCGCGGCTTCGGAGACATCCTCGTCGCGGCCGCCCTCGACGACATCCTCGACCACGGTCGCACGGTCGTGCCGGCGTGCTGGTTCGTCGCCGACTTCATCGAACGCAACGCCGACTACGGCGACCTGGTCGCCTGACTCCCCCGTCGCTGACTGTCACACCTCGCCCGTAGTCTCATCGCGGTGAGTGCTCCCGGACCCCCGTCGCTCGGTCGCGGCGTCGTGATCGCCGGTGGCCAACCACCGGAGGCGTGGGCGTCCACTGCGGTCGTGACCATCGACGCCGGCGTCATCGCCGAGCCACGGTCGACCGTCGAGCAGCTGCACGAGGCTTGGGCCTCGCGCACGCCCATGGTCATCGACCTGCGGGTCGACCCGGTCGAGTTCCGACGACCCCTGACCTACGTCGTCCAGCCATGGGAACTGTCGCCCGACTTCGAGCTCTGGCTCGACCGGCTCCACTTCCTCGTCTGGAACAACAACTACGACGCCCGCGCAGGCACAGCCATCTGGTGGTGGGGACGCAAGGCCGCACGCATCGACGGCACCGCGTCGGACGAGATGGAGCCTGCCGCCGAAGGCGACGTCGTGTTGTCCGACGGCACCGTCGCCTGGGTCGACGGCGGCCCTCCCGACGACGTCGACCCTTCACTTCTGGGCGGTGGTGGGTTGATCCGCGCCGAATCCGTCGACGCCGGCCGAATCGATCAGGTGCCTCCGTGGATGATGCCGACGGCCGAGCTCGCACCGGACCAACTCTCGGCGGTCAGCCACCGAGGCGGCCCGGCGCGGATCATCGCCCCGGCTGGCTCGGGCAAGACCCGTGTGCTCACCGAACGGCTCCGTCACCTGCTGGCCGACCGGAACCACGATCGTTCCGGTCTCCTCGCGGTCGCCTACAACCGCAAGGCCCAGGAGGAGATGGCGACTCGGACCGAGGGACTGAACGCCCGGATCCAGACACTCAACGCCCTGGGTTACGAGTTGATCGGTCGGCATCGTTCGAGGCAGGGCTTGGGTGGGCGGCCGAACATGATCGACGAGCGAGAAGTGCGCCGACGGCTCGAGCCTCACCTGCCCAAGATGCAGCACCGGCTCAACACTGATCCCATGGCCCCGTACCTCGAAGGTCTGTCGATCGTCCGGCTGGGACTGGCGGACCCGGAAGTCGTCGAACTCGAAGCCGACGCACCCGGCCTCGCCGGCGCGGTCGAGCCGTACCGAGCCGGGCTTCGACGCGACAACGTTCTCGACTTCGACGAGCAGATCGTCCATGCGATCGAACTCCTGCTGACCGATGGCGAATTCCGCCGAGACGAGCAGGCCAGGCACCGTCACCTGCTCGTCGATGAGTTCCAGGACCTCACGCCGGCCCACGTCCTGCTCCTGCGTGTTCTTGCAGCGCCGGGCTTCGACGTGTTCGGCGTGGGCGACGATGACCAGGTCATCTATGGCCACGCTGGCGCGAGTCCACGGTTCCTCATCGACTTCGCCGAGCTGTTCCCCGGCGGTCACGAGCATGCGTTGCAGGTCAACTACCGCTGCCCGCCCACCGTGGTCGATGCCGCTCGACACCTGCTCTCCTACAACGACCAGCGCGTCGACAAGACCATCGAAGCGGCGCGACCAGCCGATGAACCGGACGCGCTCACGATCACCCGTCATGCCCCCGACCAGGGCGCGGTCGCGCTGGTCGACTCCGTCACCACCGCGCTCGAGAGTGCCGACGGGCCGTCCCAGGTCGCCGTTCTCGCGCGCACGAATTCACTGCTCCTGGCACCACACGTCGGGCTGGTCGGCGCCGGGGTACCGGTCACGTCGGTGTTGCGCGAGAATGTGCTCGATCGAGTCGGTCTGCGGGCGGCGCTGGCCTGGTTACGGATCGCCGGCGATCCCGGCAGCATCCGGTCCCAGGACCTGGTCGAGGTGTCGCGACGGCCCAGCCGCGGATTCCCTCGCTGGATCGACAAATGGCTCGGCCGATGCACCTCGGGACACGAGGTCGCCAAGGCGGCCGAGCGAATCGACGACGCTCGAGTCGCCGACAAGATGCTCGACCTGGCGGAGGACATCGAAAAGCTCTCCGAGGAGTCCGGCGCCACCACGCGAGAGCGCCTGCAGTTCATCCGCGACGAGATCGGTCTCGGCGACGCCATGACCCTGCTCGACGGGCGTCCGGGTGCCGAGGGTTCGTCACACCTCGATGATCTCGATGCGCTGCTGCAGGTCGCCGACATCCA
>JBBSLH010000156.1:0-9616 GCA_038255425.1 Acidimicrobiales bacterium
GACGTAGTCGTGAAGGCGGATGCCCGACTGCGACTGACCGACTGCGATGACCGCTTGCACCGAGTCGAGTCCGACCGTTCCCATCGGGTCGGGCGTGCCGGTCGTGCGGAACGACTGGGCCACCTGCGTGAACATGTCGAATGCCCAGGCATCCCCCGGGTGGTCGATGGCGGCGTACCGGTCGACATCCCACAGCGTGGGGGTGAGCAGCGGCAGGCCGGTGAGACCAACCGCCTGCGCGCTCACGTGCACGTAGGCGAAGCCCTCTCGGACGAGCATCTCCCTCGTCAGCATGGTGTCGACGGCATTCTCGAACTGCGCCGACACGTTCACCCAGTCGAGGACGACCGTGCCGTTGAACCGGGCCGCGTCGGTGGGTCGGGTCACGATCATGCGGGTGGTGTAGGGCGCGGTGTTCCCGGCTGCATCTGTGGCGGTGCCCGACACCAGGAACTCCTCGTCCTCGTAGCCGAACGGAGCGAGGTCGTAGTAGCTGTCCCAGAGGGCATGACCGCGGGTGCCTGCGGGCGGCGAGGACAACGTCGGCGACGGCACCGCTGCGGCGGGTGCGGCGTCAGCGCGACCCGCCGATGTGAACACTGAAGTGACGAGCAGGGCCAGGAGGACTCCGGCCGTCGCACGTCCGCGCCGCGCGGTCATCGAGGTCGCCTCACACAGTGACGGGCTCGGCGTGCGCCGAGTCTGCGACGGGATTCGAGAAGACCATCGCTCCGTCGTGGATCCCGGCCTTCTTCAGCGCCTTGTAGTCCTTCAGGTAGTTCTGGTGGACCTGCCACGGGAACCGACTCCCCTGCTTCGGGAACTTGTCGGCCGACCGCTGCACGTACCCCGACGAGAGGCTCAACAGCGGCGCCTCCGTGATCTCGGGGTCGACGTTGACCGGCGTGCACTGACGGTTGCCGGATGCGCGGAGATGGTTGAGCAGTCGGGTGACGTAGCCACACGTCAGGTCGCACTTGAGGGTCCACGAGGCGTTGGTGTAGCCGATGGCCATCGCCATGTTGGGCACGTCTTCGAGCATCATGCCCTTGTACGTGAGCTTGCTCGGGAGATCGACGGGCTCGCCGTCGACGGTTGCCTCGATGCCGCCGATGAACAGCAACTCGATGCCGGTCGCGGTGATGACGATGTCGGCGTCGAGTTCCTCGCCCGACTGCAGGCGGATGCCCGTCGACGTGAACGTGTCGATGTGGTCGGTGACGACCGACGCGTCGCCACGGCTGATCGCCTTGAAGAGATCGCCGTCGGGGGCCACGCACACACGTTGATCCCACGGGTCGTAGCGGGGCGTGAAGTGTTTGTCGACGTCATAGCCATCGGGAAGCATCCGCTTCGCCATGCCGAGGAGGAACTTCTTCACCAGGGCAGGTCGCTTCTGGCTGAACTCGTAGAACCACTGGGTGGTCACGGCCTTGAACCACTTGATGGAGGGGCCGGAGTACTTGTCGGGAAGGGCAAACCGCAGCAGATCCGCGATCGGGTCCTTGGCCGGCAGCGCGGTGATGTACGTCGGCGAGCGCTGGAGCATGGTCACGTGTCCGGCGGTGTCGGCCATGGACGGGATCAGGGTGATCGCGGTCGCTCCGCTGCCGATGACGACGACCTTCTTGCCGGCGTAGTCGAGGTCTTCCGGCCAGAACTGTGGGTGGACGATCGTCCCTTCGAAGTCGGCCTGGCCGGGGAACTCGGGCGCGTGGCCACGGTCGTAGCGGTAGTAGCCACTGCACGAGAAGACGAAGCCCGCGGTCAGATGGACCGCCTCGCCGGTCTCGGTGTTCTCGGCGCCGATCTTCCAGTGCGCGTCCTCAGACGACCAGTCGGCGGTGAGGATCCGATGATTGAAGCGGATCTTGTCGTCGATCCCCTCGGCCGCCGCCGTGTCCTTGATGTACTGCAGGATGTCGTCGCCGTCGGCGATCGACTTGGCACCGTCCCACGGACGGAACGAGTAGCCGAGCGTGAACATGTCGGAGTCGGACCGGATGCCGGGGTACCGGAACAGGTCCCACGTGCCGCCGATCGCATCGCGTGCTTCGAAGATCGCGTAGTCGGCCCACGGGCACTCGTTCTGGATGTAGTGGCCGGCGCCGATGCCAGAGAGACCGGCGCCGACGACGAGGACGTCGAGATGTTCCATCGGTTCGAGGCTTCTCAGGCCGCGCTCGCGCCAGCGAGCTTGTCATTGAGCGTGCCCTCGGCACCGAAGAGCTTCTCGCTCCATTCCGCGACGAGGCCGGTGGTGTCGCGGTCGTCGGGGTGGAAGTCGGGACGGTTGTAGTCCTTCAACTGGAGCCAGAGGTCGCGGTCGAGGACAGGTGAGTTCTTGAGCTGCTTCAGGCTCTTCCACAGCTTCCGGGGGTTGTAGGTCGAACGATCGAAGATCATCGACGCCATCACCTGGAGGGTCATGCCGATGACGAAGCCGTAGCGGATGAAGTTCATGGTCCAGACCCGCATCCGCTCGCTCCCACCGACCGCCTTGTACACGTCGAAGGCGACGGCCTTGTGCTCGGACTCTTCGAGGGCGTGCCAGGTGAAGAGACCCTGCACTGCCTCGTGGCCGAACTGGTCACGAGCCTCCTCGTTGGAGAGGATCAGCTCGGCGAGGGTGGCGGTGAAGTGCTCGAGCGCTGCGGTTGCTGCGAGGTTCATCTTCGGTGAAGCGACCTTTTCGCGGAACTCGAGTCCGGCCTTGGTGAAGCGCTCGATGATCTTGGTCGGGTAGCCGAGCTCGGCCAGACGGTCGTTGAAGGCGCGGTGCTCGCGACCGTGCATCGCCTCCTGCCCGATGAAGCCGTTGACCTGCTTCTTGAGATCGGGGTCGGTGATCTCGCTCCGGAAGTTCCGCACCGAGCGCACGAAGAAGTCCTCGCCGTCGGGGAACACGGCCGAGAGACCAGCGGTGATGTGGCTGGCGATGATGTCGCCGTCGCCCGCGAAATGCTTCGGGAGGTCCTGGAGCGACTCCTCGAAGGAGATGCGACGGGTCGGGATCTGGCGAACAGCGTTTGCTTGGGTGGTGGTCACAGTTACGGAAGGTAACACGAATTGATAGATTTGCTCAAGTCCTCATTTCCTGTAAGATCCGTCACATGGCCACAACGGGATCGAAGGGCGAGGAGACCCGCCGCGCCATTCTCGATGCCGCCATCGCACGCTTCGGGCAGGACGGCTTCCGTGCGACGTCGGTCGCCGACATCGCCCGTGCCGCCTCGGTCGGCGGCTCGGTTCCGTACACGTACTTCGACGACAAGGAAGCCCTGTTCCTCGCCGCCGTCGACGAGGACGCCGCAGCGGTCATCCACGAGGGTCTCGCTGCCGCGTTCGGCCATGCCGACCTGTCGATGTGGCGCGACACCCTCCTCGTCACGCTCGTCGGTGCCGTCGGCGGGCATCCCCTCGCCCAGCGGATCCTGGGCGGAGCGGAACCGGAGGTGACGATGCGCGTGCTCGAACTCCCCGCGCTCGCCGACCTCCGCAAGACCTGCACAGAACGACTCCGGGCCGAGCAGGCATCGGGATCGGTGCGACCGGACATCGACGCCGAGGCCGTGGCCAACGGCATCGTGTCGATCATGTTGTCGCTGTTGATGTCGGTCGTGCAGCTCGGCCCCGAGATCGCACTCACCTACGCCGCCGACGTCACCGCCGTCTTCGAAGCCGCGCTGGAGCCGCTGCGAACACAGGGCTGACGCTCGAACCGATCCATTCGCCTCAGAGCCTTCGTCGGTGTCGGCGTCTGACTCCCTGCCATCGTGATCTTCCGAGTCGTCTGTCTGCGTTGTCAATTTCGAGTGCGGCCGCACCGTTCACCGTGCAGGGCACGGCGGCGAGCCGGTCGGCGCCGTCTGGTCGGGAGCCGGTGCTGCGTCGGCCAGCACAGCGACACCGAGCGTCGGACCGACCGCCGCGGCGCCGCCAGCGAGCACTCGCTTGGAACGATCCTTGATGGACATGGGATGGGATTTCTTCTCATCGACGGGGGCGGGGGCGTGACCCACGAGGCCGATCCGGTTGATCGACCTCCTTGATGGATCGCACGATCACAGGACGCTGCTGAGGCGAACCTGAACCTCGCTGAAGGCGACTTCAGGAAGCCCGCGACGTCGTCAACCGTCGCTCTTGCTGTCGCCGACCATCGCCGACAGGGCATCTCTGGTGCGGCCCCCGGCCAGCGTTGCCCACGCCACGGCCCCAGAAGGGATCGGAAGCCAGAACTGGACGATCCGGTAGGCGGCGACACCGAGGCTCGCGGCCGCTCGGGGCGTGCCGAAACCCACGAGCGTCACGATCAGCGTGGTCTCGATGACGCCGAGTCCACCTGGCGACAGCGGGATCGCGGCGAGGACGTTGGCCAATCCGTAGGCGACGAGGAGACCGGGAATCGATGCCTGGTGACCGAACGCCGCGAGGAACAACCACAGGACGGCCGCATCGAGGAGCCAGTTGGCCGCGGCCCAACCGATCGCCGTCGCCGCCAGCCGAGGCTCGCGCCCCAGAGCGACGAGTTGGTCGGCAGCGCGGCCGAGCGCCGCGGTCACTTTCTGACCATCGATGCGAGGGGTGCGATGGGCAAGACCGGTGATCACACCCATGGTTCGGGTCCGGCCCTTGGTGAGAGCCGCCACGGCGAACGCGACCACGGCGATCAACACCGCACCGACTCCTGCTGCGGTGGCGTACAACGGTTGGAATCCAGTGGTCGGAATGGAGACCACGAGTCCGATCCACAGCAACACATTGAGCATGAGCGCCGACCCCAACGACTGGGTCGCCATCGCGAAGCTGGCTTGCGCGCTGTCGACACCGGAGCGGGTGAGGAGGCGGTACTGGAGCACTCCCCCAGCGGCCGCTCCCCCGGGAACGACATGGTTCAAGGCGAGGGACGACAACACGATGCGCAGCATCCGCCACAACGTCGGTCGTTGCTCGGCCGGCAGCAACGACCTCGTCAACTGTGCGTACGCGAGGAGGGCGAACAACTCGAGCACCACCGCACCGACGAGGAACCACGGGTTGAGTCCCCCGAGAAGTCCGAGGGCTTTCCGGGTGCCGCCGATCTGTGGAAGAACCAGGAAATGAAACACGCCTGCGAACAGGAGCGCCCGCGCCACCAGCCCGAGCGCTCGACGTCGGCTCGGCGAGGACGTCGGGTTCTCAGGATCTGGCGTTTCCGAGCTCACCCGACCCGATGATCGACAGAGTCGACGGTGACGGAGTCGATCGGCGTACCCATTCGACCAATCCTCTCGCACCAGCGATGACGGCGGTGATCAGTCGTCGTCGAGTGTCGCGAACGACACGACGAACATCGCGATCGGTGAGTGACCCTCGAAGCAACACGACGAGCATCACGCCGCCGGTCAGGAGCGCGACGCCGACGATCCCCACGGAGACGACCGTGGTCCGGACCCGCAGAGAACGGGAGCGACGCCACGGCCGCCGAGCGTCAGCCCCCACTCGCTGCCATCCGGTAGCCCGAACCACGTATCGCCTCGATCGAAGCCCGATCGATCGGCCGGTCCAACTTGTTGCGCAGGTGGCGGACGTACACCTCGATGATGTTCGGATCGCCCTCGAAGTCGTAGTCCCACACGTGATCGAGGATCTCCCGCTTCGACACCACTTCACCGCGCCGACGCAACAAGAACTCCGGCAACGCCAGCTCGCGGGACGTCAGCTCCACCTCCTGGTCACCCCGCCACGCCTGCCGCGCCGCAGGGTCCATCCGAAGATCGCCTGCCTCCAAGATCGCAGGCCGAGCTCCCCCGTCCTTCGCCGTCAGCATCCGGATCGGCGTCCAGTTGTCCGGGCGAAGCCTTCTGCCTCCAGGCCCTTCCGGAGCCCAGCTGGCAATCGCTTCTCGTCATCGACCACCAACACGCGCATGCGACATCCAGTCCTCGACGACAGTCTGGACCGCATTCTCGGCCATCGTTCCTGAAGACTCGCTGAAGCCGAACCCGGTCTCAGTCGACGAGATCGGGACGTCCGGCGGGACGTTCGGTCCACGTCTTGGCGACGTACGGCGACGTCATCGCCCGCACCAGCGCGCCGTATGTGGGGATGAACTGGATGACTTCAGTCGGCGGGACACGGCACGGCGTCTCCAGAACAAGGTGATCGCTGCTCGCTCCGAGGATCGAGATCCCGGGCGGAGGTGTGAGCCCGTCGGGGTCGGTGTCCTGGTGACCGATGGCGACGATGGTCTGCCAGATCTCGCCGCGATCGACGGCCGTTCCCACTTCGCCGAACGCGGCCTGCGCCGCGGTGCCGGTCGGTCGAGTCGGCTTCCACTTCGACTCGATGACCTCTGCGGAGATCATCGCCGCGTCGGTGTGGAGACCGGGCACCGGTCGCCGATGCAGCGGCTCGCATCCCAACAGGACTGCTTCACCCAGACGGAGGTCGTTGATCCGACCGACGTCCGGCTCGGTCAACAGCCAATCGACGTTGGCCGAGTTCCCACCAGAGACAGTGTCGAGCGTGATGCCGAACGAGGTCTCGACGAGATCGGCGAGCTCCGAGAGTTCGTTCATGTTCCGCTCGTCGGGGACGATCCCACTCCGACAGGCGAGGTTCGTCCCGAGACCTTTCAGTGTCAGATTCCGGAGCGGCAGCATCGACTCCACGAACGAACACAGATCCTTCGGAAGAATGCCTTCGCGAAGGTCCCCCAGCTCGACCATCAACATGATGCCGTGATTCGTCGACGCCGCGGTCGCCGCCCGAGAGAGGGCGCCCAGGATCGACATCTCGGTGTTGCAGCTGGCATCGGCCGACGCGACGACCCGGTCGACCTGGCTGAGCATCGGGCTCCGTAGGAGCAGTACCGGAGCGTCGATACCAGCGGTCCGCATACGTTCGACGTTCTCGACGCGGGAATCGGCGAGTGTGCGCACACCCGCATCCAGAAGCGCGTTCGCGTACTCCGGCTGGCCCATCGCCGCCTTCGTCACTCCCGTGAGGGAGAGACCCGAACGCCCGAGCAGATCCACGAGCGCCGCCGCGTTGTCGCCGACCTTGCCGAGGTCGAGCTCGACGCTGGGACTCGTCACCGGACGATGACGGACTGCGTCTCCTGTAGACGGGGGAACGCCTGCAAGACCATCTGTACGAGCCGCTCGGGTGAACGGGTGAGCGCGTCGGTGGCGGGCAGGCCCAACTCGCCCTCGTAGAGCACGATCGCCGCGGAGACCTCGGCGTCGGTCAAGTGCTCGTGGTTGATCGTGAGTCCGATGACCCTGGTCTCGGCAAATGTCTCGATGAGATGGATCTCGCTCGCCGGTGTGGGCATCGGCACGAGCGGAAAATCGCTCAGCACCGAGCGTCCCGGGGCGTGCTGCAACACGACACCAGCTGGACATGCGCCGCGAAGCACGAACGTCGAGCTCATGTAGGTCGGGTGGCTGAGCGCCCCTTGCCCCTCGACGATGATGACGTCTGGATTCTCGGCCTCATATGCGGCGACGACCGCTCCTTCGAGCTCCCCAGCGCAGAACTGCGCAGGGATCGCGTCGAGCGCGACGCCGTACTTCGCGCCCTGGATCAGTCCGGTCTGGCCGGTGGTGACCATGACCGCACGGACGCCCCGGTCGTTCAGTGCCTTCGTCAGCACGGTCGCAGTCGTTCGCTTGCCGATCGCGCCGTCGGTGCCGAGAACGGCGATCCGAGGACACTTCACGTCGTGGATGGCGCCGGTGAACATCCGCAGATCGCGCTTGTCCTTCGGCCGGCGGACGTCGGCGATCTCGACACCGTGGAACGCTGCGGCAGACGCAAACTCCGCGTCTTCGTTGAGGAACTCGTGCAGGCCGTTGACGACGTGCATGCCGTGGCTCATGGCGTCGAGGACCACGGCACGCTGGTCGTCGGTGAGCAGACCGCTCGTCGGAGCGAGGCCGACGATGAAGTGATCCGGTACCGAGCCATGGAACGCGATGGTCTCGTCGAGATCGGTGTGGACCGGGATGCCGAGCGGCTTCTCGTCGAGCACGACCCCAGCGTCGGCTCCTGCCGTCGTGCTGTCGATGACGGAGACGATGTCGTACCGATCGCTGTGACGAACAAGCCCGTTCGCGGTCTTGCCGTCGATGCGACCGAAGTTGCCTTCGCAGTAGACCACTGCAGTCGGGTGCGCTGCTGGCGCGTCAAAAAGGGGAATGACGTTGGACTCGGACATGGGGCTCCTCAACGATGACTCAGAGGAGGCGACCGAGCCGGAGCGGCCCGAAGGGCCGAGTGTCAGCGAGTGGTCCCCGCGAAGTCGGGCTCAGTCGAACACTCTACCGCCGGTACCCCGAGACGAGGCAGGCGGCGAGCGGCCCGTGGCCTGCATCTCGGCACCGCCGTGACCGATCAGCCACCGTGGCGCCGGCGACGGTCGGCCTCGGCCGCCTTGTCGCCCTCATAGAAGTCACGGTTGTCGTCGGCCTCGCCCCGGCGGAGCTTGGCCCGCTTTTTCGTCATCGCCCGACTGACGTTCGCGAACGCCTCGCTGGCACCGGTGCCGTCGGGCGCGAACGCCATCACGGACCGCTGGTCGTAGCCCAGGCCGCCGGCGTCGCCATAGGCGTCGAGGTCGGCGCCGAGGTAGGCGAAGGTCCACCCGCGGGCCTCCTTCTCCTTCACCAGGCGGACGATGTCGCGCCGGGTGAACTCCCGGCTCTGGTTCTCGTGGCCGTCGGTGACGGTGATGATCGTCGTCACCTCCGGACGCCTGCCGAGCGTGGCCCGTTGCTGCTCGCGCACCGCGGCCATGGTGATGACCCGGCCGGTGGCGTCGAGCAGTGGCGTGCCGCCTCGGGGCACGAAGGTCGTCTCGGTGAGCGGCCGGATCTTGGTGATCCGAGCGCCGTCGACCAGCACGTCGTGCGGATCCTGGCTGTCGAACTGCACCAGCGTCATCCGGGCGTCCGGAACGCCTTCGTCCATCGTGGAAGCCTGCTGTTCGGTGAGAAGGTTGTTGAATCCGCCGATCACGTCGGCCCGCATCGACTCCATCGAGCCGGATCGGTCGAGGAGGACGAAGAAGTGGTGGCGGGGGATGGGGTTGGACTTGTTTGTGCTCATGCCTGTCCGTCGTCGGGTGGATGACGGTGTGACACCGCAACCGGAGATTTCTCAGCTCAGCCAGATCGACGCGAGCCGGTTGTTGCTGGCGTTGATGAACAGCTTCGCCCACTGGTCGTTTGCGGTCGGCCGGGTCGGCTGGGCCGTGGTGGTCCACGTCTCGGCATACCCGTCGTTGTTCAGGTCCTGGCAGACGTACTCGGCGACGCCGTCCTCGTTGGAGTCCCAGCGGGCGAACTCGTACCGGCCGTTGCCGTCCCAGGGCCCGCCCCGTTGGCGGACCGTGATCCCACGATCGCGACCGTGGCGGCCAGATCCTGACCGCAATCGCAATCGCAGGATTCTCGGATCATCCGGTCAGCGCAGCACTGGTCTCACGTCGAAGGTCGACGCACAGCTCGCCGGGAGGCCGTCGCGCGGCCTCCCGGCGTGGATTCCCGCCGCGTTCACCGGTTGGCGTCAGCGTGGTCGATGGCCGAGATGCTGGGGCGCGAGCCGGCGGTCGGGCTGTTTGCGTCGGGGC
>JBBSLH010000157.1:0-9587 GCA_038255425.1 Acidimicrobiales bacterium
ACGTTCCGTCGTCATGGTCGTGCTCCTGGCGTTCCTCGCGGGACTCGTCATCGGTGGTGGCATCACCCTGCTGGTCCTCGAATCCGAGGACGACACGACGGTCGATGCCAACGGCGATCCCGGAGCCCCCAGCGGATCGGCTGCAGCCAATCCAGCGTCGGCGTCCATCGAACCGGACCCGGGGCCGATCACCATCGCTTTCGCGGGCGACATCAACGTCGAACGGTCGCTCGCCACGCGCCTCGAGGACGACCCCGCGAGCTTCGTCGGCCCGTTCGCCGAGCTCCTCGGCGGCGCCGACCTCGTCATCGGGAACCTCGAGGCAGCGCTGGTCTCCGGTGGTTCGCCCATCGACAAGGAGTTCACGTTCCGTGCACCGCCATCGGTGCTCGACGCCCTGGCGACGGGTGGATTCGACGTGCTCAGCGCGGCGAACAACCACGCGATGGACTTCGGACGCGACGGCCTGGCCGAGACGATCGAGATCAAACGGTCCCGAACCGACGGCATGGTCATCGGGATCGGCGACGACGAGGACGAGGCGTTCGCGCCGCACACCGCCGTCGTCGGTGGTCACACCGTTGCGGTCATCGCTGCGACACAGGTCATCGACGCGGAGCAGATCAGCGTCTCGACCGCGACGGCCGACCAGGGCGGCGTCGCATCGGCGAAGCGCGTCGATCGGCTGGTCGAGGAGGTCGAGGCCGCACGCACGGTCGCCGACACCGTTGTCGTCTACCTCCACTGGGGAGTCGAGACCGAGACGTGCCCCAGCGACAGCCAACAAGAACTTGCTCAGACACTCTCGGACGCGGGTGCCGACCTCATCGTCGGCGGTCACGCCCACCGCGTGCAGGGCGGTGGTCGGCTCGGCCGATCCTTCGTCGGCTACGGACTCGGCAACTTCCTCTTCGGTGCCGTGGGCGACGACAGCGCCAAGAGCGGCGTGCTCCTCGTCGACGTCGATGGCCGCGACGTCCTCGGTTACGAGTGGCGACCAGCCCGCATCTCCGACCGGGTGCCGATTCCCCTCGACGGCACCGATGCCGATGCTGCAGTCGAGGAGTGGAACAGCCTCCGCGCCTGCACCAACCTGACGGAGTGACCGTCCGCTGATCTCAGCGGGCGGTCCACCCGCCGTCGACGGCGATCGTCTGCCCGGTGATGTAGGTGCCGGCTTCCGAGGCCAACAGGAGGAGAGGTCCGTCGAGTTCCTCGAGTTCGCCTGCGCGTCCGAGGAGGGTGTTGCGGCGGATGTAGCGCAGGCCAGCGTCCTCGCCCACGAACATGGCCTGGGTGAGTTCGGTCTCGAAATAGCCGGGGGCGATCGCATTCACACGGATGCGATGCTTGGCCCACTGCGCCGCCAACTCGCGCGTGAGGTTGATGAGTCCGCCCTTCGACGCGGCATACGCGGCCTGCGCGTTGGGGGCGGCAGCGACGAGGCCGTGCACCGACGAGATGTTGATGATCGACCCGCCCGTCTCCTGCACGATCATCTGTCGTGCCGCGGCCGACGCGAGCACGAAGCAGGCGTTCATGTTGATGTCGACGACACGCCGGAACTCGGCAGGGTCTTGGTGTTCGGCCGGGGTGACGGCGTCGGTGGTGCCAGCGTTGTTGACGATGATGTCGACGTGTCCGAACTCCGAGACGGCACGGTCGACGAGGGCGAGGATCTGGCTGTCGTCGGCCACGTCGCACGCGGCGGCGTGGATCTTGTCGTCGATCGCCGCGAGCTTCTCGAGTCGGTCGACCCGTCGTGCCGCGGCGAACACCGTGGCGCCCTGCTCCGCGAGCACCTGGCTGAAGCGGTGCCCGATCCCGCTGGACGCACCGGTGACGATGGCCACCTTGTCGTCGAGACGGAAGTCTGGGGTCACGATGCTCATGTGCTGTGTCTACCGGTTGGGGCGCTCGGCGCGTCGTCACCGGAGTGGGGTCGAACGAGCGCTACCGGGCTGGCGTACTGTCGGCGTCCTCACCACGCTTCCGATGCAGAAGGACATTTCGCGCAATGGGTACACCGCAGGAATCCCCCGAGCTGTTCGACCTCCGAATGAGCGAGGAAGCTCGTCCACTCATGAAGCGGGTGACGCAGTTCCTCGAAGAGGTCGTGGCTCCCATGCAGACGGAGTTCTATGCGCTCGACGCCACCAAGGACGACCGCTGGAGCTACGCCCCGGGCCAACTCGAATTGCTCGACGGCGCCAAGGCCAAGGCCAAGGAAGCCGGTCTGTGGAACTTCTTCCTCCCAGACTCCGAGGTGGGCGGCCTCAGCAACCTGGACTACGCCTACATCGCGGTCGAACTCGGCAAGTACCCGCTCGGGTCCGAGTCGCTCAACTGTTCGGCCCCGGACACCGGCAACATGGAGGTGCTCGAGCGAGTCGGCACGCCCGAGCAGAAGAAGCAGTGGCTCGAACCGCTCCTGAACGGTGAGATCCGTTCGGCGTTCGCGATGACCGAGCCCGACCTGGCCAGCTCCGATGCGAAGAACATCTCGATGTCGGCCATGCGCGACGGCGACGAGTACGTCCTCAACGGCGAGAAGTACTACATCTCCGGCGCTGGCGATCCCCGCTGCAAGGTGATGATCGTGATGTGCAAGACCAACCCTGATGCCGACGCGTATCGCCAGCAGTCACAGATCCTCGTGCCGATGGACGTGAAGGGGCTCGAGATCCTCGGCCCGATGACGGTGTTCGGTCATGACGACGCGCCGCACGGTCACATGCACCTGCGCTTCACCGACGTGCGAGTTCCGGTCGAGAACATGCTCATGGGCGAGGGCCGCGGGTTCGAGATCAGCCAGGTTCGCCTCGGCCCCGGCCGCATCCATCACTGCATGCGCTCGATCGGTCAAGGCGAGAAGGCGCTGGAGTTGATGATCCGTCGGGGCAAGTTCCGCGACGCATTCGGCAAGCCGATCCTCAGCCTCGGCAAGAACATGGAGCTCGTGTCGCGAGCTCGCATCGAGATCGACGCATGCCGGCTCATGGTCCTCAAGGCCGCCAAGGCCATGGACGTGCTCGGCAACGCCGAGGCCCGCGTCTACGTGAGCGCCATCAAGGCCATGGTCCCGGAGAAGATCTGCACCATCATCGACCAGGCGATCCAGGTCCACGGGGCCACCGGCGTGTCGCAGTGGACGCCGCTGGCTGGGATGTACGCCGGTCAGCGGACGATCCGCCTCGCCGACGGACCCGACGAGGTGCATCACCACGTCGTCGCCCGCCACGAGGCCGCCCGCTACGACTCTCCGTCGGACGTCGGCCCCGGCTTCGCCGCCGGCATCTTCTCCGGCCCGTAACCAGGCCCGTAACCAGGCCCGTTCTGGGTACCTTTCGCGTGAGGTGGATGGCGCGAGGGACCCCCAGAACGGGCTGGGTTTCGTTCTGGGTGCCCTTCGCGTGAGGTGGATGGCGCGAGGGACCCCCAGAACGGGCTGGGTTTCGTTCTGGGTGCCCTTCGCGTGAGGTGGATGGCGCTCGGGACCCCCAGAACCGGTCAGGCGCAGCCGTCGGGGCCGCAGCATCCGATCACTTCGTTCTCGAACTGGTCGGCGTCGGCCTTCTTGACGTACCACTCCCACCGGGTGCTGTCGGGGCCGTCGACCCAGGTCTCGGTCTTCTCGGCGTAGCAGCACACGGTGTCGTCGACGCCGGTGGTCTCGAGGCCCTGCTCGGTGAGGCGCGCCTCGGCGGCGGTGACCTCGGCGGCGGTCTCGGTCTCGACGCCGAGGTGGTTGATCGTGCCGCCGGTGGTGTTCTCGAACAGCACGAGCTTCAGCGGCGGATCGGCGATGGCGAAGTTGGCGTAGCCAGGTCGGACCTTCGCCGGTTCGGTGGCGAACATCTTCGTGTAGAAGGCGATCGACTCGTCGAGGTCGGTGACGTCGAGGGCGAGTTGCAGGCGCATGAGAATCTCCATGTATCGATGAACTTCGAATTGATGGCTGTCGATACCATGACAGACCCATCGATCTCTGTCAATATGTGTGGGTGGAAAACTGTTGCCCGCCGCTTCACGAACCTCTGGACGAGGACGATGCCGTCGAACTCGCCGGCCTCCTCAAGGCGGTGGCCGACCCCGCTCGGCTCCGGTTGCTCAGCATCATCGGTTCTGCCGAGGACGGGTGGGCGTGTGCCTGCGACCTGCACGAACCGCTCGGTCGATCACAGCCGACCGTCAGCCACCACCTGTCGACCTTGGTGAAGGCGGGCCTGCTCGAACGGGAACAGCGCGGAAAGTGGGCATGGTTCCGTGTGGACACGGACCGTCTGTCTGCATTGCGCGGAGCACTCGCTCTCGAGGAGCAGCCAGTCAGTCGATGACGTCGTGAGCTCGTCCGACGTCGAGCATGGCGTTCGGCACCGGTACCCCAGCGGCATCGAGGAGGCGGTTCATCATCTCGAAGTTCCCGGCGACCGTGGCAGCCCGCGCAGCGCCGGCCTCGCCGACGGCAGCGAGCAGCGCAGTGCGGGCAGCGACGAGCGCCCCGTCGTCTCGTTCGACTGAGCGAATCAGCGCGCTCGTGAAATTGCGGAGTTCGACACCGCCCACCATGCCTGGGTCGATCGCGTCGGCGACGATGGCTGCCGTCACGCCGGGGCGTTCGGACTGTTGGGCGCTCGCACGGAGCATCCCTGCATGGGCGATCAGTCAGTAGACGCACTCGTTGATCGAGGAGGTCCGCGCGGCCACGAGTTCGAGTTGCGTGCGGTGGAGGTCTCGCTGGATGTCGAAGTCGAGCATCTGCTCGTAGCTGAGATAGAGGAGATCGGAGAGCGACTCCTGGTGCTGCGTCTCGGCAGGGAGCGCGCTCAGTGCGGTCATGGGGTTGGCCGGACCGACGGTGGGGATGAACGCGCTGCGCTTCTTCGCCTCGGGGTCGATCTCCCCGGTCGGTTCGCCGTCGACGGGTTCCGGGAGCGAGAGTTCGGCCGCGCCGAGCCCGCGAACCGCGGTGTCGATCGCCGTCGTGCGCGCGACCACTCCGAGTGTCTCGATGTACCGGTGCGCGTTGAGTCCTTCGTCGCCGAGCTTCTCGACGACGTCTGCGGTGATCTCGTGCGCGGCGCGACTGATGAGTGCCGCTGCCCGCTCGATCGGTCCACCCGTCGCGGGTGTTCCCCGTCGTGCATGACGGGCGGCAGCAGCGGCACTGACGCGCTCTCGACCGGTCAGCGTCGCACCAGGATGGGCGAGGAACCTCCACTGCTCGGCGATCTCGTCGTCGACGCCCTCGGGGGCCGGGAGGGTCGAGTCGGACAGCATCGCCACCTTCGGATTCTGCCCCATCCATGATTCGCGCGTCAGCGGGTCTCGAGGCTGCGTCGGAGCGCTGCCTTCTGGACCTTTCCCATGGCGTTCCGAGGCAACCGATCGATCGCCTGGTATCGGTGTGGGTGTTTGAAACGAGCCAACGTCGACGCGCATGCGTCGTCGAGCGCAGCTTCCCGGACTTCCCCGACGATGAACGCGACGACGGCCTCGCCGAAGTCGGCGTCGGGGATGCCGACCACCGCCGACTCCTCGACGCCGTCGACGGCATCGAGGACCGATTCGATCTCCTTCGGGTAGATGTTCAGGCCGCCGGAGATGATCATGTCGCTCTGGCGACCGGCGAGGGTCACTCGGCCCTCGCTGTCGATCGAGCCAACGTCGCCGGTCACGAACCAGCCATCGTCGGTGAACGAAGCGGCCGTCTTGTCGGGTTGGCCCCAGTAGCCGAGGAATCCACCGTCGGATCGGACCTCGATCGACCCTTCCTCACCGACCCGCAGGTCGATTCCGGGAAGCGCGGAGCCGACCGTGCCAGCCAGGCGCTCGCCGTCGTACGGATTGGACGTCAGGATCATCGTCTCGGTCATCCCGTAGCGCTCGACGATGCGATGTCCGGTGCGCTCGGCGAACTCGTCGTGACGCGAGGCCAGCAGCGGCGCAGACCCCGACGTGAACAGCCGCATCGGAGCGCAGTCGTCACGACCGACGTCGGTCTGGTCGAGCAGGCGGTGGTAATGGGTCGGCACTCCCATCAGCACGGTCGACCGAGCGAGGTCGGCAACGACAGCGGCGGGCTCGAAGCGACGGTGGAAACGTACGGCCGCCCCCGCCAGGAATGCGCAGTGCAGCGCCACGAAGAGGCCGTGGACGTGGAAGACGGGGAGTACGTGGATCAACACGTCGTCCGGCGTGAAGCGCCAGGCGTCGTGGAGCGCACGGGCATTGGCGACGAGGTTGTCGCACGAGAGCATCGCTCCCTTCGATCGACCGGTCGTCCCCGAGGTGTAGAGCATCGCCGCCCAGTCGCCACCGCTGCGGTCGACGACATCACCGACCGGGTCAGCGACGGCCAGAGACGACAGGATCTCGTCGTCGACCACCAGCGTTGCCTGAGCGTCGTCGACGAAGTTCTCGACCTCGGCCTCCGTGTATGCCGTGTTCAACGGCACGTACACGGCACCCGTGCGAAGGCAGGCGAGGTAGAGCGCGACCGCATCTGGGGACTTGTCGACTCGGACTACGACGCGATCGCCGGTCCCCACGCCCCGAGCGCAAAGCCCGCCGGCGATCGCGGCAGCCATCGCGTCGACGTCTCCATACGAGAGGACCGAGCCGTCGTCGAGCAGCAGGCACGGTCGATCCGGTGCGGTCTCCGCACTACCGAACAGGGCGGCGTAGACGGCGGACATGGAGTCATCTTCCATCACGAGCACCGCGTCGCACTGCACGGACGGAACTGGCAGGATGCGAGCCATGACGATCGTCCACGCCAGCACGTACCCCGACGTCGAGATCCCAGAGATCCCGATCACCGAACTCGTTCTCCGTCGGGCGGAAGAACTCGCCGATCAGCCGGCCATCAGCGATGTCACCAGCGGACGTGGCTACACCTTCGGCGAGCTCTCGCACATGATCAAGTCGTTCGCCGGTGGCCTCCAGGCCAGAGGATTCGGCGTCGGCAACACGCTGGCGATCATGGCGCCGAACGTGCCGGAGTACGCCGTGGTGTTCCACGGCGTCGCCGTCGCTGGTGGCACCAACACGACGCTCAACCCGACCTACACCGCAGACGAGATCCGCCATCAGCTCCAGGACTCGGGCGCCACCTTGCTCGTGACCATCGAGATGTTCCTCGAGACCGCGCAGGCCGCTGTCGAAGGCACGAGCGTCACCGAGATCATCACCATGGATGGCGTGGAGGGCACCACGGCGCTCACCAGCCTCCTGGGCGACCCCATCGAGCAGGTCCCTGTCGACGTCGCCGACCACGTGGTCGTGCTCCCGTACTCGTCGGGCACCACCGGGCTGCCGAAGGGCGTGATGCTGACGCATCGCAACCTCGTCGCCAACATCGTCCAGTGCGGGCCGGTGCTCACCTACGAGCCGGGCGACGTCGCCATCGCTGCGCTGCCCTTCTTCCACATCTACGGCATGCAGGTCCTCATGAACGGCCTTCTCGCGAACGGGGTGCGGGTCCTGTGCATGCCGCGCTTCGACCTCGTCGAGGCGCTCGAGACGATCCAGAAGGAGAAGGTGACCCGGTTCTTCGCCGTGCCGCCCATGGTCCTCGCGCTGGCGAAGCACCCGGTGGTCGACGAGTACGATCTGTCGTCGCTCGACATGGTCTTCTCCGGTGCGGCGCCGCTCGGGGCCGAGCTCGCCAAGGAGGCGGCCGAGCGGATCGACTGCGAGGTCGTCCAGGGCTACGGCATGACCGAACTCTCACCCGTGAGCCATGCAACACCGGCGGGCAACTTCAAGGCCGGCTCGTCGGGACTCGCCATCCCGAACAGTGAGTGTCGTCTCGTCGATGCTGACGGTAACGACCAGGACGTCGGCGGTCGCGGCGAGTTGTGGGTCCGGGGTCCCATGGTCATGAAGGGTTACCTCAACAACGTCGAGGCCACTCGGAACACCATCGATGAAGATGGCTGGCTTCACACCGGTGATGTCGCCGAACTCGACGAGAACGGGCACTACTCGATCGTCGATCGTGTGAAGGAGCTCATCAAGTACAAGGGGTTCCAGGTCCCGCCGGCAGAGCTCGAGGCACTGCTGCTCACCCACCCCAAGATCGCCGATGCGGCGGTCATCGGCGTCCTCGACGAAGAAGCCGGCGAGATCCCCAAGGCATTCATCGTCACCGCTCCTGGCCAGGACCTCTCGGCCGAGGACGTCCAGGAGTTCGTTGCCGGCAAGGTGGCCAGCTACAAGAAGGTCCGCATCGTCGAGTTCATCGACGAGATCCCGAAGTCGGCGTCTGGGAAGATCCTTCGCCGTTTCCTCCGCGACGGCCAGGAGTGACCCGCAGCGGCACCATGGCCGCAGAGGCAAGCCCTCGCCCGACTCGTCCAGCTGCCTTGGCCGGGCGGGCGAGATCGCGCAGCTTCGGTCCGCCGATGAATCCTCGTCGGACGAAGTAGACCCACAGCGACGCGCCGATCACCCCCATGATCACGAGGACCGTGCCGTATGCCCACGGCTGCCGCAGCTCCGGCATGTTCTCGAAGTTCATGCCGTAGATCGCGGCGATCAGCGTCAGTGGCATGAAGATCGCCGAGAAGACGGTGAGCACCTTCATGACCTCGTTCATCTTCTCGGCGGCCGCGCCCCGGTAGGTGTCGAGGACCGTCGCGACCATCTGGTGTGCGCTGTCGAGCGACTCGACCATGTGGGTGTGATGGTCGATGGCGTCGGACAGGTCGCGACGTGTCGGGTCGTCGAAGTCGAGCTTGCTGCGGGCGAGGATGTCGAGTGCCCGTCGCTGCGGACCCAGCACCCGGCGGAGCAGCGCGATGTCCCGACGGATGGCGTGGATGTCCGGGAGGACGGACGGGTCGCCTTCCACCGCCTCGTCCTCGAGGTCGAGCACCTGGCTGTCGACGTCGTCGAGGATCGGCAGGTATCGCTCGCCCATGAACTCGGCGAGACGGGCGACCAGGTGCGCCGGAGACGTGGCCCGGAATGCAGTTCGCTGGATGCGCTCGTAGACGTGGTCCACGCTGTGCACGGGCTCGGGGTGCACGGTCACGACGCAGCCGTCGCCGACGAGGAGGTCGACCTCGACCGTGCGGATCGCCTGGTCGTCCAGTGCCAGCCCGTCGAGGACGAGGAGCCAGTGGTTGTCGAGAAGGTCGACACGGGGGAACTGGCTCTCGACCAGGTCCTCGCGTGCGACCCGGTCGAGGCCGAGGATGCGAGCGATCTCGTCGAGCTCGTCCTCGCTCGGATCGGTGACGTCGAGCCATGTCCACCCGCCGTCGGCGACCTCGAACGCGCCGCCGTCGGTGGCGACACGGGTCCCGTCGGCGGCGATCTGGACCATTCGGCGCATGGTGCCGAGCGTACGAGTCGTCAGGGGTCCGGTGACTGACCCCCTGACCACGGCAAGCGGGCCGGTTGCCGATACCGTCTCGACGACCCTCCCTGGACCCGACTTGACCGATCTCCCACCGCCTCCGCCACCCCCACCGCCGGGGGACCGTCGCGGCTCGATGCCCGCCGGCCCGCCCACGGGTCCCCCGAGTCGGCCGGTCGGCGACGGTGGTGACGCACCATCGATGCCCTGGGTCGTCCCG
>JBBSLH010000158.1:0-9573 GCA_038255425.1 Acidimicrobiales bacterium
ATGCGAGACGGGCACGGGCTGGGATGGGGCGATCATCACGACGACTTCCACCGAGGGGTCGAGCGATTCTTCGCCCCGTCGCACGAATCACTGTTGGTCAACACGTGGCTCCCTGCGCTCGGAACACCGATCGAGAAACTCGCCTACGGCGGCACGATCGCAGATGTCGGGTGCGGACGAGGCGCGGCATCGGTCCTCTTGGCGAAGGCGTTCCCGCTCGCCTGCGTCCACGGCTTCGACCTCCACGGCCCGTCGGTCGAGGGCGCCCGAGCTCTGGCGAACGACGCGGGCGTGGGTGACCGCTGCACGTTCACCGAGGTGTCGGCGGACGACATCCCCGGCGGCGGCTTCGACCTCGTCTGTCTCCTGGACTGTCTGCACGACATGGCGGACCCTTTCGCTGCAGCTCGTCGCGCTCGCCAGATCGTCGCACCCGACGGCGTCGTCATGGTGGTGGAGCCGATCGCCGGCGACACGCTGGAGGACAACCTGCACCCGGTCGGGCGACTGCTGTACAGCGCCTCGACACTGGCCTGCACGCCGTGTTCGATCGACGGCGGCGGTCCGGGCCTGGGCGCGCAGGCTGGCCCGGCGACCATGACCGAGGTCCTGCGATCCGCAGGCTTCGGCCACGTGCGCACCGCGACGACCACGACGTTCAACTACGTACTGGACGCCCGCCCGTGAACGTGATCGCGTAGCGTCTGCAGGGGTGGGGAGCATTCGTTCCTCCGACAGAGATGGAGCTCGGGCGACGATGGCACGCACGATCGACATCGAGGTGCTGGGTCGCTTCCGGATCGACCTCGGTGACGGTCATGCCATCGAGGAGGGCTCGTGGGAACGCTCCCGCCCCCAGCAGCTGGTCCAGCTCCTCGCGCTCGCTCCCGGACACCGCATGGTCCGTGACCAGGTGATCGATGCGCTCTGGCCGGAGCTCGATGTCGGCGCCGGAGCAGCGAACCTCCGCAAGGCCGCGCACCACGCTCGAGCCGTCCTGGGCGATGCCGATGCTGTCGTCCTCCGCGGCGGCAAGGTGGCGTTGTTCCCGGACCACGAGGTCCGGACCGACCTCGAGATCTTCGATCGAGCCGCTCGTGACGCGTTGGCGGCTGGCGAGGCTGAGCAATGCGGAACCGTCGCCGACACGATCGGCGGCGAACTGCTCCCGGGATCGCCATACGACGAATGGACGTCCGGCCCGCGACGCGCCGTCGCAGCCAGGCGGATCGATCTCCTGCGAGCCGCAGGACGCTGGGTCGAGGTGGTCGCGCTCGAACCCACCGATGAGGCCAGCTACCGCGCACTGATGCGCGCCGCACTCGACCAGGGTCGACGCGCCGAGGCCATCCGTTGGTACGGCGCAGCGCGGACCGCACTGGTCACCGAACTCGGCGTGGCCACCGACGCCGAGACCGACGCGATCCATGCAGAGGCCGTCGCGAGCCTCGGATCCCACCGCACGGAGATCGTGGGTCGCGAGCTGGAGTTGGCGCGCGCCACGGTGGCACTCCAGGACGAGTCGAGTCGCGTACGTGCGGTTGCAATCCGCGGTCCTGCCGGCATCGGGAAATCGGCTTTGAGTCGGAGCATCTTCGATGCGCTGGAGGATGCCGATCATCTGGTCTGCGAAGTGGTGGCCACCGATCCGCACCGGCCATACGGTCCGCTCATCGACCTGATCGAGGTGATCACGCTCGAGCACCCTGCACTCACGGATTCGCTCGTTCCTCACGTTCGAGCGGTCCTCGGTGCCTTGACCGGAGCAACAGAGGGTCCGCCGCTCCACCTCCCTCTCTCGCGCCATCAGGTCGTCGGAGCACTGACCGCCGTCCTCCGGTCGGCCGCGGGCGATCGACCGACACTGCTCATGATCGATGACCTGCACGACGCCGACGATGCGTCGGCCGATGTCATCACCCATCTCGCATCGTCCGTCGACGACGTCGCGGTGGTCCTGTCCTATCGGCCGGCGGCGGCTCGACGGCCATTGACGAGCGGTGTCGATCGGCTCGAGCGCGCCGGGCAGCTGCTGGCACTCGACCTGACGACCCTGGCGCCGGCGCAGGCCGAGGCGTTGGTCCGGACGTCCGCTGCGCAAACGCTCGACGGAACGACCGTGGATCGAATCGTGGCGCTCGGAGCAGGCAACCCCTTCGCGCTCATCGAGCTCGCCCGCAGCGCCGACGACGGCGCGGTCCTTCCGCGGACCGCGGCGGAAGCGATCTCCAACCGTCTCGTGGGCCTCGACACCGACACGATGGCCATGCTCGAACGCATCGCGCTCGCCGGCACCGATCTCGATGCGTCGACGGTCGCGGCGCTCACGGATGCTGACGAGGCCGATGCCTTCGCGCTCCTCGACCGAGCGCTGGACGCAGGCGTGCTCGTCGTGATCGAGGACCGCTACCGGTTCCGACACGACCTCGTCCGTGAAGCGCTGGCGTCCCTCGTACCACCGCACCGACGTGCGGTGACCCACCGCGAAGCCGCACGCCGGCTCATCGAGATCGGGGCGGCCCCCGCGGCAATCGCTCGCCACTGGCTCCTCGCCGACCGCCCGGACGAGGCAGTTCGATGGTGCCTGCACGCCGCTGAGTCAGCGGTCGCTGTCGGCGCGTTCGTCGATGCGCGGCGCCACCTGGCGCCCCTCCTGCAACAGGAACCCGGCCATCCTGCGGCGCTCCGACTCGAGGCGGAGTGCCTCGACATGCTGGGAGACCCGGCCGCCCTGACGGCCTACGACGCGGCGATCGACGTCGCCGACGCCGTCGTCGTCGACGACCTGGTCGTGAGTCGAGCCCTCGCGCAGATCAAGCAGGGCGACCCGGCCGGTGGTCTCGCGGCGATACAGGGGGCGCAGCCACAGTCCCCGATGGGCCGCATCAACGAGGCACTGGCCTATGCCGGCGCAGCCGCCCTCGGAGCGGCCGACCCGTCGATGGGGACCGAGAAGGCAACGGAATGCCGTCGCATCGCACTGGAGACCGGCGACCGTGGGGCGATCGTCATCGCAGCGTGGGCCCACGCCGCTGCTGCGCATGCTCGGGGTGACCTGCACGACTCCGTCCTGGCCGATCTTCGGGAGACGAAGGACCTCCCAGAGCTCGCCGTGCGTGTGTTCGACGGACATCTCTGCATGACCCAGCGATTCCTGTATGGCTCGCGCCCCTACGCAGAGGTCATCTCCTTCGCCGAGGACCTCACCGCCGAAGCGGTTCGGTTGGATGCGGCTCGCGGCCGGGCGTTCGGCACGACGCTGCGCGGTGAGGCCTTGTACCTGTCGGGCGACCTGGAACAGGCGGAACACGATCTCTCGTCCGCCGTTGCCCTCCATCGAGAAACCGGCGGGACGACGGGCGAGGCACATGCCGTGCAGCGGCTCGCCGAACTCGCGAACCAGGCGGGCGACACCCACCGGGCGCGAGCACTCATCAGCGAGGCACTGGCGCTGGCCCGTTCATCTGACATCGGGTTCCACCTCCTCGACCGCATCTATGGATCTCGGATCGCGATGGCCGTCGACCCGGCCGCGGCACTGGCCGCCGTGGAGGAGGCCGAGGAAGCCGTCCGAGGCCCGCTGGAGACGTGCCCGGGATGCCGGGTGCATCTCGCCGTTCCTGCGGCGATCGCGTCGGCTCGTGCCGGCGACGTCGAGCGCGCCCAGGCGTACGCCCAGTCGGTGGACTACCTGGCCGACGTCGTGATGCGGCTCCCGGCGTGGTTCGCCGCCCGACTCGAAGTGCAGGCGAACGTGTCCCTGACGACCGCGGACCGCGCCGGCGCACATCGGCACTTCGTCGGTGCTGCTGACGGGTTCACACGCGCAGGACAACCGTTGGATGCAGAGCGATGTCGTCGGCTCGCCGCCTCTGTGGAGTGAGCGACCCGCGGATACGGTGGCACTCGATGAGCATCGACGAACGTACTGAGACCGAGACGATTCCTGGCGTCGTGGCCGCGATCCGCCACAGCTTCCACAGTGGACGCACCCGGCCGATCGAATGGCGCAAGCGCCAGCTGGACGGGCTCCTGCGCGTGCTGGAGGAGGGCGGCGATCAACTCGTCGCGGCCATGCAGGCCGACTTCGGCAAACCCGAGGTCGAGGCGTACGCCACCGACATCGCTTTCACCGTGACCGACGTGAAGTACATCCGCAAGAACTTCGCGAAGTGGGCCGAACCCCGCAAGGCCAAGCTGCGTCTGAAGGACAAGCCAGGGTCCGGCGCCATCCATCCCGAGCCCCTCGGCGTGTCGCTTGTCATCGCTCCGTGGAACTACCCCGTGCAGCTCCTCGTCGCCCCGATGGCTGCGAGCCTCGCGGCGGGCAACGCGGTGATCGCCAAGCCATCCGAGCTCACGCCCGAGACCTCTCGCGTGCTCACACAACTCCTCCGAGCCAACCTCGACCCGGAAGCCGTCGCGGTGCTCGAGGGTGGCGTCGACGTGTCGACCGCGCTGCTCGAAGAGCGGTTCGACCACATCTTCTTCACCGGTTCGACCGCCGTGGGCAAGGTCGTCGCCCGGGCCGCTGCCGAGCACCTCACTCCCACGGTCCTCGAGCTCGGCGGCAAGTCCCCGGCCATCGTCACCACCGAGGCCGACATCGACATCGCTGCGCACCGCATGGCGTGGGGCAAGTTCCTCAACGCCGGACAGACCTGCATCGCCCCGGACTACGTCCTCGTCGACCGGTCACGCAAGGACGCGCTCGTCGATGCTCTGGTCGCCGCGATCGGCGAGTTCTACGGCGACGACCCGTCGACGTCGGGTGACTTCACCCAGATCGTCAACGACCGGCACGTCCAGCGACTCGAGGGTCTCCTCGAGGGACATGGCGGCACCGTCGTCTGCGGCGGCAGCCTCAACTCCGACACGCGCAAGCTGGCGCCGACCATCATCGTCGACCCCGATCCGGAGTCTGCACTGATGCAGGAGGAGATCTTCGGACCGGTTCTCCCGATCCTCGTGGTCGACAGCGTCGACGAGGCCATCGCCTTCGTGAACGGGCGCGACAAGCCACTGGCCCTCTACGTCTTCTCGAGCGACAGCAGCGAGGCCGAGGCGATCGTCGCCGGCACCTCGTCCGGAGGCGTGTGCGTGAATCACACGCTGTTCCACATCACCCCACCCGAGCTGCCCTTCGGTGGAGTCGGCGCATCCGGGCAAGGCCGCTACCACGGCCAGTCGGGCTTCGACGGCCTGTCCAACCTGAAGCCGGTGCTCACCAAGCCGACCAAGCCCGAGATCTCGATGATGTACCCGCCCTACACCGGCCTGAAGTCGAGGATCCTCAAGAAGTTGGTCTAGGTGGGACGTTGGTCGCGTCGGCAACAGGCGCTGGTCGTCGGACTGCTGGTCGCGGTCGTGCTCCTCGCAGTGGTGACCGTCGTGGTGTGGCCCGACGACGACACGTCGGTCGCGGTCGGCGACGACGCCACGTCGACGACCACGACGTCACGTGTCGAGACGACCACCACGACCAGACCCGCGTCGACGACCACCGAGGCGCCGACCACCACCGAGGTACCGGTCACTGCCGACGCGCCCCCGACGACGGCGCGTCCGACGACGACCGCAGCACCGGCGACGCCTACGATTCCGAGGGCGACGACCACGACCACGCCTCCCCCGCCGTTTCGATCGTCGATCGAGAGCGTGACCGCAGCCCAACTGGGTTCGTCGTACACCTCCGGTATGGGATGCACTGAGCCGAGCGCACTCCGAGCCGTGAACGTCACCCACTGGGGCTACGACGGCGCTGTACACGAGGGGCGAGTCATCGTCGCCGCCAGCGAGGCCGACAACGTGTCCGCGATCTTCGATGACCTCTACGCGGCGCGGTTCCCGATCCAACGGATCGAACCGGTCGACCGCTACGACGCCGACGACCAGGCATCGATGCGAGCCAACAACTCCAGTGGCTACAACTGCCGATACGTCGCCGGCTCGAACCCGCCCAAGCTCTCGAACCACGCCTTCGGCAAGGCGATCGACATCAATCCGCTGCACAACCCCTACGTCAAGGGCGACAAGATCGATCCGCCCGAGGGCGCGCCGTGGGCCGACCGATCGAACCAACGCCAGGGGATGATCTACGGCGGCGACGTCGTGGTCAAGGCGTTCGAAGCTCGCGGCTGGGCCTGGGGCGGCTACTGGACCAGCCCCGACTACCAGCACTTCGACAAGTAGGCCGTTCTGGTCACCACATCGGCGGCCTGAGCGCGCTCATCGGTGACCAGAAACGGTCGGTGAGGTGTTCAGGCGGCGCCGACGGCGGCAGCGCCCTTCTCGGACACCACCTTCGACGAACCACCCGGTGACATGGTGACGCCGTAGAGGACGTCGGCCGCCTCCATGGTGCGCTTCTGGTGGCTGACGATGACCAACTGCGCCTCTTCGCGGAACTCTGCGACGAGGTCGAGGAAGCGGTGGAGGTTCACGTCGTCGAGGGCCGCCTCGACCTCGTCCATCACGTAGAACGGCGACGGGCGGCTGCGGAACACGGCGAACAGGTAGGCCAGAGCAGTCAGTGAGCGTTCGCCACCGGAGAGCAGCGACAGCTTCTTCACGTTCTTGCCCGATGGCTTGGCCGACAGTTCGATGCCTGTCTCGAGGAGGTTCTCGGGGTCGGTGAGCTTGAGGCTGCCCTGGCCGCCAGGAAACAGGGTGGAGAAGAGTTGAGTGAAGTTCTCCGAGACGTCGGCGAAGGCCGCGGCGAAGACGTTGACGATCTCCTCGTCCACCGCGCGGATGACCTTGCTGAGCTCACGTCGGCTGGCCTTCACGTCGTCGAGTTGACCCTGGAGGAACTCGTGACGCTCCTGGAGCTGTTCGAACTCCTCGAGGGCAAGTGGGTTGATCGGGCCCATGAGGCGCAGCTCACGTTCGAGCTCTCGCGCCCGTGCGGCCGGCGACGCACCCTCGGCCATCTCGGGGCACTCGGCAGCGAGCGCCTCGTCGGGCGAGACACCGAGGTCTCGGCGCATGGTCTCGACCGCAGTCTCGATCCGCAGGTTGACCTCGTTGAGTTCGATGTCGGCGCGTTGCACGCGCTCGCGTACCTCGCCGAGTTCGCGCTCGGCCGCCGCACGTTCGCGTCGGAGACCGTCGAGGGCCGAGGACACGCTGCGCTGCGCTTCGGACTGAGCCTTCCGTTCCTCGCGGAGGACGACGAGTCGCTCCTCGGCCTGCGAGAGCGACGATGCGCTAGCGGCCGAGAGGCCGGCCAACGCAGTGGCCTTGCCGTCGAGCGCTTCGCGACGTCCCGCTGCCTCGGCCGCTGCGGCCTGGTTTCGCTCGAGACGGGAATCGACCTCGGCGAGGCGACTCCGAAGCGATGTCTGGCGCTCTTCGATCTGGGCGGCTCGGACTTCGAGGTCGCTGCGCAGAGCGACCACGGCAGCGGCGCGTTCGTCGAGAGCGTCTCGAGCGTCGGCCATCGCCTTGGCCGCCTCGGTGGCCGCAGCCTCCTCGGTCTCGAGCGCCGGGAGCGCCGCCTCGAGTTCGGCCATGCGAGTCTGTTCGGACTCGATGCGGTGGCCGAGCACGTCACGCTCGTCGGACTGTCCACCGAGTTCGGCGGTGGCCTCGACCAACTCGCGCTCGTCGCGTTCGAGCGCGACGGCGGCGCGTCGTCGTGCCTCAGTGGTCTCGTCGGCTGCATCTCGGGCCGCCTTGGACTCGCGCTTGGCCGAGTCGAGTGTCGCTCGAGCGGCGTCACGGACCTCGGTCGCGGCGGCGACCTCGGCGACCGACGAGTCGATGCGGGCCAGTGCTTCGTCGAGCGCTGCGCCGGTGGCACCGGTCGCTGTACCGCCCATGCGCCAAGAACCAGGGCCGAACCGAGCACCGTCGTTGGTGACGACGACCGCCTCCGGGTGCGAGAGCGCCACGTCGATTCCGGCCGGCCAGTTTCCGTCGACGACCACGGCCGAGCCGATGACGGCGTCGAGCAGTGCTTCCACGTCGGCGCGGTTCGAGCGGACGTGCCCACGAACCGGCTCGCCCATCGGTGGCGGTGCCGTCACGGGTCGATCGACGCCCAATGCGAGCACCGCGCCGGTGGCGTCACCGTTGACGAGCGAAGTGAACGCCGCCCGCGCCGCGTCGGGTCCCTCGACCACGACAGCGGTCAGCGCATCGGAGGCCGCAGCCTCGAACGCCGCCTCCCAACCGGGGTCGACCTCGACGAGGTCGAGCAGGGTGCCGATCACACCGTCGATCTCAGCCAACCGCTCGGCGCCGGCAGCAGTTCGTGCCGCGTCGAGGGCTTCGGCCAACGCGTCGGCGCGGGCGATCCAGGACCGGCGATCGGCTTCGGCGTCGGAGAGTTCGGCGGCTGCCGTCTCGAGGGCTGCTTCGGCCTCGGCGTGCGCAGCAGCGAGACTCGTGCTGTCTGACTCGAGTCGGGGAAGCGCAGCGTCGGCGGTCGCGATCTCCGTCGTGAGCCGATCGACCTCGGTGACCAGCCGAGCTCGCTTGTCGCTCAGCGTTCGGTTGCGGCCGTCGAACCGTTCGAGTTCGGCGAGTGCTCGTTGGAGCGAGTTGCGCAGTCCGGCGAGTTCGCCACGCACCTCGGCCGCTTCACCAGAACTCCCGGCGACGCCGTCGCCCCACCGCTCGTCGAAGCGGGCGCGTGCCTCGGCGAGGCCCGTCTCTGCCCGCTCGACCTCGTCGGCGTCGGGCAGCAGCGTGGTGGCTGCTCCGTCCATCGTCTCGAGCGCACTGCGCAGGTTGGCCTGGTCGGACTCGAGCGACGCGATCAGCTCGGCGTCGACGCTGGACTCTCGCTCCTTGGCCAGGCTGCGCTCTCGTTCGTGCAAGACCGCGGCGATGCCCCGGCCCCGCTCGCGCAACGCCTCGAACCGGGTCAGTTCGTCGCCGAGGTCGGTTCCTCCGATGGCATTGAGCTCCGCCTCGGCCTTGAGCACCGACGTGTCGAGTTCGGCGAGACGTGCCCGCAGCGCCTCGTCGCGCTCGCCATGGGTCGAACGGTCGGTGGTCGTGTTCTCGAGTCGCGTCCGGAGCTGACCGAGTTCTCGACCAGCGAGAAACTTGCGCAATGCGCCCAGCTCCTCGACCAGCGCACCGTGACGGCGCGCCGCATCGGCCTGCCGTTCGAGCGGGCGAAGCCCCCGGCGCACCTCTCGGAGGAGGTCCTGCACGCGGGTCAGGTTGGCCTCGGTCGAGTTGAGACGGCGCTCGGCCTTCTCCTTGCGCTTGCGGTACTTCAGGACGCCTGCAGCTTCCTCGATGATCATGCGCCGGTCGGTCGCCTTGGCGTTGAGGACCGCGTCGATCTGTCCCTGGCTGATGATCACGTGCTGCGTACGACCGACGCCCGAGTCGGAGAGCAGGTCGGTGATGTCGAGCAGACGACACGGCACACCGTTGATCGAGTACTCGGAGTCGCCGGACCGGAAGAGCGTCCGGTTGATGGTGACCTCGGAGAACTCGATCGGGAGCATGCCGCTCGAGTTGTCGATCGTCAGGCTCACCTCGGCGCGTCCGAGCGCCGCCTTCTTGTCGGTGCCGGCGAAGATGACGTCGTCCATCTTCTGCGAGCGGATG
>JBBSLH010000159.1:0-9461 GCA_038255425.1 Acidimicrobiales bacterium
AGGCCGAGCACCCGTTCACCGAGGATGTTCTTCATGATCTCGGTCGTGCCGCCCTCGATCGAGTTGGCCCGCATGCGCAGGAACAACTGCGTCGTCGGGACGCCGTGGAGACCGGTGCCCGACGTCTGTTCCATGTCGTACGAGCCGTAGAGCTGGCCCTCGGGGCCCATGCAGTTGACCGCGAAGGCGTAGAGGTCCTTGTTGAGATCGGCGCTCGCCAGCTTGCCGACGGAACCTTCGGGGCCGGGGTTTCCGACCTTGCGGTTGCCCGACGCTCGGATGTTGGTGAGGCGGGTCACGTCGGCCCGAACCCACAGCTTCATGAACTCGTCGCGACGGGCGGCGTCGTCGGCCGACACGAACTTCTCGAAGACCTTGCGGACCTCGCCGATGGCGCCGGAGCCGCTCTTGGGAATGGCACCGCCGATCGACACCCGCTCGTTCATCAGGGTCGTGATGGCGACGCGCCAGCCCTCGCCGACCTCGCCGAGACGCTCGGAGTCGGGGATACGGGCGTCGGTGAAGTACACCTCGTTGAACTCGGCGTCGCCGGTCATCTGGCGCAGCGGTCGCACCTCGACGCCGGGCGCCTTCATGTCGACGACGAAGTGCGTCAAGCCCTTGTGCTTGGGCTGTTCGGGATCGCTCCGGGAGACGAGTGTGCCGAAGCTGGCGACGTGCGCGAGCGTCGTCCACACCTTCTGGCCGTTGATGATCCACTCGTCGCCGTCACGAACGGCTCGCGACGACAGGCCGGCGACGTCGGACCCAGCGCCGGGCTCCGAGAACAGCTGACACCAGATCTCCTCGCCGGTGAAGAGCGGTCGGAGGTAGCGACGCTTCTGCTCCTCGGAGCCGTGGGTGTAGATCGTCGGTGCAGACATGCCGTGGCCGATCGGGTTGAACGCCTGCGCCATCGGGCCACCCGCCGCAACGATGCGTTCGTTGATCGTCTTCTGGTGCCTGGCCGCGAGACCGAGGCCGCCGAATTCCTCGTCGTAGTGAACCCAGGCCAGGCCCGCGTCGAACTGCGCGCCGAGGAAGTCGCGGGCCTTGGTGTCCTCCGGTGGGCACGCGGCAAGCAGGCGATCGATTGCCTCGTCGACACGGGCTTCTTCGGTGGTGGGTGCATCGGTCACGGCCATCCGGACACGGTAGCGCTGCCCTTGACCGCCCGGTCAAGTCTTCAGCAGGCCGGTCAAGTCATCCGAAGGCCGAGCCGAGGAGGTCGGCGAACACCTCCTCTGGATCCTCGTCGATGCCGTGTCGGGCGAACCAACCACAGACGTTCACGACATCGCGGTGGAGGAACGACAACCCGTTCGGGTTGGCGGCGACGTCGACGGCCTGGGGGAAGTCGATGAACCAGAGGTGGTCGTCCCACCAGAGCAGGTTGTACGCCGACAGGTCTCCGTGTGCCCATCCCGCAGCGGTGATCGCTCGCAGCCCGTCGAGCAGGTCGTGCCATGCGTGTCGGATCTCGGTCGGCGTGAGTCGGGCGCGTCCGAGTTGGGGGGCGGCCTGTCCGCGATCTCCCACGTACTCCATGTCGAACCGGTCGTCGGTGAACGAGATCGGGTACGGCACCGAGCAGCCCACCTCCCACAGCGTGCGCATGACGTCGTGCTCGTGTCTGGTCCAACGATCCTGGAGCAGCTTCTTGCCGTACGTCGACATCTGGTCGACCGCGCGGCGGTCGCGGGTCTTGCGGAACTGGCGGCCCTCTCGGTACTGCACGTCGTGCCGGAAGGTTGAGGCGCGCTGGACGCCCATCGATTCCAGGACGCCTTTCGAGGAGACCGAACGAGGGAGATACCGCTTGCGGGCGACGAGGCAGGTCCGTTCGTCCAGTCCGACGAGCTCGATGAGATCGACCTGGGCTTCCTTGCCGGAACGGAGGACGCCGAGGTCGTGCTCCTCGACGGGATCGTGGACGAGCCAGGTGGGGATGGTTGTCATTGCTGCTCCTGCGACTGCGAATGGGTCGAGATCGCGACCACCCGCACGTCAGGTGCGGCGTCAGCCCCTCCGGGAGGCGCGGTCGACGGGTGAGGCATCACACACGGCACTCATGACGTCTCACCTCCCGGTCGACCGATGACAACGACCGCAACGTATCGACGCGCGCCGCACCCGCGGAACCGAATATCGGTCCCCCACCCCCGACCAGGTCGTCGGTACCGTTCGATCCGACATATCGGGCAGCCGTTCCTCCCTGGGTACGGCCCTCACCGCGTGGAGGTTCCTTCATGGGACGCAAGCTCACGGCCGAATTGGTCGGCACGTTCTGGCTGGTGCTCGGGGGGTGTGGGACCGCGGTACTCGCCGGCGAGTTCGTCGGCTTTCTCGGTGTCGCGTTCGCGTTCGGGCTCACCGTGCTGACCGGCGCCTACTTCCTGGGCCACATCTCCGGCGGTCACTTCAACCCGGCAGTGACCATCGGGCTCCTGGCCGCCGGCAAGGCGGACCGCAAGGAGGCCGGGCCCTACATCGTCTCCCAGGTCGTGGGCGCGGTGCTCGCGTGCGGGGTCTTGGCCATCATCGCCAACGGTGTGGACGGGTTCGACCTGGTGGACAGCGGCTTCGCTGCCAACGGGTTCGCCGACCACTCCCCCAACGGCTACAACGCGCTGGCCGGCTTCGTGACCGAGTTCGTTCTCACCGCGGTGTTCTTGATGATCATCCTCGGCTCGACCCGCTCGAAGGCGCCGCTCGCCGGCGGCGTGTCCGCCCCGATCGCCATCGGCCTCGGCCTCACGCTCATCCACCTCATCAGCATCCCCGTGACCAACACCTCGGTGAACCCGGCCCGCTCCTTGGGTCCGGCGGTGTTCGTCGGCGACTGGGCGCTCGAACAGTTGTGGATGTTCTGGGTCGCGCCGATCGCGGGAGCGGTCGCTGGTGCGATGTTGCACAAGTACCTGCTCGACGACGAGGGCCCCGCACCCATGGACCCGGCGTCCGAGGACGAGCCCGCGCTCGCGCCCCGGAGCTGACGTCCTCCGGCGCTGGCGCCTAGTTGAGTCGGGCCCGGAGTCGCTGTGCCTCGGCCAGCTCTCGCTCGGGGTCCGACGCACGGCCGCCGTCGACGATCGACTCCAACACCTTGGCGGCGCGGGCGAAGTCGCCGGATGCGGCCAACGCTCCGCCGAAGGTCCGCTCGTCGTCAGCGGTGGAACCGGGGATCACGGTCCGGAGCTGTGTGGTCCAGAGCAGCGCCTCGCGGTCGCCGCTGCGACGATGGATGGCCGTGAGGTTCGCCAGGATCCTCCGAACGATGTCGAGCGAGTCGAGGGGGTGGAGGAACGGCTCGATGTCGATGCCCGGCACGAGCGACTCGAACATGACGTCCATCTCGCCTCGGTCGAGGATCCTGCCCCCGCCGAACGCATCGACGAACCGGGTCTGGGGTTCACGGGTCCGGACCATGAAGTGCGCCGGAGTGCCCACGCCGTCGAGGTCGACACCGACACGACGTCCGACTTCGACAGCGAGCACGCCGAGGGTGATGGGGATGCCTCGGCGACGGTCGAGCACGTCCTGGAGGTAGGAGTTGCGGGCGTCGTAGTAGGTCTCGTGGTCGCCGATGAATCCCTCGGCGCCGAACAGTGTCGCGAGCAGCGTCTCGACCGAGGGCTGCGGCACCGACGCGGCGAGGGCATCGAGTTCATCGAGCGACGCTGCGAGATCGCGGTCGGGCGACGCATGGGCACCGATGAGCAACGCCGCCTCGTCGAGCGGGACGGGATCACGTGCGACGACGTCGGCGAACCGCTCGGTGACCTCCACGTTCGGCACCGTAGCCCTCTGCCCGCGACGGTGCTCCGGGGACGCGCTCGGATGCACCGAGTACGGTCTCGCCGCCGCCGGCAACGACGACCGGTCCCGCGTTCACGACCCAGGAGCAACCGATGTATCCCGGTGCCATCGCCGCCACATCACCCGACCGACCCGCCGTCATCATGGCGTCAGACGGCCAGACGATCACGTACGCAGAGCTCGACGAAGAGGCCAACCGCCTGAGCCAACTCTTCCGCTCCGTCGGTCTCCAGCCAGGCGATCACGTGGCGTTCTGTCTCGAGAACCACCCCCGCTTCCTGTCGGTCGCCTGGGGTTGCCACTACGCCGGGCTCTACTACACCGCCATGTCGTCGCGTCTCAACGACGACGAGATGCAGTACATCCTCAACGACTGCGGCGCGAAGGCGTTCATCACCTCGGCGTACAAGCGCGAGGCAGCCGAGAAGGTCCTCGCCCAGTCCCCCGACGTGGAGACCTGGCTGATGCTGGACGGCACGGCCGATGGCTATGCGTCGTACGAAGACTCGATCGCCGAGCAGCCAGCGGAGCCACTCGCAGAGCGCTCGGCGGGAATCGACATGCTCTACAGCTCCGGCACGACCGGCCGCCCCAAGGGCGTGAAGGCACCGCTCCCCGGCACATCGGTCGAGGAGTCCGGCGGCGCCGTCCTCGGACTGTGCCAACTCCTGTTCGGGCTCACGGAGGAGACGGTCTATCTCTCCCCCGCGCCGCTGTATCACGCTGCACCACTGCGGTTCTGCATGGCCAACCAGATGGCAGGAGCCTCCGTCATCGTGATGGAGCAGTTCGACCCGGAGGACGCACTCCGTCTCATCGAGCAGTACGAGGTCACCCTCAGTCAGTGGGTGCCGACCATGTTCATCCGGATGCTGAAGCTCGACGACGACGTCCGCACCAAGTACGACGTGTCCTCCTTGCAGACCGCCATCCACGCCGCCGCGCCGTGCCCGGTCGAGGTCAAGAAGCGGATGATCGAGTGGTGGGGGCCGGTCATCCACGAGTACTACGCCGGTTCCGAGGGCAACGGCTTCGTGTACTGCAACTCGGAGCAGTGGCTCGCGCATCCAGGAACCGTCGGCCAGGCCGTGGTCGGCACGATTCACGTCGTCGACGACGAGACGGGCGAGGAACTCCCTGTGGGCGAGGCCGGAACCATCTACTTCGAGGGTGAGCAGGCGGCCACGTTCCAGTACCACAACGACGAGGAGAAGACGGAGAGCTCGCGCGACCCGAAGGGCCGCGGTTGGAGCACGCTCGGCGACGTCGGCCGTCTCGACGACGAGGGCTTCCTCTACCTCACCGACCGCAAGGCGTACATGATCATCTCCGGTGGCGTGAACATCTACCCCCAGGAGGCGGAGAACGCGCTGGCACTACACCCCAAGGTGTTCGACGTCGCGGTCTTCGGTGTCCCCAACGAGGACTTCGGCGAAGAGGTCAAGGCCGTGGTCCAGCCCGCCGACGGCATCGAGGGATCACCCGAACTGGCCCGTGAGCTCATCGCCTTCTGCCGCGAGAAACTGGCCGACGTGAAGTGCCCGCGGTCGGTCGACTTCCGAGACGAACTCCCCCGTCATCCCACCGGCAAGCTCTACAAGCGCCTGCTCAAGGACGAGTACTGGCAGGGACACGAGTCCGGGATCATCTAGAGCTCGGCAGGCACCAGCGTCTCGGAGGCGAATCCCTGCACGATCGCGCTCACGTCGTCGATCGGGGCATCGTCGCCAGGATCGGCCGAGCAGTCGGTCTCGAAGACATTCACGCCCTCCGGCAGCTCGGTGCCGAGGGGCACCTCGACCAGATCTCGGATCTCGCCGCTGGTGCAGTCGGGGATGTTGAAGCTCACGACGGCGTCGATCCCGGTGGAGCCGTCGGCGATCGCTGCTCGGTTCTCGGTGATCCAGTCGACGACCAACGCAGCCGCGCCGGCGAAGTCCGTCTCGTCTCGCAGGCCTGCACTGACGGCGACCGCGGGGATCCCACGGCGGATGGCAGTGCGCGCAGCACCGACGGTGCCGGACACGGCCGCCAGCGGACCGATGTTCTGACCCTTGTTCACGCCGGACACCACGAGGTCGGGCTCGACTCCGAGCTCGTCCAATGCAGCGATGACCGCATCGGCCGGGAACCCCGACACGGCCGTTCCCTCCACGCCGCTGATGGTCGTGCCAGGTGCCGATGGAACCCCACCATCGGTCGTGTTGTCGGACGAACCGCTCTGGTTCTCGGCCGGGGCGACGATGATCAGCTCGACGTCGTCGATCGCCGACAACGCGGTGACGAGCGCGTCGATACCGGGAGCGCCGATGCCGTCGTCGTTGGTCACGAGGATCGTGAGCGGCGCGGACGCCGTCGTGGTCGTCGTCTCCTCCGGCGCGCTGGTGGTCGACACAGACGACTCGGTGTCGGTGTCATCATCACCACACGCGGCAGCGAGGAGACCGAGAAGCGCGAGGACGGCGACGAGGAGATGGCGGGAACGGTTCACGAGGGCTCCGATCGAGATGGTTCGGGCAGACGGTAACCGTCACGCCACCGCAGGATCTGCCGACGTCCGAATGCAATGCCGATGGCGGACCCGATCGAAGAGACCGCTGCCAGCGACCAGGCGAGTTCGTAACCGGACGCGTCGACGACGAGGCCGAAGAGGATGGGGCCGGAGAGGGCGCCGATGTAGACGCCGGTCTGGGTGATCCCGGTCGCCGCGCCAGGCGCCGATGGATTGAGCCTGACCACCGCCAGGTTGAAGAGCCCAGGCCACGCCCATCCCGACCCGAACGCGATCGCTGCGCCGATGAGATGGGTGACCACCGCGCCCGGGGCCAGGAACAGGTAGCCGATCGCGCCACCCACGAGGAGCGCCGAGACGACCGGAAGATGTCGACCCCCGCGGCGGTCGGCGCGGCTCCCCGCCAGGAGTCGCATCGAGATCCCCGCCGCAGAACCGCCCGTCAGCACCAGCCCCGCCGCCGACTCGCTCAGGCCGGCCTCCACGCCGGCGCTCACCATGAACGTCGCCAGCGACCCGTTGGCAGCAGAGGCGAACCCGACCGCGACCGCGAGGAGGAGCAGGGGCTGCAACGGCACGTCGCCCTCGGGTCGACGCGCAGGAGCGCGTCCCCCGGCTGCGACCGCGTGCACGGGTACCGCTGCGGCCGTCACCACCGCACCCAGCGCAGCGGCGACGAATGCCCACCGCCAGCCGACCGTGACACCGAGCACGGGCACTGCGAGCCCCCCGAGGAGGGTGCCGGCCGGGATGCCGGCCTGTTTCATCGCCAGCGACCAACCCTGCCGCTCGGGCGCCACACCCTTGGCCACGAGCAGGTTCGCTGCGACCTGGGCCAGCGCGTTCCACAGCCCGGCGACGAACAAGAGGAGGACCAACAGTCCGTAGTTCGGTACCACGGAGAGCACGGCCAACAACACCGCTGCACCCGTCGCCGAGATCCGCATCGCCAACCCCGGACCGATCCGCTCGGCCAGGCGGCCCATCAGCGCCGATCCGATCGCCGCCGCCGCGAAGAACGCACCGGAAGCGATCCCCAGCCGAGATGGTCCGAACTCGATGTCCCGACCGATCTGGACTGCCAACGCACCCGTGAGGAACACCGGGAGTACACCGACGAGCGCCGTGGTGACGGCGGCGACCTGGATTCGGCGCTCGGTCGCCGCCCGCACCACGGCGTCGCTCACCCGTCGATCCACTTCGGGGATCGATCCGGTCGCACGGCAGCCAACTGCACCAACAGATCGTCGATGTCCGATGCTCGCACGAGCGCGTCCCGGTTCGACGACTTCATGAACCCATCGTCGACGGCACGGTCCACCCAGGCGAGCAGCGCTGCGAAATAGCCGTTCACGTCGAGGAACCCGATCGGACTGTCGTGGAGGCCGATCTGCGCCCACGTCGCCACCTCGGCCATCTCCTCCAACGTTCCCAGACCGCCCGGCAGGACCACGTAGGCGTCGGCCAGCGCGTGGAACTGCGCCTTGCGCGCGTGCATGTCGGCGACCTCGATCACCTCGAGTGTCCCGGGGTGTTCGTCCCGAAGTGGGGTTGCGGTGACTCCGTCGGGGAACAGGCCGGTGGGGAGCACCCCGATGACCTGGCCACCACCGTCGAGCGCCGCCGTCGCGAGTGCGCCCATGAGCCCCGCCGACCCTCCCCCATAGACCGTGACCACGCCTCGGGCCGCGAGCGCTGCTCCCGTTGCTCGGGCCGCGGCCACGTACGCGGGATCGGCTCCCGACGAGGACCCGCAGAAGACACACACGCGGCGGAACGGCATCGACGCCCGTTGCTCGGATCGGGGCGCATCGGGCACCGCCCGACGCTACCGTCGGCGCGCGATGACGTCGTTCCCGTTCCTCGACCACCCCGGGCCGATTCCGTTCGCGCATCGCGGTGGCGCGTCGGAAGCGCCGGAGAACACCCTGCCCGCGTTCGAACACGCCATCGGGCTCGGCTATCGGTATCTCGAGACCGATGTCCATGCGACGAGCGATGGCGTCCTCGTCGCCTTCCACGACGATCGGCTCGACCGCGTCACCGACCGCATCGGCGTCATCGCCGAACTCCCTTGGAGCGAGGTCTCGAAGGCCAGGGTCGACGGCACCGAACCGATCCCGTTGCTGGAGGATGTGCTCGGGACCTGGCCCGAGGTGCGCGTCAACATCGACCCGAAGGCTGACAGCTCGGTGGAACCGCTCGTCGAGACCCTGCGACGCACCGATGCCATCGATCGTGTGTGCATCGGCGCGTTCTCCGACGAGCGCATCGGCCGAGTCCGGGCAGCCCTCGGCCCGCGGCTCTGTACCGGCATGGGCCCCGACGAGATGGTCGACCTGATCCGGGCCTTCCAGGGCGAGGAGGTCACATTCCGGTCTGCTGCAGCGCAGATCCCGCCGGTCGATCCGAAGGGTCGTCCGCTCGCGACCCGCGAACTCGTCGACACCGCACACGAACACGGCATCGCCGTACACGTGTGGACCATCGACGACCCCGACGAGATGCGAGCGCTGCTCGACATCGGCGTCGACGGCATCATGACCGACCGCCCGGCCGTGCTCCGCGAGGTGCTCGAGGAGCGAGGGCTCTGGCACTAGATGGAGTTGCCACTCACCCCGATCGACTTCCTGACCCGAGCCCGCCGCCTCTTCGCCGATCGTGTCGGGGTCATCGACGGCGACCGCACCTGGACGTACGGGGAGTTCGCCACCCGCTGCGACCAGCAGGCGCGGCACCTGCAGGAGCTCGGCATCGAGCCTGGTGACGTCGTGGCATGGCTGTGCGGCAACACCCACGAACTCCTCGAGGCCTACTACGGCGTGCTCCTGGCCGGCGGCGTCCTGTTGCCGCTGAACATTCGTCTCTCACCGCCCGAACTGCGTTCGATCCTCGACCAGGCGGATGCGAAGCTCCTCTTCCGGCACCCGGACCAACCGGATCCGGGGGGAGCCGTGCACCAAGTGGTCCTCGACGAGGACTTCGAAGCGGCCATCGCCCGCCAGGGAGTGCTCCCCCTCGACCCACCGTTGGTCGACGAGCGCGCCGCCGCCGAGATCTTCTTCACGAGCGGGTCGACCGGGATGCCGAAGGGAGCCGTGCTCACCCACCGGTCCCTCTATCTGCACGC
>JBBSLH010000160.1:0-9401 GCA_038255425.1 Acidimicrobiales bacterium
GCGCCCCGGTGTAGAGCACGGGATAGTGATCGGCCAGTCGGGTCGCGATGTAGTTGGCGTTGAGGATGGCGATGCGAGTTGCCTCTGTCAGGCCGTCGCCGCCCATCATCCGGACGTAGGCCCACGAGATCGGCAGGATGCCCGCTGATCCATAGGGAGCAGCCGAGATCGGGCCGGGACCGGTCGCCGGACCGCACTCGTCGTCGAGCGGGTGGTTCGGCAGGTAGGCGGCGAGGTGCGCACGCACGGCGACCGGACCGACACCGGGGCCGCCGCCGCCGTGGGGGATGCAGAACGTCTTGTGGAGGTTGAGATGGCTGACGTCCGCACCGAAGACGCCCGGCTTGGCGATGCCGACCAGGGCGTTGAGGTTGGCGCCGTCCAGATAGACCTGCCCACCGGCACCGTGCACCATCTCGCAGATGTCGCCGATCGTGGTCTCGTACACGCCGTGGGTCGACGGGTAGGTCACCATCAGCGCGGCGAGGTCGTCGGCGTGGTCGGTCACCTTCTGCTTCAGGTCGTCGAGGTCGACGTTGCCGTTGTCGTCGCAGGCCACGACCACGACGCGCATGCCGGCCATGACCGCCGACGCAGCGTTCGTCCCGTGCGCCGACGACGGGATCAGACACACCGTGCGTCGTGCATCGTCGTTGGCGCGGTGGTGGGAGCGGATGGCGAGCAGCCCGGCGAGCTCACCCTGCGACCCGGCGTTCGGTTGGAACGAGATCGCGTCGTAGCCGGTGACCTCGACCAGCCATGCCTCGAGTTCGTCGATCAGTCGGCGATACCCACGTGTCGACGCCGCGGGAGCGAAGGGATGGATGGCTCCGAACTCCGGCCACGTGATCGGCTCCATCTCCGCCGTGGCGTTCAACTTCATCGTGCAGGAGCCGAGCGGGATCATCGCCCGATCGAGGGCGATGTCTCGGTCCGACAGCATCCGGAGATAGCGGAGCAGGTCGGTCTCGGAACGGTGGACGTGGAACGTGGGATGGGAGAGATAGTCGCTGGTGCGAGTGAGCTCGGCCGGGATCGTCGGCGGGGTGTCAGAGACCAGGTCGATGGCGAAGGCCTGCGCCAGGGTCGAGAGTGTGGCCTGGACCGACGTCTCGTCGAACGCGACACCGACGGTGTCGGCATCGATGAGCCGCAGGTCGATGCCGAGGTCGGCGGCCGTGGCGACCACGTCTGGGGCTCGCCCCGGCACGGACACGGTCACGGTGTCGAAGCACACCTCGTTCGCAACGCTCAGGCCAGCCGCTCGGCAGGACGCGGCGAACGTCGTGGCCAGCCCTGCGGTGCGCTCAGCGATACGGCGAAGGCCGTCGGGACCGTGGTACACCGCGTACATCGACGCGATCACCGCCAGCAGGACCTGCGCGGTGCAGATGTTCGAGGTCGCCTTCTCTCGGCGAATGTGCTGCTCGCGGGTCTGCAGCGCGAGTCGCATGGCGCGTCGGCCCGCAGCGTCGACCGAGACGCCGACGAGACGCCCAGGCAAGGTCCGCTTGTACTCCTCGCGACAGCCCATGAAGCCCGCGTGCGGGCCGCCGAATCCGAGCGGTACGCCGAAGCGCTGCGACGAGCCCACGACGATGTCGGCGCCGAGTTCGCCCGGCGGCGTGAGGATCGTGCACGCCAACAGGTCGGTCGCCACGACGGCGATGGCGCCGCCGGCGTGTGCTGCGTCGATCGCCGCCTTGGGCGAAACCACGGCGCCCGAACACGCCGGGTACTGCACGAGCACGCCGCAGACGTCGGAAAGGGGAGTGGTGGCCACGTCGTCGACGACATCGACCAGCACACCGATGGCCTCCGCCCGTGTCTCGATGAGGGCGATGGTCTGCGGGAACGTGTCGGCCTGGATGAGGAATCGGTTGCGGTCGCCCTTGGCCAGTCGGCGGCTCATGGCCATGGCCTCGGCTGCCGCAGTGCCCTCGTCGAGCAGCGACGAGTTGGCGAGCTCGGTCCCCGTGAGGTCGGTGACGACGGTCTGGAAGTTGAGCAGCGCCTCCAGACGACCCTGCGAGATCTCGGGCTGATACGGCGTGTAGGCGGTGTACCAGGCGGGGCTCTCGAGCACGTTCCGACGGATCACGGGAGGGGTGTGGGTTCCCGAGTAGCCGAGCCCGATCATCGGCGTCCGCACGATGTTGGTGTCGGCGATCTCGCGGAGTTCGGCGAGCATCTCGGACTCGTCGAGCGCGGGCGGGAGATCGAGTGGCGTCGTCTGGCGAATCGATTCCGGCACCGCCTGGTCGATCAGTTCGTCGAGCGACGAGACGCCGACGACCTCGAGCAGGCGGTCGATGTCGCTGGAACGTGGTCCGATGTGACGATCGGCGAAGGGCACGGGGGCTCCGGAGGGGTCGGGAAGAACGGGAGCCCCTTCTGTTCCACGACCTGAGAGATTCACGGTGCCCGGAGGCGCCGCTTGCTCCTTCGGTGAGAGGACGCCGCAGCGAACTCTGCTCTCCAGAGGTGCCTCGTCCCGACGGTCCGGTGGCCTGAGAGATTCCGGGGCGGTTGCTCCTTCGGCGCTCGTCCCCACTGGCGGTGGGGCTGAGACTCTCCCGACGGGGATCGACAGCGGGAGGAATCCTAGCCGGACGCGTCGAAATGTTCGGGAGACCGCAAGAACGTGCGATGTCGTGCGTTCTTCGTTCGTGGTGGCGGGCGTTCACCACCGAAAGGAATGCAATGAAGATCAAAGCACCAGTGGCGGCTGTTGTTGCCGCCCTGTCGATCGCAGCGCTGGGGGTCATCGCTCCGGCGAGCGCCGCTCCGGCATGGGCGCCGGCCGCCTCCGCCGCGATCCACCCGGGCACGCAGACCTACACCGACGGTGGTCAGTGCACCGCCAACTTCGTGTTCACCGATGCCTCGAGTGTCTACATCGGGCAAGCAGCGCACTGCAGCGGCACCGGCGGTCAGACCGAGACCAACGGCTGCGATTCGGGCACGCTCCCGGTCGGAACCAAGGTCGAGGTCGACGGCGCTTCGAAGCTCGGCACGATGGTCTACAACTCGTGGGCAGCGATGCAGGCAGCCAACGAGACCGACACCAACGCATGCCAGTACAACGACTTCGCCCTCATCGAGCTCGATCCTGCCGATCACGACAAGGTCAATCCGTCGATCCCGGTCTGGGGCGGCCCGGTCGGGTTCTCCGACGGCACGGGCATGTTCGAAGAGGTCTACTCGTTCGGCAACTCGAGCCTGCGCTTGGGCATCGAGGCCCTCTCACCCAAGTACGGCATCAGCCTCGGCACCACCGGGGGCGGCTGGACGACACCGCTGTACACGGTGACGCCGGGCATCCCCGGTGACTCGGGTTCGCCGTTCCTCGACAGCGAGGGTCGTGCGCTCGGCGTCCTGTCCACGCTCTCGATCGCCCCGACGCCGCTCTCGAACAACGTGAGCAGCATCGCCCCAGCGTTCGACTACATGCTCAGCCACGGAGGCCCGCAGGTCACGCTGGCCAACGGAACCGAACCGTTCAGCGGTGGCCCCGGCGGACTGCTCGGCGGCCTGTAAGCGGCGAACAGTGCAGCGATAGCGTCGAGCGCCAGTGACGATCTGGCGCCTCGAAGCAGAGCAGTTGGAGACGGCCGCATCCCTCTGGGATGCGGCCGTCGACCGTACGCCCGACGTCGATGCGTTCTGCGCCTCGACGACTTGGTCGTTCTCGGCGGCCGCCTCGTTCCCCGATGCCGAGCCGCCCGTCGTCGTGACCGATGGCGTCGCCTGCTGCGGTCTGCGCGGTCGGTCGACCGACGAAGGCAGGATCCTGGTCGGCCTGGATCCGATCTGGGGGTTCGCCACCCCGCTGGTGGGTCCGCCGATGCGAGCAGCCGAGATGCTGGCGTACCGACTCGACCTCGATGACGATTGGCGGGTCGCCGTGGTGGCAGGCCAGCACGAGGACTCGGCACTCACGGCGTGCATTGCACGGGTCGCCGAGGGTCGCTGGTCGCTCTACCGCGGCCCAGAGGAGCACCGGTTGCGAGCCGATCTCTCCGACGGCGTCGAGTCGTGGTTCGCTCGCCGTTCGAGCCGCTTTCGGCAACACATTCGGCGGATCGAACGGGACGCCGCCGATGCGGGAATCGAGATCACCGACGTGTCGGCGGCCGCACCGGACGACGTCTTCGACCGCCTGCTCGCCATCGAGCGCAGCGGCTGGAAGGGCGAGGAGGGAACAGGTCTCGCTGGCGACGACCTCGCCGAGTTCTACCGTCGGATGTGCGTCCGCTTGGCGGCCCGCGACCACCTCCGCGTGCTCATCGCGACGCTGGGGGGTGAAGACATCGGCTTCATCCTCGGTGGCGTGCGAGGCGGTACCTATCGAGGCCTACAGCTCTCCTACCACCGCGACCACGCTGCGGCCGGCATCGGACACCTGCTCCAGATGGCACAGGTCCGGCGACTCGGCGCCGAGGCTGTGGGGCTCTACGACCTGGGCATGGACATGCCGTACAAACAACGGTGGACCGACCGGGTCGACACGACGTTCGCCGTGATCGTCAGTCGCTGAGGGACGGCCCGGACCGTTTGTCCCGGAGGTTCGAGCCGATGCCCGTCTCGACCTCGACCCACGGCCTGATCCTGCTCGATCAGTTGGTTCGGTGCGACCGCGATGCGTTCCAGAGTTCTCGCACCGGTCCAGCCGGGTCGACCTCGATCGTGGGATCGACGTCGAGGATCATCGTGGACCGAGTGTCCTCGTCGTAGGTGGGCCATTCGGGCAGTCCGTCGCTCGTCGGTGACCCGGTTCGGGCGAAGCTGACCCAGGCATCGGCCATCGCCGTCGCCAGCGTGCGCATCTCGTCGGTGACCTCGCCGGTGAAGAACGACGCACCGCCGGCATCGAGGTTGTCGAGGGCGAACGGGATCTCCACTGCGTGCGCGGCGCCGAGGGTGCCTCCGAACGCTGACGACTCGTAGTGGAACTCGTAGGCGTACGTCGGAGCGTGACCACGCTGGGCGTCGAGCAGGTCGATCGCCGGCAAGCGGAAGATCGCGTCGGTCGACATCGCTTCGAAGAGTCGCGCTGGGGTGTCGGCACCGCCAGCCTCGTAGACGGCAAGCAGGTCGTCTGCTCGCTCGCCGAAGCGCTTGACAGCGATGGCCGAGACGCCGTCCCGGTCGGTGGGAACGATCCGAGGATCGAGCGCCGTGAACAAGCGCATCTCGTGTCGATTCGTTCCGGTCATCACGGGGATCCCGGCAGCCGACCCAGCTGCGACGGCGTCGAGCGGCTGGCGGGGCAGTGTGTCCCCGCCGACGACCGGCTGGAACGGAAGTCCGCCGCTTGCACCGAACTCGCCACGGATCCTCCCTTGCGCCTCGATGAGCGCGTCGGCCGGGACTCGTCGGAGCGAATCGACATCGTCGACGCGGAGCACATCGAGGAGTTGTGCCGCAGCCGCCTGGGCCGATGCGCTGGTGGCGACGTTGGCTGCCGCTCCCGACTGCGGGATCGCTTTGTGGAACAGGCCGGCGGCCGACGGTGTACCGAGGAGGGCGCCCACGCTCATGCCGCCGGCGGACTCCCCGAAGATGGTCACGTTGGTCGGGTCGCCACCGAAGGCCTCGATGTTGTCGCGCACCCACTCGAGCGCGGCGATCTGATCGAGAAGCCCGACGTTGCCTGAATCCGCAAAGGAAGCATCGACGCCTCCGAGTTCGAGGAAGCCGAGCGCTCCGAGGCGATAGTTGATGGAGACGACGACGACGTCGCGACGGGCGAACGAGCTGCCGTCGTACCAGGGAATCGTTCCCGCACCCGTGAGGAAGCCGCCACCGTGGATCCAGAACAGCACGGGGCGCTTGGCGTCGTCGGCGGCCGGCGTCCAGACGTTGAGAGTCAGACATCCCGCCTCTGACTGCGCCGAGCCACCGGCACCCCCGGCGGCGGCTTCCATGCCTGCCATCGGCTGTGGCGCGATCGGGAATCGTCCGGTGCCGTCGTGGACCTGCGTCCACGGTTCTGGCGGCTGCGGCGGCCGGAAGCGCAGATCGTCGACCGGGGAAGCCGCGAACGGGATCCCCTTGATTCGGAACGATCCACGCTTGTGGTCGCCGCGGACCGGGCCGGACATCGTCTCGACCGTGAGCTCTTCGCCTGATGATTCCCCGTGCATGCGGGAACCGTACCGTTCGCAAAACGGATGACGCCCCGCCGAGCGACTGAGCCGGAGCCCCGTCGCCCTGCGGGGCGTCGGTCGGTCTGAGATCCACCACCATCGAATCGTGCGGGAGTACCGTACGGACTCGATGTTTCTTACTCGCCCGTCGGGCGGGGGATTTGACTCCCTCGCTGGCGGGCGAGTCCGTTTTTCGTCCGTCGGCGTCGGGTTGCCCCTCCACCTCCAGGCGCCGCGCTCGGGTCGAACCGGGGGTTCTCACCTCGCGTGGTTGGCATCGGGCTCACGGTCGAAACCGTGCCCCCGAGCCACAGCACCGACCTTGCGGTCGTGGCCATGGCATCTCATTCCTCGCCGACCTTCGCTGCGACGCTCCCCGTCCTTCCGAGCTCCGCTGACGTTGCCGCCTCGGTTGCTCATCCGGTGGTTCGTGTCGCCGTTCCGGCTGGCGTGGAGTCACTATGGACCGGGCGAAAACCCTGGTCAACACCTATTTTCCAAACGCAGTGGTTATCCACCACATTTCTCGCCGTGTCCCCAGAACGGGCACGTTTTCGACACGTTGTCCACCGGTTCATGCACAGATTCGGGCACGATGCGGGTGTGAACGAGGTGACCGAGAAGCGCTGTCGATGGTGCGCTCGACCGTTCTCCGTCAAGCCAGGTCCGGGGCGGCCCAAGGAGTTCTGTCGTCGTTCGTGTCGTCAGCGCGACTACGAGGCTCGACAACGAGCGGCGGACGTCGGGTTGTCGGAGCACGAGCTCGTCCTCACGCGGTCCGAGATCGACTCGCTGCGTGATCGCCTCTACGTACTCGAGGCCGCGGTGGAAGACGTCGATCGCGACCTTGCGGGGAGTCCGACGAAGGCCGACTATCGCGAGGCGATCGGCTGGATCCTCGACGCGGCGCGACCGCTGGCGGGGGAGTGGGACTCCGGGCGCTGAGATCTCTTGCCCTGGCACCCGAACGCGGCCGGATCACGGCACAATGGTGGGCATGGAATCCTTCACTCCGGTCCAGCCGGTCGCGATGCAGGACGCCGAAGTCCGCGGCGAGTTCGTCGTCCGCGTCTACCAGCACCTGCTCCTCGCGATCACCGCGTTCATCGGCTTCGAGGCACTGCTCTTCACCACCGGAGTGGCCGAAGGCCTCTACGACCTGATCTTCACTCGTGGCGGTGCCACCTGGCTGTTGATCCTCGGCGCGTTCATGGTCGTCCAGTGGATGGCCACGTCGGCAGCACACAACGTGCAGAACGTCGGCCTCCAGTACGCCGGCTTGTTCGGCCTGGCCGGGGGAGAGGCGCTCATCTTCGCCCCGTTCCTCTACCTCGTCTTCAACAAGACCGACAACGGCGGCACCACGGTCGTGGCCGCGGCCGCCATCACGGCGTTCATGTTCGCCGGCCTCACGATCATCGCCTTCACGACCCGCAAGGACCTGTCGTTCCTGCGACCGATCCTCATGTGGGGTGGCTTCGCCGCTCTCGGCCTCATCTTCGGTGCCGTGATCTTCGGCCTGAGCCTGGGCATCTGGTTCAGCGTGGCGATGATCGCCCTCGCCGGCGGCTCGATCCTCTACCAGACCCAGGCGATCATGGCCCGCTACCCCTCCGACGCCTACGTCGGCGCCTCGGTGCAGCTGTTCGCCTCTGTGATGCTGCTCTTCTGGTACGTCCTGCGTCTGCTGACGTCCCTCCGCAACTGAGCACGCCGCCCACCCCGGTCCGCTTGGGCGAGAGCGAGGTCCTCGCCGACCTCCTCGCGCCCTACCGCGAGGCCACGCGCGCCCCGGTCGGCGTCCGACCCTGGGTGCTGGCCAACATGGTCGCAGGGCTGGACGGGAGCACAGCGATCGACGGTCGCGTCCGCGGACTCTCGGGTCTCACCGATCGACATCTGTTCGTCGACCTCCGGTCGGTGGCCGACGTCGTGCTCGTCGGAGCGGGAACCGCCCGACGAGAGCACTACGGCCCGATCACGCTGCCACCAGAACGGCGAGCAGCCCGGGAGGCTGTCGGAATGCCGCCGGTGCCACGACTTGCGCTGGTCAGCCGCTCGTTGGACCTCGACGGTGCTGCGGGCGCGCTCGAGCCCGGCGATGGTGGTGGTCGACCGATCATCATCACGTGCGAGTCCTCGCCGATCGACGCACGAGCGCGACTGGGGGAGCGGGCGGACGTTGTCGTGTCGGGAGCCGACCGCGTCGACGTCTCCGCCGCGCTCGAAGCGCTGCACGGCCTCGGAGCCGACGTCGTCCTCTGCGAGGGAGGACCGTCGCTCCTGGGTGAGCTGTTCGGCGTCGCAGCTGTCGACGAACTCTGCCTCACACTCACCCCGGTGGTGGGCGGGGACCCGCTTCCCGTTGCACAGGTTCCAGAAGCTGCAGACTTGGCGAGAGCCCGTCTCGGCCACGTCCTGCGAGCGGGAGACGACCTCTTCCTCCGCTACCTGTTCCGATGACCGACGCAGCGTTCGACGACCTGATGGGGCACCTCGATCCGCCCATGATCATCGTGACGACGGTTGCGGGCGACCACCGCGCGGGATGTCTCGTCGGGTTTCACAGCCAATCGGGCATGGTTCCTGATTCGTTCGCCGTGTGGTTGTCCAAGGCCAACCACACGTACGAGACCGCGGTCCTGGCTGATCACCTCGCCGTTCACTTCCTGACGGCGGACGACCATGACCTGGCTCGACTGTTCGGGACGACGTGCGGGGCCGACAACGACAAGTTCGGGCAGTGCGACTGGTCGACTGGTCCCGGTGGCGTCCCACTCCTCGACCGGTGCGCAAACCGGATCGTCGGGACCCGGCATGCGCTGATCGACTCGGGGTCGGATCACGTCTGCCTCGTCATCGATCCGATCGAAACAGCGTCGACTGAGGGGTTCGAGCCCCTCCGGTTGTCGGACGTCTCCGACCTCGACCCCGGCCACGCCGCCGAGGAGACCTGAGTCAACTTTACAGAACGTGCATTCTCGGCGGTCTGCCGAATGCGGCGGGACCACACTCGGCACTCGGCAGTCCCCGCAGGGCCTCGTCCGGGTCCGCGCCATGGTTCGGACGGATCAATCTCCTCGGACCGGCGGAGAATCCCTTCACCTTCGTCGACGTCCTGCCGATGCAGTGATTGTCGGCGGTGGGCCCTTCTCGAGGGTGACGATCGGGCGGATCGATCGTCACCCCCGGACGGGGATGCCCCACTGCTGGCGATGGTTTCGTCACAGTGACGCAACCAGTGAGTCA
>JBBSLH010000161.1:0-9322 GCA_038255425.1 Acidimicrobiales bacterium
CGGGACGCATCCTTGGACGACGACGGCGACGGTGAGCATCGCGCCGAGGGCGGAGGCGATCACTGCTGCATCGCAGTGCTGCTGGCGAACATGCTCATCTGGCGGGTGAACGGCATGCCCTTGTGTTCGGGCGCGCGCCGATCAACCTTTAGTGAATGGGCCGTCCGGCCCTCATCACCGCCCGACCCCTCACGGGAGTGTCAGCAGGATCCAATCCGCCAGGAGTGGGTCGACGATGACGGTGATGCGCTCGCGGGTGACGATGTGGCCGGCGTCGACGAGCGCGTTGCGCGCTGCGGTGATCGACGACGTCGAGAGATCGTGGAAGCGACCTTCGGCGGCGGCGAACGGTGCGCCGGTCCGGGCAACGGCTCGCAGCACGGCTCGCTGCGATGACGGTAGGGCGCTGAAGAAGTCGCGCATCGCAGTCGAGGCGCGAGAGCGCACCCGCTCGAGCGCTCGCTCCCAGATCTCCCCGGTCGCCTCGGTCCCGGGGTCGGTGCGCCACCACACGGCATCGGCCAACTCCATCGACCGCTGTGGGTGCCCACCACCGAAGGTCGCGACGGCATCCGCCGCGATTCCCGCCGTCCGACCGGTCCCGAGAAACCCGTCGTGCACCAACTCGACGATCAGCGACTGGTCGAGCGGCCCGAGGTCCATCCGCTGGGCCTGGCTGTAGAACGGCTGGTTGACATCACCGAAGAGCCGCGACATCATCGTCGGCTTCGATCCGGCGAAGGCGAGACCGACCTCACGGTACGACGGCTGGAGATGGGTCCGCATGATCTCGAGGACGTTGTCGACGCCAACAGCGTCAGCGACCTCGTCGATCACGATCACGGTCGGCTGTCTCGTGGCCGCCTCGACCAGCGTCTCGAGCAGCGTGTGGATCGTGGCGACGGGATCGGGTGCATCGGGACCGGGGCGGCGCAGCTCGGCGGTCACGACGCCCAGATGGAGACTGAGCGAGCCGGCGATCCGGTCGACCGCTTCGCGAAACGGGCCGCTGGACGACTGGAGGGCGCGACCGAGCCGCACGGCGAAGTCGGCTGACGACGACAGTCCGTAGAGATCGAGCCAGATCGTCGTCGTCGTCTCCACCTGATCGAGTAGCCACACCGCTCGCCGCAGCAGGCTCGTCTTGCCGTAGCGGCGCGGTGCGATCAACGCGACTGGCTGGCGTCCTCCCAGCAGTCGGACCAGATCGGCAGCCTCGTCGTCCCGCCCCCGGACCTCGTCCGCTTCGAGTGGGCCCGCGTTGGGGAAGGGAGTTCGCTCCATGGTCCAACACTACTCCGACGTCGTTGTGAATCGCTATCTGTCACTGATAGTGATTAACTATCTTCGGCACGAAGCGGTAGTCGCAATGCGGGCAGGTCCGGCGCAGCACGGGTGGCCGCTCCCCTACTGTCGTCGCCCGATGACGCTCGACCGCCGCTCGTTCCTGCTCGCGACGATCGCGACCGCAGCGGTCGGCGCATGCTCATCGTCGGACGACGACGACGCACAGGGCCGCTCCACCACGACGACCGAGTCCTCCACCGTTCCACCGGTCGACCTCGCGGCGGATCCGTTCACGCTCGGAGTCGCTTCCGGAGACCCGCTCCCAGACGGCGTGGTGCTCTGGACCCGACTGGCGATCGACTCGGCCGCAGCCGACGGAGCGATGCCGGCAGAGGACATCGCTGTCATGTGGGAGGTCTCGACCGACGAGTCGTTCGGCGACGTCGTCGCCGACGGCACTGTGACCGCGGTCGCTGCTCTCGCGCACTCGGTCCACGCAGAAGTCGGCGGCCTCGACCCGGGCACCGTGCTCCACTATCGGTTCACGGTGGGCGACTGGACGAGTCCGGTCGGCGTGACCCGCACCTTCCCCAGCCTCGACTCGTCGCCGGATCGATTCCGTTTCGCGGTCGCAGGTTGTCAGGACCTCCAGTTCGGCCGGTACGCGGCGTGGGCACACGCCGCTGCCGACGGCGACCTCGATGCCGTGCTGTTCATGGGCGACTACATCTACGAGTTGCCGCCGTTCGACCTCACACCGGAACAGGACAGCAGTCGCATGTGGCGGGCCGAGACCGCCACGAGCCTCGAGGACTACCGCAGCCGGTACTCCCAGGTTCGTGAAGATCCGGCGCTCCAGGCGGCGCACGCGATGGCGCCGTGGATCGTGCTCTGGGACGATCACGAGGTCACCGACAACTACACGGGCGACACGGACTACACCGAGCCCGACCAGGCGGCGTTCCGGCAACGGCGTGCTGCGGCGTATCAGGCCTGGTACGAGCACATGCCCGTGCGACTTCCGGCGCCGGGCGACCTCACCGACGGCGGCTACCCCGTACATCGCTCCTACGCGTACGGCGACCTCGTCGATCTCGCCACCCTCGACACCCGCCAGTTCGCCGATCCCACCCCGTGTCGAGCGACGTCGGGTGCCGATGCCGGCCCAGGATGCGACGAACGCTTCGATGCCGACCGCACGCTGCTCGGTAGCGACCAGCTCGAATGGCTCGACGAGACGCTCGGTGCGAGCACCGCCACGTGGACCGTGCTCGCGAATCCGGTGATGCTCTCTGGCTACGACGCCAATGCCGGCGAGGGTGAACCGTCGTACTACCTCGAATCGTGGGACGGCTACGTCGCCGAGCGCAACGTCGTGCTCGACCTGCTGGCCGCGGTCGAGTCTCCCATCGTCCTCACCGGCGACTTCCACGCCAGCTTCGTGCTCGACGCGAAGACCGAGGACGGCACCCCGGTCGCACCGGAGTTCCTGGCGACCGGGATCTCGTCGCTCCCCTTCGACGCACCGACCGCCGGTAACCCCCAGGTCCGATACGCGGAGGCCCGCAACGGCTACCTCGTGTGCGAGGTCACGCCAGAACGCTGGACGACGGAATTTCGGCACGTGGTCGACGTGTGGGACGCCGCCTCGGCCATCGACGTCGGACCGATCTGGACAGTCGAGCCCGGCCAACGCTCCGCATCGGCGGTGTGACCGCGACCGACGGCTCCCCGTCCCGCTCGGATCGGGCGATCGGACTGATCGTCACCGACCTCGACGGCACGCTGTGGGAGCGACCGGAAGCCGTGCCCGCGGCGACGCGACGAGCGCTCCATGACGTCGTCGAGGCCGACATCCCGTTGTTGGTCGCGACAGGGAGGCGCGTCGTCTCCACACGAGATCCGCTCCTCGCACTCGGCGTCCGGCCGCCGGCCGTCGTGCTCAACGGTGCGCTCGGACTCGACCTGGCGACGAATCGCCGATTCCACGTCGGCGGCTTCGATGCTGCTGACGCCGTTCGGGTGCTCGCCGTCTTCGCCGCGTACGGCATCGACCCGTGCATCTACGTCGATCACGACGCACCGTCGGTTTGGGTCGGACCAGAGCCATCGACCCACCCGGACCATCTCCGCAGTTTCGGCGACGACGTCGGTGCCGGCCGCCTCGACGAGATCGTCGCCGACCACGCCGTGCTCGCATTCGGTGTGCTCGGCATCCCCGAGTCGGTGGCATCGGCGATCGGCGATGCACTACGCGATCTGGCGATGCCGCACGTCGCACCCGATCGCCAGTACGGCGGCCACACGCTCACCGTCGCTCCGCCCGATCAGTCGAAGTGGGATGGGATCGCGGCCTACTGCTCTGCGAACGGAATCGACGCGCAGACGGTGCTGGCGATGGGCGATGGCCCGAACGATCTCGAGATGCTCGAACACGCACTCGTCGCGGTCGTGCCGGCCGACGCGCACCCCGCCGCACTCGAACTCGCCGACCAGGTGATCGGCACTGCTGCGGACGGTGGTTGGGCCGACGTCATCCATCTCCTGTGACACGCCAGGACGTCCGGGCGATCAGGCGGGGAGCGTCACCACGAAACCAGGAACGAACCATCCCGGAAACGCCTGACAGCTCGAGTCAGTCGCCGGTCGATCGACCGAGGAGTTGACCGGCCTTGAGCACGGTCACCGGACCGTCCTCGCTCACCGCGATCACGACCGCGTCGGGGACGTCGTAGCTGAAGCGTCGAGCTGACGTGTGGCGAGTCCCGCCGATTGCCCGGACCTCGGTCTCTGCAGCTCGACTGGGCACCAGACGCACGCCCATACGCCGCAGCGTGCCGCCGTGGTCGAACACCGTCGCGCCGTCGGTCTGGGCCAGAGCGTGACGCAGCGGCGCCAGGTCATTCGGTCGGCCGATCTCCAGCGCCGGAGGAACGGGCATCCGATGCTCGTGTCCGATCCCCAGGTCGCCCGTCTCGTGCAGGATCAGCAGCGACCCCACCCCGCGCGCTCCCAGGTCGTGGACAGCGAAGTCGAGCAGGAGGCCGAGCGTCGTGAGCTCCCCGGACTCGCGGCATCCCGGGACGTCGACGAGCCAGGTGTCGAGCGGTGGTTCGTGATGCCAGCCGGTGATGTCGCGTCGGACCACACCGTGGGCACCGACGATCCGCACGACGCCACTGGGGTGACGTTGGACGACGTGGCCGCCGGAGGCGCTGGCGAGGATCACGATGTCGCGCTCCGAGCTGGCGGAGCGGTCGAAGACGACGAGTTCGTCGACTCCGCCACCGTCGCGGATCGCCCAGCTCGAGATGCCGTCGGCGAAGCGACGGATCTGAGCGTCGCCGAACTCGGTCATCGGCCGACGTTCGGCGACGAGTCCGGTGGTCGCCGTCCAGTCCTCGAGCGGCTCTGTCGGCCCGATGATCGACCCATAGCTGGGGATCCTTCGTTCGTGGACGGGCGGGCGGAGCGCGTAGTCGAGTTCCTCCAGGACCGTGTCGGCGCGTTCGTCGTCGAGCACGAACCCGATGCCCTCCTCGACCATCTCCTCCCCGAGCCGACGCAGGCGCGGCTCCGTGGGTTCGGCCCGGCGTCGTTCCATGGGGAAACGATACGTGCGAGTACCTTCCTTCACTCCCGCACGGAGCTCCATGACCGCACCTGATCGACTCGCAGCAGTCCCCTCCCCCTCCGATCGTCGCATCGCTGTTCGGGTGACGCGCGATGCGCTCCGCCAGGTCCGCGGTGGCCATCCGTGGGTCTTCGACGGGTCGATCACCTCGACGAGTCATGCAGGGTCGGCGGGTGATCTCGCCGTCGTGTTCGACGACAAGCGACGGTTCGCCGCCATCGGGCTGTACGACCCCTCGTCACCGATCCGCGTCCGCGTGCTCCACTCCGGCGGACCGCGCAGCATCGACGACTCGTTCTGGTCCGAGCGTCTCGGCGTCGCACTCCAGAGGCGTCAACGACTGATCGACGACCCGGCCACGACTGCGTACCGATGCATCCACGGCGAGAACGACAGGCTGCCGGGCTTGGTGGTGGATCGTTACGAGGACACCGCCGTCGTCAAGCTGTACACGGCGGCATGGATCCCGCACCTCCGAGACGTGCTGGCAGCGCTGGTTCCGATGACGGGCGTTCGACGGGTGGTCCTCCGCACGAGCAGAGCGGTCGCAGCCGGCGAGACCCACGGGCTCCTCGACGGGACGGCGCTGCTCGGCGAACTGCCGACGGCACCGGTCCCGTTCCTGGAGCACGACCTCCGCTTCGAGGCCGACGTCGTGCGAGGACAGAAGACCGGCCACTTCCTCGACCAGCGCGAAAACCGAGCCATCGTCGGAGAGTTGTCACCGGGAAAGCGGGTGCTCGACGTGTTCTGTTGCACCGGAGGGTTCAGCGTCCACGCGGCTGCCGGCGGCGCGAGCGAGGTGCACAGCGTCGACCTGAGCCAGCCCGCACTCGACACGACACTGCGGAACATGGAGGCAAATCGCACACGCAGCGAGGTTGCCGACGCGCGCCATCGGGTCACGTGCGGCGATGCCTTCGAGGTCCTCGATGACCTCGCCCGCCGAGGTGACCGGTACGACGTTGTCGTGATCGATCCGCCGTCGTTCGCCTCGCGGGCGGACCAGGTCGACCGTGCAATGCGCGCCTACGCCCACTTGACACGTCTGGGCCTTTCGATCGTCCAACCGGGTGGGCTCCTCGTGCAGTCGTCGTGTTCGAGCCGCGTCGACGAGCACGCATTCCACCGCACGATCCGCGAGTCGGCACAGGCGCAGGGCGTGGCGCTCGCCGAGTGGCGACGTACGACCCACGCCGACGACCATCCGATCGGATTCCCCGAGGGCGCGTACCTGAAGACCCTGTTCGCCACAGTCGACGCGTTTCCCGGGGCCCGCTGACCTGGTCAGCGACCGTTGGCCGACAGGTGCATCCAGTCCTTGGACGATCGCCACCGGCCGCCCCAGCCCCAACCGCCCTCGACGAAGCCCGCTGCATCTGCCTCGGTGAGCACTCCCGGGAGCTCGGGACGTCCGGCGTAGGACGAGGCGAGTTCCGGGATGACGACGTCGTCGCGGACATAGGGGTTGTGGAACGGGTTGACGTCGACGGCGCGGCCGTAGGCGTGCTGCGACCACGACGTCGCTCCGACGCTCGGACGACACACGAAGGCCGAGGTGTTGTTGCCATCGCCCGTGGGTTCGAGATCCAGTTCGTCGGCCCGTACGACGCGCATCTCCTCGATCGGGAACCGACGGGAGAACAACGCCTCGAAGCCGGCGACGACCACGTCCACCGCGTCAGCGTGGAGCAGCAGCTCCCCGGTGTGCGCCAGCCCGTCGAACCCCCAGAACGGCACCATCACGTACCGGAGGTCGCTCAGTGCGACGGGACACTTCTCGGACCAGGTGGATCTGGCGATGATCGCGGCGGGAGGTTCGACGACGGTGGCATCGAACGACGCTGCTCGCGGAGGCGGCAGCACATCGACGGTGGCGAACCGCCGGTCGACCAACTCGGGCGGGGTGGGCTGGATCTCGCCGAGCCCGTCGGAGCGAAGCGGGAGCACCCGGGTCCCGAGCCACTCGGGGCGCGGCTGGGTGGGGAGCGTCGACGTCGTCGGCGCGCCCGATGTCGGCGGTGCAGTCGATGGGGCCGACACCGTGGACGTCGAGCTCGGACCGGCGGCCCGGTCAGGCACATCAGAACCGGACGAGCATGCCGCTGCGGCCACCATCGCGACGCAGACGGTCGCCAACGCCCGGCGCATGTCAGTCGCCGAGTTCGTCGAGGTGTCCGACGACGTTGAACGCGTGGAGGCTCACGCCACCTCCGGCCGCGCCGATACGCATCACCGAGGCCGGTGCGACGTACATGCGCCACGCGATCTCATCGCCGACGCCGAGCGCCCATGCCGCCGCCGCCTTGATCGGCGATACGTGGGTGACGACCACGACGTCCCCGTCGATGGCAGCGTCGACGAGGTCGGAACAACCCGACCGGACTCGTGCGCCGAGCGCGCTGATGCTCTCGCCGCCCGGGGGCGTGAAGGACACGTCTGCCCGCCATCGACTCCACAAGTCGGGATCGATGTCTCGCATCGGGATACCGTCGAGGTCGCCGTAGTCGAGTTCGATCCAACGCTCGTCGAGCTCCACCTCCTGACCCCAGGCCGCGGCGGTCTGTTGCGTGCGCAAGAGCGGCGACGCGACGATCCGGTCGACCGGACCCACGGCGGCGGCCGCTGCCGCTGCCTGACGCCGACCCAGGTCGTCGAGTTCGACGTCGAGTCGGCCCAGCAACAGACCACCGCGGTTGGCTTCGGTGCGACCGTGGCGGACGACGATCAGCACGAGCCTGAAACCGGCGGCAACGTGGCTCGCGGCAGCTGACCGGTCAGTCGGAAACGGCGGCGGTTCCGAGGATCGTCCAGCCCCACACGTCGATACCACCACAGGCCGAGGCCGACGCCCGCCACCTCGAGAAGGAACGAGAATGCGCCACGCTCGATCTCCGGCGGTCCCGTGTCGCTGAACGAGAGGCCCGTGAGCGGCCACCAGAAGGCGTCGGTGTCGGTCCACGTGGCCGAGAAGACGAGGTACGAGAACAAGCCGATCGGGATGCCGAGCCACCGTCGGCGGACCAGACGCCGACCCTGCGTCGCGACCATGACGACCCCCAACACCACGACGGCGGTCAGGAGTGAGTGGAGCGGGCCCGGCCGACCGAGCACCACCTCGGACACCGGCAACACGGACCCGACGAGGACGAGTCGGTAGTCGAGCGCCGGACTGTCGAACACCGCCCACACCCCCACGGCTGCGGTGGCCAGGTACCAGATGAGCACGTCAGACGCGGACGAGGAACCGTCCGCAGTCCTCGCACTCGATCTCGGCGTCCGGGGGCAGGTGCTGGATGCGGTCGTACTCGACGGCCGAGAGCTTCATGTGACACGACCCGCAGACCCCCGCTTCGAGCCGGGCCACGGCCAGGCCCCCCAGTCGGCCGCGCACGGTCTCGTACCGGGCCAGCGCCTCGGCGTCGATGTCTGTGGTGAGTGTCGCCCGTTCCGCGACGGCAGTCGCGCGATCGGATTCGATCTCGGTCTCCGTGGTCGCGAGTGCGGCGGTCGCCTGCACGGCAGCGTCGTCGAGGGCAGCCTTCGCGTCAGCGATCGCCACCAGCTGAGCGTCGATCGGCTCGACCTGCTCCATGAGTTCGAGCTCGTCGTCCTCGAGCTTCGAGATCTGCTGCTTCCGGGTGCCGATCTCGTGCTGGAGCGACTGGAGGACGCTGGGGTCGGAAGATCCTCCGTACAACTGCTGGTTGTCGTGTTCGATCTTGGCCTCGATGTCGGCGATCTCGACCTCGATCCGCTTCTGCGCCTTGACCAGCTCGGCCTTACGCGACTCCGCCTCCTCGCTCTCCTTGCGATTGGCGGCGAGCTGCGTCTCGAGCTCGGCGAGCGCCGCGCGCTCGGGAATGTGCTCGTGGCGGTGGTCCAGATGCTGGATCGTGGTGTCGATCGCCTGTACGGCGAGCAACTGTTCCCACTGGTTGTTCATGGAACGATGTCTCCGGAGGTCGGCGTGGGTTCCCCGCCCGACGTCGTCGGCGGTGGCGTGGAGTCTGCCCCAGTGGTGGGGGTGGCCCCGCCTCCCGCCGTCGTGGGTGCCGCCGTGGGTGCCGGCGAAGGCGTGGTCGCCGTGGTCCTACGGCGAGGACGGGTCGTCCTCTGTGACTGCGTGAGGTCGACGTCGTCGTCGACGGTCAGCGTCTTGCCACTCGGCGTGCGCAGGGGCGGAGCGGCGAATGGCCTCCGCTCGAGACCCTCGTGCATGGTGGTCATGAACGCACCGAACGCACGAGCGGGATACGAGCCACCGGTGACACTGCGTCCGCCGACACTGTTCATCGGCACGTTGCCCTCGATCGCCCCCATCCACACCGCGGTCGAGAGGTACTTGCTGAAGCCGACGAACCAACCGTTCGAGAAGTCCTGCGCCGTGCCCGTCTTTCC
>JBBSLH010000162.1:0-9313 GCA_038255425.1 Acidimicrobiales bacterium
ATCGGTCCGGCCGTCGCCGACGCCCTGCTCTCCGCGTATGCCGCCGGGCAGCTCGTCGCCGCCCCGGACGGTGCGCGCCTTCGCTGGCTCGTCGACCCCGACCAGGGGCCGTGCCCGGATGCCCAGGACAATGCGCTCGCGGGCGCCGTCGTGAAGGGCGAGACGTTCCCGACCGGCGATGCCTGTCCGCAGGCCCATCCGGGATGCCGTTGTCTCCTCGCGGTCGAGTGAACCGGCCTCGTATCCGGCTCGCCATGGGGTCTTGACCGCCCGTCGGTAGGCTCGGGCGCCACATGCGTCCCCCGTCTGACATGCCCCAGCCCTCCCGCCGCACACCCCGTCCTCGCGTCGGTGGTTCGAGCCGTGGTCGGACAGTCCTCATCGTCGCGGCGATCGCGCTGTTCTTCCTGATCACGTCGCTGCGAGGGATCGCCGGTTTCTACACCGACTTCCTCTGGTTCGACTCGCTCGGCTACGACGGCGTCTGGTCCGGCGTGCTCGGCGCCAAGGTCTCGCTCGCGGTGATCTTCGTCGCCGCGTTCTTCGCTGTCTGCTGGGTCAACCTCTACATCGCCGACCGACTCGCTCCGACGTTCCCGCCTGCGGGACCGGAACAGGACGCGCTCGACCGATTCCGTGATGCGATCGGCAACCGCACCGGACTGTTCCGCGCTGCGGTGGCATTCGTGCTCGCGCTGCTCATGGGTATCGGGATGAGCCAGGAGTGGCGGGAGTGGTTGCTGTTCACCAACGGCGGCGACTGGGGCATGTCCGATGCCCAGTTCTCCACCGACATCGGGTTCTACGTGTTCAAGCTGCCGTTCCTGAAGTCGGTCACCGACTGGGCATTCGCCTCGGTGTTGATCGTGTTGGTCGTGACCATCGCCGCCCACTTCGCCAACGGTGGTATCCGGGTCCAACCGACGGGGCCAGGGAAGGTGAGCCCGACCGTCACTTCGCAGGTCAAGGCTCACGCCTCGGTGCTCCTCGGCGTGCTCGCCCTGATCCGAGCCGCTGGTTACATGCTCGAGCGTTTCGAACTCACCACGTCGACCCGGGGCGTCGTCGATGGCGCTGGCTTCACCGACGTCAACGCACAACTCCCGGTGCTGAACCTGCTCATCCTGATCTCTGTCGCCTCGTTCCTGCTCTTCATCGTCAACATCTGGCGCCGAGGGTGGGTCCTGCCGATCCTCGGGGTCGGGCTCTGGGGTCTCGTCGCCGTCGTCGCCGGCGGGATCTATCCGCAGGTGATCCAGCGATTCCAGGTGTCTCCGAACGAACTGTCGAAGGAGACCGAGTTCATCGACCGCAACATCGCGGCCACTCGCGAAGCCCTGGGGCTCGGCGAGGTCGACACGACCAGTTACGACCTCACACGCGACGAGGCCGACGTGAATCTGGCGGACAACATCGAGACGGTGCAGAACATCCGGTTGTGGGACCCCTCTTCGGTCGTCCTGGGACAGACCTTCCCCCGCCTCGAAGAACTGCTGCCCTACTACACACTCAACGATGTCGACGTCGACCGCTACACGATCGACGGAGAACTCAGCCAGGTCGTGCTGTCGGCCCGCGATCTCGACACCACGGGACTGCCGCAGTCGTCGTGGGAGGCCGAGCACATCATCTACACGCACGGCTACGGCATGGTCCTGGCGTCAGGAACCACCAAGACGGCTCAGGGCCGCCCCGACTTCGCGCTCCAGCAGGTGCCGGTCAAGGAGAACACCGACCTCGAACTGAACCGGCCGCAGATCTACTTCGGTGAGAATCTCGGTGGCTACGTCATCACCGGGGGGACCCGCGAGGAACTCGATTTCCAGGACGGCGCCGACACGACCAACACCGTCTACGACGGCCCCGACGGCGTGAGTATCGGTGGATTCTTCGACAAGGTGGCGTTCTCCCTCCGCTTCGGCGACTACAACCCGCTGATCTCGAACCTGATCGACGGCGACTCGAAGATCCACTACATCCGCGACGTCCGCGAGCGAGCAGAGACGCTGGCCCCGTTCCTCGAGTTCGACGGCGATCCGTATCCCGTGATCAACGACGCTGGTGAGATCGTCTGGATCCTCGACGCCTACACCACGACCGACCGCTATCCCTACGCCCAACGTGCAGACAACAGCGGCCTCCCCGCGTCGACCGGGCTCAACGGAAGATTCAACTACGTCCGCAACTCGGTCAAGGCAGTGGTCGACGCCTACGACGGCACCGTCGACTTCTACGTCATCGACGACGAGGACCCGGTCATCACCGCATGGCGCAGCGCATTCCCCGAGTTGTTCACCGACTTCAAGGAGATGCCGGAAGACCTGGTCGACAACCTGCGGTATCCAGAGGACCTGTTCCGGGTGCAGACGAACATGTGGGGCGATTACCACGTGACCAGCGCCAGCACCTTCTACAACAACAACGACGCGTGGAACGTGGCCCTCGACCCCGGCACGGCTGGCGCCGGACCTGCCACCCAGACGACGAACGCCGCCGGTCAACCGGTCGGCCCATCGGTCGGGGCACGGATCGATCCGTACTACCTGCTCACGCAACTCCCGGGTGAGGAGCGTGCCGAGTTCGTCATGTTGCGGACCTTCGTGCCGGTGGGCAACGACCAGAACCAGTTGCTCACTGCCTTCATGGTCGCTCGATCCGATCCGGGGCACTACGGCGAACTCGTGAGTTACGAGATGCCGCGACAGAACCGACCGGACGGCCCCGCCATCGTCGCGGACGCAATCCAGTCAGACCCGACGGTGTCCGAGCAGCAGACCCTCCTTGGCGGGAGTGGTTCCGAGGTCAAGTTCGGCAACCTCATCCTGGTGCCGGTCGACAGGGCCCTCGTTTACGTGCGCCCGTTCTACGTCGAGTCCGATCAGGTCCGGATCCCGGAACTCAAGAAGGTGGTGGCGTTCTACGAGTCGAAGGTCGCGATCTCCGACACGTTGGCGGGTGCGCTGGGTCAGCTCTTCGACGACGTACCGAACCTCGACGAGATCGTGGACGAACCCTCTCCAGGGAACCCAGACGACCCGGATCCGCCACCGGGCGAACCTGACCCGGACCTCGGCGTCAACGAGCGGGCAGCGCAACTCCTCGAGGACGCCGAGGCGCTGTTCCAGGAGTCACGGGCCGCGCTCGCCGAGGGCGACCTCGGGACCTACCAGTCGAAGAACGACGATGCCGAGGAGAAGGTGAGCGAGGCGTTGCAGCTCCTCGCCCAGTCGACGACGACCACCACGGCACCGCCCGACTCGACCACGACGACCGTGGAGCAGGAAGAGGCGCTGGCCCCCAGGAATTGACGCGTGGTCAGAAGCCGGTGTCGGCAGGTGTCCGTGCGCGGAGGTCGATCTCCATGGACCCACGGACTTCGGCTCGGATCTGGTCGATGCGTGCAGCGACGTTGATCTCGAGGCGGGAGACCTCGGCTGCGACCTTCGCGGTCTGCAGCCGTGTCTCGATCACGTCCACCTGGCTGGCGGTCTCGTAGGGATCGATCATCCGCTCGGCCATGGCATCGACACGACCCTCGAGGCGGACGATCGACGAGTGGAGCTCCGCCGACTGGCTCGCCAGCAACTGCAGCGCTCGCTCCGTTCGTGCGAGCACGGGAGTCGCCGCCGTCGGGACCGGCACGAGCGCGGTCTCGTCGGTGGCATCGGCCAGAGGTGCGGGGCGCGTGCGTCGAAACCAACCCATGGGCGCCACGGTACGGACCATGCCTCGCCTGATTGGTGGATGGGGATCAGCTTGTCTCGGTGACGATCTCGTCCACGAGGCGGGTCGACACGGTGTGCTCGACGCGACCGGTGTCGCTGATCTCCCGCAGGGCCGGCACCGGGTCGCTGTCGTGGAACCAGTCGGGGTCGCCGTGATCGACGGGGCCGTCGGAAGGCAGCGTCCAGTAGCTGGCTTCGAGCGCGATGCCGGTGGGATCGTTGAAGTAGATCGAGCGGATGAAGCCGTGGTCGACCACGTCGGTGACCTCGCAGTCGTGCTCCTTCAGGCGCCGTTGGAGTGCTTCGAGCGCGGCCTCGTCGGGGAGGTTGAGCGACAGGTGATCGAACTGGCTCGCCCCCGCCGGGTACGGGATGCCGGCCGGTTTCGCGAAGGTCTCCAGTTCGGCGTCGAGGTATTCGAAGAACGCCACGGTCTGTCCGGGGCCGACCCGGAAGAAGTAGTGCTTGAACCCCGGTGCACCCACGGTTGCGATGGTCTCGGCGCCGAGCACGCCGTGCCAGAAACGCACGGTCGAGTCCATGTCGTCGGTGACCAGTGCAAGGTGGTTGATGCCGTTCCACGCCGGCTGGTTCTCGTCTGTCGTCATGGTCCAAGCGTAGAACCGTCATCCGCCGTCTGCCCGGTGATCAGGCCGCCTGCTCGTCGGGCCACGATGCGGCAGGGATGCCCAGATCGTCGAGGGTGGCAGCGAGACGAGACCCGACTTCATCCGGGAGTTGGTCGATCGCCTGTCGGCGCAGCATCGCCAGCGGTGGGCACCGCGTGAGCACGAAGCGAGCGAACGCTCCTTCGTCGAACCAGCGTGCGTCGATCGGTGTGAGTTCCGGCACCTCGAACCTCCCCTCGGCGACGAGCGTCCGGAGCCGTCGCCACGTGCACACTCGGACGAACGCGGTTGCAGCATCGATGATGTCGTCAGGATCGGGTGCCGATCCGGCGCTGCCCAGCACCGCGAGTGCCGGATGCGCACGAGCGACGGACGCCCAGTCGGACGGCCCGCCGTCGGCGAGGATCGCGGAGAGCCACTCGATGGCCCAGAACACGGCGGTGTCACAGGGCGGTGGGGTCGTGGGCAGTTCGAGGGCGAGGCGGAGCAGGTCGATCTGTTCGCCGGTGACGTCTTCACCTGCCAGACCGTCCGTCAGCGCAGGGTCACCGTGGACGATCGTGCGATGTGCGACCTCGCCGCTGCGCGAGACGAGCGTGACGGTGTGCACCCGACGACGGCGTGGTGCCAGCGTCGCGCGGTCGGCGACGTCGTAGGCGTAGCCGGCTGTCGCAGAGCCGAGCGCATACCAGGACTCGGGCGCCACGAAGCCGAGCAGGAACTCGCTCGGGTGGACACCGTCGAGGTCCTTGAACCCGAGCTGCAGGCCGTCGGTGTCGAGCGCGACGTGGAGGAGTGACGGTGGCATCTCGCCCTTGGCGAGGTCGTCGGAGATCTGGTGGGCGAGGAGGTGCAGCGACGCGTCGATCGCTGTTGGGTCGGGTGACGACGGCGTCGACGTGGATGAACGGGACATTGTGTGCCTTCCGGAGCAGGTGCGGCCGTGACGACGGCGAGCGGCTCGGGTCTCGGTGGACCTCGGCCGGGAAGGCGGATCGCTCCGCAAGGGTTCGAGGATCGCAGGCGCCGGGAGGATCCGTCAAGGGGTCTGGTCCGGTCTGCCTGCCCCTAGCCTCGTCGCATGGACAAGCGTCGACGTCCCACACGGATCCACGCCCCGGTGTGGTCGGCCGACGAGCCAGGACTTCCGCCACTCGAGGGCATCGTCCCCGCGTTGGCCTCCTTCGACCGCATCGGCGACGAGTCTCCGCTCGACATCGAACTCCGTGCGTCGGAGTTCCTCGGGCACCTGGGCGCAGGGAGCCTCGACGAACTGTCGGCAGACGAGCCCGATCACGAGGAACTGCTCAACGGTCTGATCGAGGTGAGCCTCCATCACCTCGGCGAGGTTCCACCTCGGGTGATCGTGGACTTCTGCTGGGTCATGGATGCGTTCGACCCCGGCTACATCCAGTGGCCGCTCCGCGAGCGGCTGGATGCCGAGTCGGTCCCGGCCGTCCCCGCGTGGCTCATGGCCGTGGGGAATGCGGTGCCGACCGGTGCATGGACCGTCGGACACGAGACGGGCGACGGATTCGACGTCGTCATCACGGCGAGGCATCCCGGCGCGGCTGCCGATCACGTGCTCGCTGTCTACATCGATCGTACGCTCGGCGGACTGGCGAAGGACGTGCTCGTCCATCCCGACGCCGACAAGTTCCTCGATCTCGCCAGTGAGGACGAGGCCATGGTCGTCGCTGAACTCGACCTCGCGGCGGCCGGGGCGACCATCGATGGAGCGATCGACGCGACGTTCGAGGCCGGCGCGATGGTGCCGGTGTCCGACACCTTCTCGTCGATGTTCTCGATCGTCGAGCACTACGTCGCCAAGCTGCCGTCCACCGGCGACGCAGTGGCGATGCCCGAGTCGTCGACGCCCGATCAGCAGGCGGCGCTCGTCGATGCCTTCCTCGCCTCCGATGGTGGCGCTGAGCACGAAGTGGACCGTGGCGTGTTGCTGCAGGCCATCGCCTTCGTGGTCGACGAGGTCGGGGGAGAAGCGGACCGGTGGTCGCCGGTCGTGGTGCATCTCGTGATGGCCGGCTGGCTGCCACGAGCAGACCTCGACGAGGCATCGTTGGAGCGGTTCGGTGACCTGCTGCGCGTGTTCGTCCCGTGGGTCCACGCCGAGCGCGGCTGGGCCGAGCGCTACGTCGCCGACACGGTGGCCATCATCGATGCCGTCGAGAACGAGGTCGACGAAGCACAGTCCTCAGGCAAGGTCGAGATCCTCGAACAAGCGGTCGCTGCTGGCGTGGACCTGGACGACGAGGAGGCGCTCGACGCCTTCCTCGATTCCTATCTCGACCAGTACTAGCCAGCCGGGGGTTTGTACGGCGCGCCCAGCTCGTGACACGCGTGCGCGACCTGTTGTTCCAGGAACTGCTCGTCCAGCGGGTCAGAGATGGTTTGTCACATCTCAGAGGCGAATCTTCTGACATCGGTGAGGAAGGTGTGGCGCTCGTCCGCGCCGAGGAGCCGAGTGGTCATTGCCTCCAGTTGCACGAGGTCGACGGTCCCTGCGGAGACCATCGTCGCGACATCGACCGCGTCTTTTGGTCGGGCGAAGAGGGTCTTGAAGACCGCCAGGTCTTCACACCCCAGGATCGGGAGGTCGGAAAGGTCTGCGAACGGTGCGGTGCGGACGTTGGTCTCGGCGCGACCGTGGAACCAGTGGTTCGACAGGAAGACATCGATCGGGATCTCGTCCCACCAGACGCGTACCTGTCCATCTCGGGCCAGGACGCGACGGTCGATGTCAGTCGCCGCGACGCCGTCGGGGAGCGCGTCGAGGACCTCGTCGGACCGCCCGACACCGGCGAACACGTTGACGTCGATGTCCATGGTGGCTCTGGGCTCTTCGATGCAGTAGCCCAGGGCGATGGCTCCACCGAAGGCGTGAGGAAGGTTTGCCTGGTCGAGGTGTCGATGGACGGCGATCAATGCGTCAGCGAGTCGGGCTTCCATCAGCGGGTCAACTCGCCGAGGATCGGCGCTTCGAGCGTTCGTCCTCGCCGGCGCGGCATGGCGTCGGCAAGGCCGAGCACGAGTACCAGGGACCGTCCATTCTTCGCGAGATCGATCGGTTCATCGTCGAGTTCCACGGCGATCGTGAGTGTGGCGCCCGTTGCGCCGACGATCCGCTGCAGTGTGTCGACCCGGGGGATGCGGTCGCCGCTCTCGTAGAGGCTGATGGCGGGGCCGGACGTCCCGGCGAGTGCGGCCAACTGGCGCTGGCTCATCCCCGCCCATTCCCGACTCTGCAAGATCATCTCGTGCGGCTCCATCCTCCGAGGTTATCGGATTCGATAGCACACCTCGCCCAGGTGTCAGGTTGGTCAGGCGCCGGAGTCTTGCTACTGTCGTTGGTCCGCCGCGGGGTGGAGCAGTCTGGTAGCTCGTCGGGCTCATAACCCGAAGGTCGTCGGTTCAAATCCGACCCCCGCCACCACATAGCAACAACCGAGCCTCGAGCGTTGGATCACCAACGACGTTGATTCGGACTTCGAGACCGAGGGCCTGGTACAGCCGGGCCCTCGGCTCGCGTTCAGCGGTCTTCAGGAGGCCGGCGAGGTCGCCGGCATGGTCGAGGGCTGCGGTGACATCGGCAGGGCTGAGCGGCGCGCTCGGCTGATTCGTCTGTTCCCAGGCGGCGATGGTGGATTCTGCCTCCGCGATCTCGCCCTGGATCTTCTTCGTGGTCGAGGCCGCGAGTTCGGGATCGAGCCCTGCGCGGATGGCGTCGAGGATGCGGTCGAGCTCGATCGGGAGACTGCGAGTGGCGCGTCGTGCGGCCTGGACCTCCGCTGGCTCGGCGGGTTTGGCGGCGTCGGCGCTCAAGATCGCGGCGACGGCGTCTTGTCGGTGGGCTGGGTCGGTGAGCTGCCCGAGCCACTGATCGACGGCTTCGAGGATCCGTTCCTCGCGGATCGCGGTTGTCTTGGGGTGGCCGGTTTCGGCGTAGTCGGCTCGTTGGGTGTTGCAGCGGTAGTACGGCTTGTTCTTCAGCGTGTTCCCGTGCATGGATCGGTCGCACGTTGCGCATCGGACCAGTCCCGCGAGGACGTACTTGCCGGGCTCGGCGCGTGGCCGTCGGCGCTCAGGTCCACGGGTGTTCTTGATTCGGGCATTGACCCGTTCCCAGAGGTCGCGATCGACGATCGCAGGCCAGGTCTGTTCATCGGAGACAACCCACTCCTCCGGCATTTGCCAGTGCTGTCGACTCGTCGTGCCCACCGCTGGGTCGGTTGGATCGACGAGCTCGTCACGGCGGCGCTGGCGGCCGACGACCTGGTGGCCGAGGTATCGCGGATTGGTGAGGATCGACCGAACCGCTGACCCACCCCACACGCCGGCCGATCGTGGATGGCGTGTCGGCCCGACCTCGCCAGGGCTGGGATGTCCCTCCCGCTCGAGGATGTTGGCGATCGACCGGTAGCCGATGCCCTCGTCGAAGAGCTCGAAGATGCGTCGCACGTTCTGAGCAGTCTCAGGATCTATCTCGAGTGTCCGCAGCTTGATGCCCGCCGCAGCCTTCTGACGTTGGGGGTGCGGTGTCTCTGTGTCGACGATCCGGTAGCCGTAGTTCGGTCGTCCGCCGAGCCACCGGCCCGCGGCCCCGTGCGCCATCACCGCGTTGCGTACGCGTGTCTGCAGCCGTCGACGCTCGGCCTTGGAGAGGCCGCCGAACAGGCTCATCAACATCTCGTGGCCTTCGCTGTCGGGGTCGACTCGACCGCCGAGTTCAGGCACCCAGAGGTCGACCCCGTAGTGGGTAAGCTGCGGGAAGACCAATTGGAACTGCCCGCCGGAGAACGCTCGTTGTGGCTCGGCGATCACGAGCGCGGACCATCCGCGTTGCGGGTTCGCCGCATCGGCGAGCAGACGCGTCGCTTCGGCTCGGCGCGCCCACGGAATCTCTCGACTCACATCGATGTCGTGGTAGACGGCGACGATCTC
>JBBSLH010000163.1:0-9213 GCA_038255425.1 Acidimicrobiales bacterium
GATGGCGCCGATGACGTCGGCGATCTCGTCCGACCCGCCGCCGTGACTGCCCGATGAGGCGCCGACGCCGCGGAAGTTCACCCGCAGCGTCGCGATACCGAGTGCTGGGAGCGAGCGGGCGAGCGTGGCCGGCACGATGTTGTCGAGGTCGCCGCCGTAGAGCGGGTGCGGGTGGGTCAACACGGCGACGGCCCGTGTCTCCGGGGCCGATGACCATGCCGCTTCGAGCACCTCGCCGTCGGCCGTCGGGACTCGCTCGGGGAACGTCGATGGATCGTCCGTCATCGAGAGCAGACGGTAGCGTCGCCCGCCCATGGCCAAGCCCGACTCCCCCTCCTCGGCCGGGAGCAACGAAAAGCTCCCGATCAAGATGCTCAACGACCGAATCCTGGTCTCGATCGATCGTGGTGAGGGCGAGCGGAAATCGACCGGCGGCATCCTCATCCCCGCGACCGCCCAGATGGGCAAACGACTGGCCTGGGCGGAAGTCGTGGCCACCGGCGCCAACGTCCGCAACATGGAGGTCGGCGACCGGGTCCTGTTCAACCCCGAGGACCGCTATGAGGTCGAGGTCCGAGGCGAGGACTTCATCATCCTGCGCGAGCGCGACATCCACGCCGTCGCGGCCGAGCGACTCGAAGAAGGCAGCACGGGCCTCTACCTCTGACTCTGGGTCACCGGCGCTCGCGAGCGGCCTGTGAACCGGACCACCCGCGCCCCAACTGCCCGGTCCGGGTCTGGAGATGCTGGTCCGGTCGGAAGCTGTCGCAGGAGTGCAGGTGCTGACCGAACCTCGCCGGTCAGGCAACCTGGAGACCGAGCCACGCGAGGGCGACGCCACCGACGATCGACATTGCGAGGTAGGGCAGCACCGCGGCCCAGCCGTCGTCACGTAGCGACACCACCTGGGCACTGAAGGTCGAGAAGGTGGTGAGCGCGCCGATACCGGCCGTGCCCACCACGGTCGCTCCTGGGGGATCCCATCCAGCGAGGACGCCAAGCGCGAACGAGCCCGCGAGGTTGACGAGCAGCGTTCCGACGGGAATCGGCCCGACGTCCGGGACGCCGATCTGGAACGCGTATCGCAGCACCGCTCCCAGGGCCGCCGCGACGAGGAACAGGGCTGCGGTGGTCACGTCGAGACCGCCGAACGGGCCCCGAAGACGAATGCGGCGACCCCGGTCACGACCGAGGCGATGACGTACATCCCGCCGATGGCAGGTCGCCCGTCGTCGATCAGCACCGCGACCTCGACGGCGAAGGTGGAGAACGTCGTGAGGCCACCGCAGAATCCGACGCCGCCGACCAGGATCGCCGACCGATCGGCGCCGGTGAGCATCCCGAGACCGATGCAACCGACGACGTTGACGAGCAGGGTCCACCACGGGAAGGCCCCGTCGGTCCCGGCAAGCGTGATGACAGCCCATCGGACCGTCGCTCCCACCGCACCGCCGACGGCGACCAGGGCCAGACTGCGCGTGTCCAACGCACTTCGGAGGCCGGCAGTCACACCTCTACGATGCCGCACCATGGCATCACCAACGGCCACCCCCGTGCAGTACGACGAGGGGCACCTCGCGAACATCACCTACAACGCCGATGGTCTGGTACCGGCCGTCGTCCAGGAGGTCGGCACCGGTCAGATCCTGATGATGGCGTGGATGAACGACGAATCGCTGCGCAAGAGCCTCGACACCGGCCGCACCTGGTTCTGGAGTCGGTCGCGCCAGGAGTACTGGTGCAAGGGCGAGACGTCCGGAGACCGCCAGTACATCCGCGAAGCGCACTACGACTGTGACGGCGACACGCTTCTCCTCGTGGTCGAGCAGGAGGGCGATGGTGCATGTCACACCGCCAACTATTCGTGCTTCTACCGCTCGTTTGCCGACACCGACGTCGAACCGAACGGGTAACACGTGGTGGAGCCGAGTCGCGAGGAGTTCCATCGACTGGCCGCTGAATACACGGTCGTCCCGGTGTGGCGCGAGCTGCTCGCCGACCTGGTCACACCGGTGGCCGCCTTCGCGCGCATCGTCGGCGACGAGCCGGGTTTCCTGCTCGAGTCGGTCGAGCACGGCGAGCGCTGGAGCCGTTGGTCGTTCGTCGGCCGCGATCCGGTCGCCACGCTGACGTCGAAGGACGGCGTGATCACCGTCGAGGGGGATCTCCATCCCGACGTGCCAACCACCGACGGGATGCTCGCGGCGATCGAAGCCATCCTCGAACGCTACCGATCACCCCAGATCGAGGAGCTGCCGCCCCTCCACGGCGGGCTGATGGGGTATCTCGGCTACGACGTGGTACGCGAGGTCGAGCATCTGCCGGACGTCCCCGAGGACGATCGCGGCTACCCGGATGCGGTCCTGTCGGTGATCGGACAGTTGGCGGCCTTCGACCACTGGCGCCAGCGCGTGACGCTGATCGACAACGTGATCATCGAGGAGGGCGCGGACGCCTCTGCGCTCGATGCCGCCTACGACGAAGCGCTCGCCCGGCTGGAGCAACTGGCATCGGACGGTGCCCGCCCGCTCGACGAGCCGCTCCTCGGTCCACCGTCGGACGACGACGAGCCACCCGAGGTCACGTCGTCGATGCAGGAAGGCCAGTACCAAGCCGCGGTGGAGGCGGCACGGGAGTATGTCTTTGCCGGCGACGTCTTCCAGGTGGTGCTGTCCCAGCGATTCGACTTCGAACTCGGGGCCGAACCGTTCGACGTCTATCGAGCACTACGGCAGGTCAACCCGAGTCCGTACATGTACTACGTGCGGGTTCCTGGACTGACCCTGGTCGGCGCCAGCCCGGAGCCGATGGTGCAGCTCCTCGACGGCCGGGTCATCTCCCGTCCGATCGCGGGGACTCGCAAGCGCGGCTCGTCCGAGACGCACGATCGCCGGCTGGCCGCCGAGCTCGTCGAGCATCCGAAAGAGGTCGCCGAGCACATCATGCTGGTCGATCTCGCCCGCAACGACGTCGGACGCGTGGTCACCTATGGCACGTGTGAGGTCGAAGAGCTGATGACTCTCGAGCGGTACAGCCACGTCATGCACATGACGTCGCAGGTCGCGGGTGACCTGGCCGATGGCCAGGGTCCCGTCGACGTCCTCCGTGCGACATTGCCGGCCGGGACCGTCTCCGGCGCCCCGAAGGTCCGGGCCATGGAGGTCATCGACGAGCTCGAACCGGTCAAGCGGGGCCCGTACGCCGGTGTGGTCGGCTACATCGACTTCTCCGGCAACATCGACACGGCCATCGCCATCCGCACCATGGTGATCGGTGACGACGGACGGGCGAGCGTGCAGGCGGGAGCAGGCATCGTGGCCGACAGCGTGCCGGACGACGAGCATCTCGAGTGTCAGAACAAGGCCCGGGCGCTGCTGGTCGCGGTGCCTGCCGCGCGTCGGATGACTGCGGAGCGCCATGCTGGTCGTCGAGGAGATGATCGCTGATGACCGGATTTGCTGCCCCCACGACGCGAGACGCCGTTCGTGTGTCGGGCCCAGACGCTGCAACGTTCCTGCAGGGACAACTCAGCCAGGATGTGGACGCGCTCGCCGTGTCGACGTCGACATGGACCCTGGTGCTCCAACCCGACGGCAAGGTCCACAGCTGGGCCCGCCTGACCAAGACCGGGGCCGATGCGTTCCTGCTCGACACCGATGCTGGAGCCGGTGAGGCGTTGGAGACCCGACTGCGGCGGTTCCTGATCCGCACCAAGGCGGAGATCGAATCGTTCTCGCTTGCGGGCTTCGCGGTCCGTGGCGACCACCTCCCGCGACCCGACGTCCCGAACGGCGTGCTCCGACTGCCGTCGGCCCGTCACGCCGGCTACGACGTGCTCGGTCCGGGCGCCGAGGTACCCGAAGGCATCGATGCAGTCGACGTCGACGCGTTGGAGATCGATCGCATCGAGCGGGGCATTCCGCGGATGGGCAGCGAGCTCGACGACTCGGTCATCCCGGCGGAGGTCGGCGGCTGGATCATCGACGAATCGGTGTCCTTCACCAAGGGATGCTTCGTCGGCCAGGAACTGGTGGCCCGGATCGACAGTCGAGGCGGCAACGTTCCCCGCAGGCTGCGCGCCATCGTCTGCGACGCTCCGGTCGAGCCGGGAGACGAAGTCACTGCCGACGGCCCCACGAGCAACGTGACGTCGGCGGCGGTCTCGCCGGCCAACGGCAATCTCGCCCTCGCCTTCTGCGGGCGGAAGATCGAAGCTGGCGACATCGTGGTCGTCGGGGCGACGCAGGGTGTCGTGCACGAGCTGCCGTTCGTTGCGGGCGCCGCAGGCTGAGACAGTGAACCGCCACGTCGCGACGCTGATCGGCACCGCCTTCGCCGTGCTCCTCGCCGCGTGCGGTGCACCGGCCTCGGGGCTGTTGCCCCCGCCGTCGAGCACGTCGAGCACGTCGACCGCGCCGACGACACTGCCCGTCGACCGCTCACTGGTCGGGCTCGAAGCGCTTCCCGGGCAGGTCACCAGCTCAATTCCCCTCGAGTCCGGCAGGTCAACGATCCGTGGACGCGTCCTTGCGCCCGAGGGCGACGCTGCCGGGGCCCTCGTACGTGTCGACCGACTGGTCGGCGACGCGGTGCAGCGCCGGGACGTACCGACCGGTCCCGGTGGCGAGTTCGTCCTGGCGAACGTGCCCGGGGGCCGTTATCGCGTCCGCGCTTTCCTGGCGCCTCGACTCGCCATGATGAACTCGGAGATCTTCTTCCTCGAGGACGGCGGGACGAAGGAGATCGATCTCCGGACCGAGGTGTTCGATGGACTGACCGCAAAGGGGGCGACGAACCCGGCAGCGCCGATCGTCGGTCAGGGTGTCAACCTCGCGATTCGGGTCGCACAGCGATCGGTCGACGGCGAAGGCGTCGGTCGAGAGGTGCCGCTGGCTGGCGTGCCGGTGCGGATCTCCACGTCCGGATTCGCGGTGCTCGACCGAGAGCCGGATCCCGATCCCGAGCCGGATCCTGACGACCCCGATGCTGAACCCGTCGAGGAGCCGGCCGCTGCGGCGAGGGTCACCGATGCCAACGGGGTGATCGTGTTCCAGTTCGCATGCGACCGCGTGGGATCGACGACTGCGACGGCGGTGGTCGGGTCCGGCGACACCGAGCAGACGTTCTCGATCGAGGTTCCACCGTGCTCGCCCGTTCCGACGACGACCACCACGGCACCGCCCGCAGAAGACGAGTCCGGCGACGCCACGACGACGACCGTCCCGTGATCACTCGACGATCCGGGTTTGCGGGCCACCCATAGGATGCGAGTCGTGGAGCACTACGAGGAGTTGGGCGTCGTACCGACCGCCACGACGGCCGAGATCCGTTCCTCCTACCTCGCGCTCGCTCGTCGCTACCACCCCGACGGGCTGGCAACCGCCGCCGACGAGGAACGTGCGGTCGCGGCGGCACGGATGGCGCAGATCAATGCCGCGTGGACCGTGTTGGGCGACGACGGTCGCCGTGCCCGGTACGACGCCGCGCTCGACATCCCCATGCGGTCGTCGGCGACGGTGCGCGATGTGCACGACACGTGGACGCCCTACGACGATGACGACGACATCGATCCCCGTCTCGTCGACGACACGCCGACCGGCACGCCGTCGATCCGGCGCGAGCTGACCTTCCTCCCGGCGGGGTTGGCAGCGGCAGCGCTTCTGCTGCTGATCGTCGGCTTCGCCATCGGGTTCGCGCCGATGCTCGGCGCCGGTCTCGTGCTCCTCGTCAGCTCCGGCCTGGCGTTCCTCGTCATCCCGTTGATCGCTCTCTCGAAGTCCAGTCGGGCCGACAGGCTCTGAGTGCGCATGACCACCTATCTGGATGCGATCCTGGCGCGCCACCGAAGCGATGCGGCCGACGACATTCGCTCGCTCACCGGGCTGCGACAGGCCGTCGATGACATGGCCCCGTGCCGCGGGTTCCGGGCGGCGCTCCGGGCGGCTGACGGTCTCGGGGTCATCGCCGAGGTGAAGCGTCGATCGCCATCCAAGGGAGATCTGGCGGCAGACCTCGATCCGGCCGCGCTGGCAGTGGACTACGAGTCGGGCGGTGCGACGTGTCTGTCGGTCCTCACCGACGAAGTGTCGTTCGGTGGTTCGCCCGCCGACCTGCAAGCGGCGCGTGCCGCCTGCGCCATCCCCGTGCTCCGGAAGGACTTCACGGTCTCCGAGCGCGACGTTCTCGACGCTCGCCTGATGGGCGCCGACTGCGTACTGCTCATCGCCGCAGCGCTCGACGACGCAGAGTTGCGCGACTTCCACGATCAGGCGATCGAGATCGGGATCGACGCACTCGTCGAGATCCACGACGAAGCCGAACTCGAGCGGGCCCTCGCTGTCGACGCGGCGCTCATCGGCGTCAACCAGCGCGACCTGGTGACGTTCGAGGTGGATCATGACCGCGCCCGCAGGATGGCGAAGCTGTTCCCGGATGACGTCGTCTCCGTTGCAGAGTCGGGCGTGCGTGGCCCTGACGACGCGGCTTCTCTCGCCGACGCTGGTTACGACGCCGTCTTGGTCGGCGAATCATTGGTGACGTCAGGTGATCCCGCAGCGGACGTGACCGCTCTGCGGACAGCCAGCCGAACGGGCTGAGTCGCCCACGGCGGTGCTCGTATCCCAGTGCGGGATCGAGTGCCGGGACCGGTACCGTCGCGCGCCGTGTTCGTGAAGATCTGCGCAATCACCAACCCCGCCGACGCTGCGTTGGCCGCCGACGCTGGCGCAGACGCGATCGGCATGATCTTCGCTCCGTCACGCCGTCGAGTCGACGTCGCCGTGGCGAAGGAGATCGCAGCAGCAGTTCCCGGTCACGTGCTCTCCGTCGGGGTGTTCCGTGACCACGTGGCGCGTGAGGTGATCGAGATCGTCCACGACGTCGGCCTCGACGTCGCGCAGCTCCACGGCGAGGAGACTCCGGCGACCACCGCAGCCGTTGCCGCCCGCGTGCGATTCGTCTTCCGGGCGATGGCCGCGGGCGACCCGCAGTTGGCTGCGATCGACGAGCACCGAGCCGACGTCGTCCTCGTCGATGCCCCGACACCGGGTGGGGGAGTTCCCTTCGACTGGACGCTCATCGGCGACCTCGGAGCGCGTCACCGTCTGCTCCTCGCCGGCGGACTGCGACCGGACAACGTCGCCGAAGCGATCGCCGCCGTACGGCCGTGGGGCGTCGACGTGGCGAGTGGCACCGAAGCCTCGTTCGGCAAGAAGGACCCCGACGCCGTGCGTCGGTTCATCGCCGAAGCCCGAGCTGCCGGCGAAGATCTGCCGGAACGCCACGAGCCCCTCCTCCCCGCTTCCGACAGGACCGCGATCTGATGACGGACACCACGTCCCCCTCGCTCATGGGCAACCCGCAGAACGGCCGCTTCGGTCGCTTCGGTGGCCAGTACATCCCCGAGACGCTGGTGGGTGCGTGTCAGGAGGTCGAGGCGGAGTTCCACAAGGCGTGGGCCGACGACGGTTTCCGCACCGAGCTCGCTGACCTCCTGCGCGACTACGCCGGTCGGCCCTCCGCGCTCACCGAGTGCCATCGCCTGTCCGAGAAGCTCGGATGTCGTGTCCTGCTCAAGCGAGAGGACCTGAACCACACCGGCAGTCACAAGATCAACAACGTGCTGGGACAGGCCCTGCTCGCCCGCCGGATGGGCAAGCAACGGATCGTGGCCGAGACCGGCGCGGGCCAACACGGCGTCGCCACCGCCACTGCCGCAGCGCTGTTCGGCCAGGAGTGCGTCGTGTACATGGGCGCCGTCGACATGGAGCGACAGAAGCTCAACGTGTTCCGGATGCGTCTGCTCGGGGCAGAGGTGCGATCGGCCGAGACCGGGAGCCGGACGCTCAAGGACGCGGTGAACGAAGCCATGCGCGACTGGGTCGCGACGGTGGAGACGTCGCACTACCTGCTCGGCTCGGTGATGGGTCCGCACCCGTATCCGATGATGGTCCGTGAGTTCCATCGGGTGATCGGCGACGAGTCCCGCGAACAGGTGCGTGCGCTCACTGGCAGCGATCCGGACGCCGTCGTGGCGTGCGTCGGCGGCGGGTCCAATGCGATCGGGATCTTCAGCGGGTTCGTCGACACCGACACCGAACTCGTCGGGATCGAGCCGGCAGGCGGGGCGGCCATCGGTCACGGCGTACCGGGCATCGTCCACGGGTCCACGTCATTCCTGCTCCAGGACGACCACGGGCAGGTACAGGAGGCGAAGTCGATCTCGGCCGGCCTCGACTACCCGGGTGTCGGTCCCGAGCATGCTCACCTGGCGGACATCGGTCGGGCTCGGTACGAATCCGTGACCGATGCCGAGGTCGTCGATGCCTTCAAGCTGTTGGCCCGCACCGAGGGGATCATCCCGGCCCTCGAATCCGCTCATGCCCTGGCCTGGGTCAGTCGGGCTCGCAAAGAACTCGCGGGCAAGACCGTGTTGATCAACCTGTCGGGGCGAGGCGACAAGGACGTCGCCCAGATCGCCGAACTCCTGGGCGAGGACGTCTGATGGGCACGCTCGAGAAGCATCTGCGGGAACGTCGCGACAGCGGCCGGAAGCTCCTCCTGCCCTACGTGAGCGGCGGGGTCAGCGACGATTGGCTCGACATCATCCGCGCCTACGACGATGCCGGCGCCGACGCCATCGAGGTGGGCATCCCGTTCTCCGATCCCGTCATGGACGGCCCCACGATCCAGGCCGCGTCCGATCGGGCGCTCTCGCGTGGGACGACACCGATGACGATCCTGAGCGAGCTCCGCGATCTCGACGTGAGCACGCCGCTCATCGCCATGACGTACGCCAACATCCCGTTCCGCATGGGATTCGACCGGTTCGTCGACGAGTGTGGGACTGCTGGCATCCACGGGGCGATCATCCCCGACGTGCCGATGGAGGAGCTCGAGCCGTGGGAGGCTGCGGTCGGCGACGCTGACCTCGACACAGTGATGCTCGCCAGCCCGATCAGCGACGACGACCGGCTGGCGCGGCTGGTGTCCCGCAGCCGAGGCTTCGTCTACGGCGTCAACGTGCTCGGCGTGACCGGCGAGCGGGCGGACCTGGGGGACTGGTCGGCGAAGCTCGCCGGTCGACTGAAGGCGGTCACCGATCTCCCGGTGGTCATGGGGTTCGGCATCTCCACGCCCGAGACCGCGGTGGCGGCATCAGCCGCGTCCGACGGCGTCGTCGTTGCGTCCGCCATCATGCGGATCATCCTCGAC
>JBBSLH010000164.1:0-9090 GCA_038255425.1 Acidimicrobiales bacterium
CATCATGTCGATGCTCGTCGCCGCCATCATCTTCAGCGAGCGACGCACGAGACGGCTCGGCATCCCCGTGCCCGCATCGGAGCGCGACGAAACCCCGCAGTCGGGTACGTGATCGTCAGCCGGAGAACCAAGACAGCGCTCTGACGCGACAATGCAGGCGTGAAGCCGCCGCCGACGGAGGATCCGTACGAGTTGCTCGGGGTTGCTGCCACGTCGTCGACGTCACAGATCCGTGCCGCGTACCGAGATGCCATCCGCCGTCTTCACCCGGACCACCGCGATGGCGCAGAGCCCGACCATGCCGCGTTCACCGCGCTGGTCGATGCTTGGACGCTCCTAGGCGACGCGGGAACGCGGGCGGAGTTCGATGCCGGACGGCAACCGGGCGCGCACCTGCCGCTCGACACCGTTCCGGTGACGCCACCGGTTCTCCTCGACCGGAGATCGAGTCGGCTCATCCGGCACGCCTTCGTCGCCGCGTTCGTGATCGTCACGCTCTTTGCATTCACTCTGTTCACTGTCGGGATGTCCCAGGCGGGCGGACGTTGACGACCGAGCGGAGCGACCCAACTCTCAGAGCTCGACCGGTCGATCCGGGTCGGATGCCCACTGCGACCAAGACCCTGGGTAGAGGAGCCCGGTGGGCAGGCCGAGATGCTCGCGAATCAGCAGGGTGTGGCAGGCGGTGACGCCCGACCCGCACGCGCTCACCACGGGAACGCTGCCGTCGTCGCCGAGGCCGGCCAGTCGCCGCCGAAGCACATCGTCGGGCAGGAGCCGCCCGTCGGCGGCGAGGTTCTCGCGACACGGCAGGCTGACCGCGCCGGGCAGATGACCGGGGCGCGGGTCGAGCGGGTCGGCGGCGCCGAGGTAGCGGTCCCGCGGGCGTGCGTCCAGGATGATCCGCCCCTGCGTCAAGACGTCGTCCGGGCCGACCAGGAGGTCCACCGTCCAGGGCACGACCGATGGGCCAGACCCGGTCCTTGGTCTGGGTGAAACGACATCGTCGTCCAACGACCCACCGTCCAGCAGCGCCGCGTCTCGACCGGTTGCCCGGAGCATCCACACCAGTCGGGCTGCCAAGACGCCGCCGGCGTCGTCGACCGCCACCACTGGGTCGTCATCGCCCAGGCCGGCTCGGGCCAACGCATCAGCAAAGTGCTGCGGCGTGGGCAGCGGGTGCCGTCCGTCGATGTCGGTCGCGGGCGCCGACAGGTCGTGGTCCAAGTCGAGGGTGGGGATGTCACGCGTGGATCGGGGCGGACCCACGTGCACCAGCGCCACGTCGGCGACATTCGCCCTCCACCAGTCGTGACTGACGAACGGGCCCATGTCAGGCACTGACCGCTGCTTCGGCGGACCCAACGCCACCATCGCTCCTCCTCGGACAACATCGAATCCGCCGAACAGCTGCACGAGCACCGCCGACGAACGCTCGGGGCGTGCGGCTGGGCACGTCGATCCCGAACTCCGCCCTGATGTCGCCCAGCGTCACGTCGAGGTACGGCTCGTACTCCGCCCACGGCCACCGCGTCATCATGCGCCTGGCCCTCTGGATCGTGCTCGGAACCGAGGTCAGCAATCTGGCGATGTGGCGTGCGAGGTGCCGCCAGCTGTACTGGCGAAGACGACGTGAGCCACGTCGTGGCACCGGAAGAACTGCGCTGCCTCCTCGGACAGGTCCCGCGCCGACAGCACGTCCTGGTTGGCGCCGGCGCAACGATCGAGCCCCTGACGGAGCGTCAACGTCGGGTCGTCCATCACCGAACCGTTCTACCGAAGCTGTGGGTCGGTCGCTCCCAGGAAGCGCAGGATCCTGCGTCACGACGATGTCCGGAGACGTGAGCGCCAAGATCGTGTCGAGATCCTTGTCGGCGAGCGCCGTGCAGATGCGCTGGATCACATCGAGGGGCGTCGTGGGTCGCTGATCGTTCATGGGACAGTCCGTTCCTTCCGGCTCAGCGCTGTGCGCAGCTGATCGTCGGGTTCCACGTCGCGAGTCCACCACTCGGGTTGTGGGTGAACACCCATGCGTGGAGGTCGTAGTGGACTGGCATCCCGGGCTCGTGACCCGGCATCGGACCCTCGAACGCGTGGCCCATGAGCGACGGCCGGTCGTCGTCGGTCTCGAGTGAGCCGTCGGCGTCGAACACCAGGTACTCCGCGCCGACGAGTTGTGGGCCCTTCTTGCCGGGCGCGTAGAGCAGCACCTCAGGGGCGGTGGGATCGACTCGGCCATCAGCGATCAACTCGGGGTTGACGTAGTGGTAGCCCATCGCTCCGAGTCCGGGTGCCTCGGCGCACTCCGTGGTCGGGACATAACCGGCGTCGATGGCCACGTCGACGTCGACGAAGCGACGGGTGGCTTCCCGGATCACCTGCCGTTGCGCACCGGTGAGCTCCTCCGTGGTCGACGCGTTGCGGGCGTGGTCGCGTCCGTCGTGGGCCGAAGCCGACGACGGTGAAAGGCCGATGGCGGCCGACAACGCCAAGGTGGCGATGGCCGTGCCGGCGATGATCTGGCGGGGGGTTCGCATTCGTGGTCACTCCGTGTTCGAAGGCTCGAGGTCCGAGCCGGGTGAGAACCACCCTCCGGCATTGCTCGATCGCCCGCGACGAAGAAACGCCTACTGCATCGCTAAGAACTTCCTAAGTGCGGGATTCCTCGGACGTGTCGTGTTCGATGGTCCAGAGCAGCCGTGTCGTGCGCGTGAGGGCCACATAGAGCCGGGTGACTCCGAGCGGTGATTCGGCGGCGATCGCCACTGGGTCGACGACGATGACGCCGTCGAACTCGAGTCCCTTGGTCTCCGTCGCCGTGAGCACCGCATCGTCGTCCGGGCGTGCGTGCGCCTCGGGGACGATCGCGACGACGGTGCCGGCCGACCCGATCTCTGCTCGGGCCGCGAGGAGGAGGTCGTCGACATCGGTGAGCGTGCCGGTTCGGACTTCGGGCAGCACTCCCGACGACCGGACCGAGGCGGGTGAGGACACCGTCCTACCCAGGCGAGCGACCTGCGCGGCCGCGAAGGACATCACCTCGGACGGCGTGCGGTAGTTGACCGTCAGCTCGATGAGCTCACTGTCGGCCGCGCCGACGGCGGTGGTGACCGTGGACCACTCGTGCAACGACCACGGCTGACTCGCCTGATCGAGATCGCCGACGATGGTCATCGAGCGCGTCGGGCAACGGCGAGAAATGGCGCGCCATTGCATCGCCGAGACGTCCTGCGCCTCGTCGACCACGACGTGAGCGAACCGGCGGTCGGCGACACGGGTCGCGACAACCTCGACGTCGGCGAAGCGGTCCGACAGTTCCTCCATGATGGCGGAAAGGAAGTGGGCGGCGTCGTCGCCGATGACCTCGTAGGCCGGCCGCGTCTCGTTGCGGTGGCAGCTGAAGTTGTTGCAGGTGAGCGTGAGCGTCCCGTCCTCGGAACGTCCGTAGGTCATCTCCAACTGACACGACGGGCAGTCGGCGGAACGATTCTCGAGCGCCGCCTGCATCTCCTCCGCGAGGGCGGCCTCGACGAGTTGGAACGACTTCGCCGCGAGCACGCCGGCCCGAGACCCGGCGCCTCCGCCTTCGTCCTCCTCCTCGTGTCCCAGCAGCTCGTCGAGTTCGTCGAGGAGGGTGACATCGGCGTCGGTCCACCCGGCATCGGCCGGCCTCAGCAGGAGCGCTGCTTCGGCACGGCTCAGGACGTCCTTCGCGGCGTGACGGACCCGGGCCTCCGACGCCAGCACACGACGGAGCGCCTCCGACGCCGTCAACGGTGGCCAGATCTGATCGCAGAGGTCACGCACGGCGTCGCGATCCAACGCGGGCCAGTACTGCGGAACCGCCTCGACCGTGAGCCGTCCAGCCGCGACATCCGCACGAACACGGCGGGCGAACTCGTCGGCGACCAGTTCGTGCACGGCGGCACGCACGAACGGCACGCGCTCGTTGTGCGATCCAGGCTCCTTCCGGGCGCGGGCGACGAGTGAGCGCACGGCCTCCGGATCGATCTTGAGGACGTAGCGACCGCAGCCGACCTCCGTCTGGTCCTTCACGGGTTGCTCGAACCCGAGCACCGCCCGAGCCAGCACCTGCGCCATGCGGCCGTCGCCCTTGAGGCGCGCAACGTCGTCGGCGTCGCGGCCGGTCACGGACACGTCGGGGCCGAGGTCCGTCGACGTCGCCATGACGACATGGTCCTCGCCGAGCGACGGCACGACCTCGCCCACGTAGCGCAGGAACGTGCGGTTCGGGCCGACGAACAACACCGACGCCTGATCGCCTCGGCTGGACAGCTCGTAGAGGAGGTACGCCGCCCGGTGCAGTGCCACCGCGGTCTTGCCTGTACCCGGGCCTCCTTGCACGATGGTCAACCCGCGGGCCGGGCGTCGGATGATGCGGTCCTGGTCGGCCTGGATCGTGCCGACGATGTCCGCCATCCGGCCCGTGCGCGGCGCCTGCAGAACCGCGAGCAGCGCTGCTTCACCGACAAGGTGCAGATCGCTCTGCTCGAGCGCGGCGCGGTCGACTGCCTCGTCGTCGAGCCCGACGAGCTCCCCACCGCGCCAGCGGAAGTGCCGTCGTCGGCGCACGCCCATCGGATCACCGGGCCGAGAGCGGTAGAAGGCGGCGGCCGCCGGCGCACGCCAGTCGACGATCATCGGGTCGCCCCGCTCGTCGGAGAGCGACAGGCGGCCGATGTAGAGCGTGCAGTCCTGCTGTCCCGCCAGGTCGCCGTCGATCCGACCGACGCAGAGACGATCAGGCGTGAGATCGAGCGTGGTCGACCGGTACGCCGAGTGGGCCACTGCGACGTCGCGAGCGAACAGCGCGTCGGGTTCCAACTCTCCGGTGTCGGCCCCGGCGCCGGCGTGCTCAGCCACGAGCACTGCTCGATCACGCAGCGCCACCACTCGGTCGTGTGCCGCATCGATGTATCGCCGCTCGCTCCGAAGTTCCTCGTCCAGTTGCGTCATCGCCACCTCGATGTCCTTCGTCTTCGAGTGAACGATCCTGCGCCATCGCCGGCTGAGAAACAACCCCTGAGCAGGGAATATGTCGACGCGCGCCGTTGGTTGTGTCGGTTGGCGAAGCGAGGACGAGCAGATTCTGCTTTCGGCCTCGATCCTGTCGACCTCGTGTTGCCCCAGAATGCAGGCATGGCATCGAGCCCGAACCCGTTCCAGATCACGACCGAGGACGAGATCACCGCCATCCTCGGCGAGCCACCGGACTTCGTGTTGGCCAAGATCGGCGATCGAGTCGACGATTCGGCCGCTGCGTTCATCGCCAAGGCACCGCTGGTCTTCGTGGCGACCGTCGACCGGGATGGTCGTATCGATGTCTCACCCAAGGGAGATGCCCCGGGCTTTGTCCACGTCGCCGGCCCGCGATCGCTGCTGATCCCGGAACGCAAAGGCAACAACCTCGCCTATGGCCCCCGCAACATCCTGGCCACCGGACGAATCGGACTGATCTTCGTCGTACCCGGCCAACGAGAGACGCTTCGAGTCAACGGCATCGCCTCCCTCAACAACGACCCGGCGCTGCTCGAACAGCTCGGCGCCCGAGGCAAACCATCGCTGTTGTGCACCGAAGTCAGCGTCGAGGAGTGCTTCTTCCATTGCGGAAAGGCCATGATCCGCTCCCGAGCCTGGGATCCGGACAGTTGGGTGGTCGACGGCGAGTCGTTGATGGTCGCCCAACTCGTCGACGCCCTCGGAGGCGACCCCGCACTGGCGCCCATCGTCAACGCTGAGCTCGAACAGAACTACATCGACGAACTCTGACACCGTTGCTGCGCCGCCGCGATCGGCGATACGGTCTCTGTCGTCTCGAGCGTCGGGGGTTCGCATGGAGTACCGCGAGTCACACCGCCACCTACAGGATCGCCACGACACGAGGCGGTTGGCCGACCGCCTGGCCGAGACCGCCGGCGACGATCTCTCTCCCTTCCTTGAGTTCATCGAAGCCCGAGACATGTTCTTCATCGCGACGGCCGATGCGGATGGGCAACCCCAGTGCTCCTACAAGGGCGGTGACCCAGGGTTCGTGCAGGTCGTCGACCAGTCGACGCTCGCCTTTCCTGTCTACGACGGCAACGGCATGTTCCTCACCACCGGGAACCTCTCGGAGAACCGCGCGGTTGGGATGTTGTTCATCTCGTTCGAGGACGGGTCGCGGCTCCGGGTGAACGGTGACGCATCGATCGATCCAGAGGATCCGCTGAGCGACGCGATCCCGGGCGCGCTGTTCGTCGTGCGCGTGCGCGCCCGAGCGGTGTTCCCGAACTGTCGACGCTACGTCCACACCCACGGCACGGATCAGCGCTCGGTCTTCGTCCCCGATGGCGACGCGCCACCTCCGGTGCCGGACTGGAAGCGAGATCCGTGGTTCGCCGGGACGCTGCCAGCTGGCGATCCGGCACACGATCCCGAGAACCCGAGCGCACCTTCGATCCCGCGCTACTGATCTACGGCGGGCCGCCTGCCCGATCTCGTCGTGGCTGTCTCAGTCCGCGGTTGTTCCTCGCCACGATGGGTCTCGGCCGAGCACGGCTGCCAACCGGTCGACGGGCGCGGCGTCGGCCGTCGCCTCCACAGGCCGGCCGAATGCCACATCGGTACCCGTCGGTCGATCCTCGCCTGGTTGCGGACCCATCGTCTCGATACAGACGGCGACGTCGGAGTCGGCGGCGTGGAAGGCCTGGCCGGTCGCCCGTGCGAGATCCCAGCCGTGAGCAATAACCTCGTTCAACGCGACGAGTCCGGCGATCTCCCCGGGCATCTCGGTGCCGCCCGCTGCGGTCATCCCGTCCCATGCCGCCGGGTCTGTCCATGCTCGAGCGAGGTCAGCCAGTCGGTCGGTGATCCGCTGCTGCCAACCGGCAGCGAGCCTGCTGGCGTCCCCGGACGGACCCGGCGACTCCCCGGACGGTGGGGTCTTGGTCGCCGCGTCGGTGAACGCCACGGCCAGACCCTCGACGTGGTCGAGCAGGTCGCCCACCGAGTACTCGGGGCACGGGGTCGACAGCGCGAGGTGGTCGTCGCCCAAGGCCGCGATCACTGCGGCAGTGGCTTCCGTCGCCGGTCGTAGGTCGATCATCGAATGCTCCTCGTGGTCGTGATCATTCGAGTAGTGACGACGTGGGGCGGTCGAAGTCATCGGTCGACGTGGCACGACATTTCTTTGGAGGACACCGCTCAGAATCGATGCGCCGCTCCGTCTGTATCCACATGAAGCTCACCGTGCAGACATTCCTGACCCTCGACGGCGTGATGCAGGCTCCCGGCGGACCCGAGGAGGATCCCAGCAACGCCTTCGCCCACGGCGGCTGGCAGGCCCCGTTCCCCGACCCGGCCATCGGCGAGTTCGTCACCGAGCTCAACAGCCACGCCAGCGCGTTCTTGTTCGGACGTCGGACGTTCGAGATCTTCCGCGGTCACTGGCCCGATCAGACCGAACCCGACGACCAGATCGCGGCCACGATCAACACGCTGCCCAAACACGTCGTGTCCAACTCGCTCGCCGAGGCCGACGTCACGTGGCGCGGCGAGCACGCAAACACCGCTCGCCTCGTGACCGGCGACGTCGTCGCTGCGGTGGAGGCGCTGAAGGACGAACCCGGCGACGAACTGCAGATCTGGGGAAGCGGCCAGCTGCTCGAGACGCTGCTGCAGCATGAACTCGTCGACCGCTTTCGGCTCATGACGTTCCCGCTGGTGCTCGGGTCCGGCCGACGCTTGTTCGACGGCGGGACGCTTCCGGCCACAATGTGTCCCGTGGACGTCAGCGTCACCGACCTCGGCATCGTCATCGGCACGTACGAGCCCGACGGTCCGGTCCGACACGCGCAGATACATCATGAGGCATGACCATGCGTGACCCGCTCCTGCGGGTGCAGAACTTCATGCTCTCGACCGACGGCTACGGCACTGGCGAAGGCCAGAGCCTCGAGCGGCCGTTCGGCCATGCCGATCCTGCGGTGCTGGCCTCGTGGGCGGGCGCGACGGCGAGCTGGCCCAACCGCACCGACCCGGGCGGCACCCGCGGGCTCGACGACTACTTCACCCGCGACTTCGCCCACAACATCGGCGCCGAGATCATGGGACGCGGCAAGTTCGGACCCCAGAGGGGGCCGTGGGAGGACCTCCAGTGGGAAGGCTGGTGGGGCGACACGCCGCCGTTCCGCACGCCGGTCTTCGTGCTGACGCACCACCCTCGACCCACCTTCTCGCTGTCGGACACGACCTTTCACTTCATCGACGCCGAGCCGACCGAAGCTCTGCACCAGGCGAAGGCCGCCGCCGAGGGCAAGGACGTACGCCTCGGCGGTGGGGTGTCGACCGTCCGCGAGTTCCTCGACGCCGACTTGGTCGACACGATGCATGTCGCCGTCGTCCCCGTCGAGATCGGCCGCGGAGGCAAGCTCTGGGACTCGCCCGATGAGCTGCTCGACCGCTTCCACCTCGAGCGGATCCCCAGCCCCAGCGGCGTCACCCACCATCTCTTCTGGCGCCGCTGACACGTCGGTTGCGCTCGACCAAGGCGCTCGCACCTGGTCGATCGGCTGAGTTGATCGGTGCCGTAGAACCGCACGTCGGCGGTGAGACCAGACGTGTGGACTGAGACGACATTCTTCAGCACTCTGGACCCACACGTGGCGTCCGGATCATGACGTGTGGGCTCAGAGCGCCCTTCACCGCGTTCCCGACCCACACGTCCGAGGAATCCGCACCGAACGGCACCCCGCTGTCAAGCGACTCAGAATCTGACGACGTGAGACTCGGTCTGGCTGGCTTCTGCGTCGCTAGTTGGACCGGCGACCCGAACGCCTCGACGCACCGATTCGGACGTGGGGGCCGCGCTCTTTCGCTAATTGGGGGTCGCGTGCCCGATTCGTTTATGAGAGCGTGGCGGAAGATCCGAACATGTTCAACACCAACGTCCATCAGATCGCCGACGGCGTCCATCGCATCTCGACGTGCGTGCCGATGCAGCGCCCGGCGGCTTCACCTTCAACCAGTTCCTGCTCACCGGGGAACAGCCCCTGCTGTTCCACACGGGTGCGCGCCAGATGTTTCCCCTCG
>JBBSLH010000165.1:0-9075 GCA_038255425.1 Acidimicrobiales bacterium
ACGATCATCTGGAAGGGCACGGTCCAGTCGCTCCGGCGGTTCAAGGACGACGCCACCGAGGTTCGCGCCGGCTTCGAATGCGGTATCGGCCTGTCGGACTTCCAGGACCTCAAGCCTGGCGACATCATCGAGACCTTCGACGAGAAGGAAATCGCTCGGACGTGATCCGGCCCGCTCGGCCGTGATCCCGGCGGCTGGCTGGCTGTGAGTCTCAAATCCGCCGTGCTCGAGGTCGAGTTGCGGATCCCGCTCGGGGATTCGTTGAAGGCGAAGCGTTCGGTCATCCGGCCGATCCTGGACGGCGCGCACCGGCGTTTCGGTGTGGCGTCGGCCGAGGTCGACCGCCATGACGACTGGGACGAGGCGGTCCTCGCGTTCTCGACCGTCGCCAGCACGGTGTCGCAGGTGAACGACGTCCTCGACTCGGTCGACCGTTTCGTGTGGTCGTTCCCCGAGGTCGACGTCGTCGACACCGAGCGCTACTGGGTCGACACGGCATGAGCGATCGTCCGGCGGCTGAGGGGCTCGCCCCCGGGCACTACCCGTCGTCGCCGGTCGCCGTGAACCACACCGCGCCGGTGCCACGTCGCGTCCGTGCGATCTTCGACGGCGAAGTCCTGGTCGACACGCTCCGAGCCATCTATCTGTGGGAACACCCTTACTACCCGCGCTTCTACGTTCCCGACGCGGACGTCGACCTCTCGCTCATCGGCGCCGTCACCGGATCCGAGGACACCGCCCAGGGGCGCGTCGACGTGGCGGACCTGGGCCACGGCGACCGGATCGCTGTCGGTGCGGCCCGCCACGTCGTCAGTTCTGCTGTCGACGGTCTGGCCGACACCTGGCGGTTCGACTGGGCGTCGGTCGATGCGTGGTTCGAGGAGGACGAGCAGGTGTTCGTCCATCCCCGTAGCCCCTATGTGCGCGTCGACGCGTTGCGCTCGCACCGACACGTGCAGATCGAGAAGGACGGCGTCGTGCTGGCTGACTCGACGGGTCCGGTCGCCGTGTTCGAGACCGGTCTGCCGACTCGGTGGTATCTCGACCGCACCGACGTCCGCTGGGATCATCTCGAGCCGTCGGCCACCCGCAGCGAGTGTCCCTACAAGGGCACGACGAGCGACTTCTGGTCGGTGCGGATCGGCGACACGGTCCACGAGGATGTGGCTTGGAGCTACGACTTGCCGACCCGTCAGCTCCAGCCCATCACCGGCATGGTCAGCTTCTACAACGAGAAGGTCGACGTCTTCCTCGACGGTATGCCCGAGGAGCCGTAGGCCCGGCCGTCACCTCACTCGCAGGTGGCAGCCATGGTCACGATCTCGCGGGCGATGACATCCCAGTCGGCGGGGCGGGGGAGATGGCCCATCCCGCGACGGATCAGGATCTCGGAGCCGTGGATCCCGTTGCCGAGTGCTTCGGCGTGGGCGAGCGGCAGGGTCCGGTCGCCGGTGCCGTGCACGACGATCGTCGGCACGTGGATCTCCTCCAGTTGCTCCAGCGTCGGCCACCCGAGTCGCATCGACGCCGCCATGTGCGCGTCGGAGGCTGACGGTCTCGGCGCTGCCCTGGCGGTGGCTCGCTCGATCTCGGCCCGGACCCACTCCCGGTCATCGTCGTCGACGTCACCGAGCGCGCCGACCAGTGCTTCGACCGGATCGTCAGGCGGGTCTGCGAAGAAGGCCTCGCCGAACCCGGCGTCCGGGTCGGGGCTCATGCCGGCGATGAACGTCAGCGACTCGACCCGCTTCCTGTGTCGGGTGGCGACGTCGACGAGCTGCAGCCCGCCCATCGACACGCCGACCCAGTGCGCAGCGACGTCGGGACCGACCGCCGCACCGAGGACGGCCACGGCGTCGTCGGCCATCGTCGCCAAGGTGTAGTCGTCGCCGCCGGCATCGGAGCGCCCGGTGTCGCGCGGGTCGAAGCGGATCACCTGGAGCCCGCACTCGGTGAGTGGATCGGTGAACCCGGCGGGGAACAGGTCGGAGGCGTCGCCGCGACCGGGCAGCAGCACCACCGGGGGACCGGCGCCCTCCGCATCCCACCACAGCTCGACTCCGTCAGGGCGCTCCAGCCGCATCGCCCGAGTATGCGCCATGTCGCAACCCGGACGCGTCGAAGCGCCCGGCATCGCCGAGAGCTCCAACGGAATCGGTTGTCCTGTTCAGCGTGCGGTGGTGAACAGGTCGTCCTGTATCGACACCCCGGGCGGCGGGTCGTTGGTGCTGGGGTCAGGCGGGACGAGCTGCCTCGCCCCGACCGGGCCGACCAACCGGAGTCGTTCGCGGGTCTTCCGTCTGTGATGGTGCGGACACAGCCAACAGAGATCGTCGAGCTCAGTGGTCTTGGTGAAGGTCCAGCCGATGACGTGATCGATCTCGAGGTGGTGGGTGCTCCCGCAACCATCGACCTCGCAGCGATAGCCCCGCAGTTCGAGCGCCGTGCGCTGGTGCGCCGTCACCTGTCGACCCAGGTGGGTCACGTTGCGGATGTCCTTGCCGTCGGTGATCACGATCGACACGAACGCGTCGGCCAGCATCGCCCGGATCGCCGACACGGACACATCGCCGACGCCAGCGATGACGGAGGTCTCTCCCGGCAGGACGTGCCCACGGTTGAGAGCAGCGACGTCGATGATGCCGATGACCTTGCGCTCGGGTCGAACGGCCTGTGACCCCGATCGGGCGGTGCCACCGCCCGATGCTCCCGTGAGCAGTCCATGGACGACGTCGGCGGCGTAGGCCTCCAGCGGCTCGAACCGGCCGGCGTCGCGGGCATCGGCAAAGGCCCGGTCGATGCCGGGTTTCAGCGCAGCGTCGATCTCGGCGCCCATCTCGCCCGGGACCCGCAGGCGCAGGTTGTACATGCCCTCTTCGTCCGTCCAGCGGTTGAGTCGGCGGGCAGCGTGCTGGCGGCGGCGAGTCGCCTCGCGGTCCTTGTCGGCCCGAGCTCGTGCCTCGGCAGCACGCCGCTTCAACGTCTGGAGCGACTCCTTCTTCGCTGCTCGCAGCAGGTCGTCCTCGTCGCCGGGGGATGCCGCCGCCCCAGACGCCACGGCGTCGGCCTGGTCGGGGGAGAGGTCGCCCTGCTTCAGGGCGTTGTCGACGCCAGGAGTGTTCGAGAGGTTCTTGCTGGTGTCGAGTGATCGTCGAGCCCGTCCCACGGACGTCCCGGTCTTGCGAGCGATGTCGTCCTCGGCCGACTTCGAACCGCTGCGCTTCCAATCGCCCACTTCGTCGTACCGGGCGGCCATCCGCACGACGGCGCCGGTGATCATCTTCTGTATGTGGACCATGACGTCGAAGGCGGTCGACACGTCGTCGTCGTGGATGGCGGCGGGATCGAGCGAGGCGCAGACAGCGGCTACTGCCTGCTCCTGCTCCTCCAGATCTCGAAGACTCACGCCTGACTCGAACATGAGTACGAGAATATCAATGGTGTTCAGTCATTGCAAGGGCTTTTGGAGATCTTTCCGATGTTTCTCAGGCACACCCCTCGTCGTCGCCCCAGAACTCGGCGCTGCTCAGCTTCACCGTCTGGACGGCGTCGCCTTGGAGGTAGAAGGTCAGCGCGTTGTCGCCGTTGCGCACGGCAGCGACGTCGACATAGGACGCCCTGAGGCCATCGGTCGGTGACTCCCACCCATCGGTCCGATCGACGACGAGATCGCCGCCGTAGATCCGCTCGAGACTCGCCAACGTCGTCCCGACGCCGACCCCGGAAGCGGTTCGGTACCGAGGGTTGTCGCGCACCATGATGCTGATGACGGTGCCGACGTCGCCATCGATCGACACCAGCCCGCCGAGGGGTTCGTCGCCGTCGTGCGACGGCTCACCCGGTCCCCAGTACCCGCAGGTCGCCTCGGGGCTCTCGTGCCGCTGGAATTCGGACGGTCCGAAGGTCTGGCCGAGCGTGATGTCTCCGACGCCGTCGAAGGTGATCTCCCGACCTGCCTCTGGTCGCTCCAGGTCTGGGCCATCCGGGGCGGGGAGTCCACTCGACCCGGGTTGGTGCGGCGTGAACGAGGCGAAGTTCTCGGATTGGTCGATGACCAATGCGTACGGGCCCCCTTGCCCGACGAGTGATTGGTCGAGCACGAAGTCGAATGTCGCCGGAATGTCAGCGCGATCGACGGCGACCACGTGCGTTGTCTGAGTCAGCACGTCGCACAATGCCGACCGGTCGCTGAAGAACGGACGGACCAAGTCACCCGCCAACTCGAGGCCGAGCAGCTCACGACACGACGGTTCGGTGGTGAACGCCAGCACAGCCTGCTGCTCGAAGTCGATAGTGGGGACAGGGTCGGTGTCGCCCGAGAGCGTCCACTGATCCGCGAGCGCGTCGGCGACCCCGATGTATGAGATGGACCCGACGGGAAGGTCGGGGGTCGGGAACTCGCCCAGCATGTCGACGGCGATGTCGGCCTCGATCAACGGCCCTCCTGGCTCGGACGTCGTGGTGGACTCGGTCGAGGGATTGTTGGCGGCGACGGGAAGTTCCTCGCCGCCTCGGGACGAGCGGGTGATGGCGGCGCCGGCGATGGCCGCGACGACGATGACGACTGCTGCGGCGACGAGCAACCACCGGGATCGGCTCGATGCAGCCACCGGCGACTCTGCCTGCTCCATCGCCCTGTCGATGTCGACGTTTCCTTCGATCTCGGCCCGTAGCCGGTCACCGCTGGTGGTGAGTCGATCTTCGATCCTCATGACTCGTCCTCGATCTCGTCGGATTCGTAGGTGTCGCCCAGTCGCTCGGCCAACGTCCGGTGCGCTCTATGCAGGTGGACCCGAGCCGTCGCCTCGGCACAACCCAGGACGTCGGCGATCTCGGCCGCCGGCAGGTCCTCGACGTATCGGAGGGCGATGGCGGCGCGCTGTTGAGTCGGCAATGACGCCACCTCGGACCACAGCGGATCGAGAGGGGCGGGCGTCGACCGAGCGTCGTCGGACCGTGGCACGACAGCGAGTCGACGAAGCGCACGCCTCTCTCGTCCGCGACGACGTCGTTCGTTCGATGCTCGATTGACCATCGTCCGCCGAGCGAATGCGCCCGGGCGGTCGTAGCCGGACACGTCGTCCCACTGTTCGTGCGTGATGCGCAGCGTCTCTTGCGCAAGGTCCTCGCCGGTCGCACGATCGCCGGTCATCGCAGCACCGAGCGCCACCAGCGATGCGTACTGGTCACGGAAGAACTGCTCGAAGGAGGAGACCTCGGCCACGACGCTCACACCCTCACACACACCGCAGCACGCGAGATCGTTTACTGACGGCTGCTGATCATTGGCAGTCGTACGCTGACGGTATGAGTGGGACGTTCAGCGTCGTCGTAGGAGATCGTGGTCGAGTTGCTGTCCCGCCCGAGGTCCGCAACGCGACGGGGATCGAAGAAGGGACCCAGCTGACACTCCTTCCCGCGTCAGCGGGCTTGTTACTGACGCAGTCGCAACTCAAGGACCGAGTTCGAGCGGACGTCGCCGGCGTCGACCTCGTCGGCGACTTGCTCGCCGAGCGCCGCAACGCGGCCATAGAGGAAGACGTCGGCTGAGCGGACGAGAAGCCGGCCTCATCCGCTGACCTGACATATTTCGGCGACGTCGCACCGTCGATGTGGTGGTCTCAGGTCGCAGGAATCTCCGGCCTCGGTTCCAGCGACGTAGAGCCGTCGCTCCGACTGAGTGACGTCGCAGAAATCGCAACGACAGCCGACCGCCGGCCCGCCCCGACACCGACGCCGACGTCAGAGGAAGACGAAGCCCTCGACCCGGTCGAGCCAGACCTGCGACGCGGTCTCGTAGGTCGAGTCGTCGACGAAGATGTGTTGCGTCCCGGCGAGGATGTCGCGCATGCAGCGCTGGAGTGGGTGGCCATCCCGCAGGGCATCGCCGCCGCCCAACCGGTAGCACCACAGAATGACGTCAGCGGCGACGCGGGTGGCATGCGTCGTCGACACCCGAACGTCGGCCTTGAGTTCGAGGGTGGCCGACCCGTCGGCCTCGGCCGCAGCCTGGATCGCCTCGAACGAGGAGAGCACGTAGGCCCGGGCCGAGCGGAACTGCGCGGTCCGCTCGCCGAACTCCTTCTGGAACAGTTGCTGCGCTGCCAACACATCGGACGCGCCCATGCGCTGCTTGACCTTGGCCAGCGAAGCGATCTCCTCCAGTGCACGCCGGCAGACGCCGAGCGCCCAGCCGGCGTGGCCGGCCGAGGTCATGGGCATGATCCCGACCGAGAACTGAGCGCCGCCCCGCAGTGGCGACTCGCTGAACAGTTCGAACGTCCGACCCGCCGGCACGAAGACGTCGTCGACCGAATAGTCCTGGCTGCCGGTTCCCTGGAGTCCGAGGACGTGCCAGCCGCCGGTCAGTGCCACCTCGTCCCGCGGGATCGCGGCGACCCGCATCTCGGGCATGCCGTCGTCGCCGAACACCATCTCGCCGGCGGCGTCGAGCACCACACCTCCGGCCATGATGTAGGCGGCGTGCCCAGAGCCGGAGGCGAACCCGTACTCGCCCGACACGCGATAGCCCCCGTCGACCTTCTGGAACGAGCCACGGGGTGCGAACTGTCCGGCGGCGACCGAACGGCCGTCGGCGAACATCTCGGCCACGGCGTCGTCGCCCATGAACGCGGCGGCGAAGGCGGTCGACGTGGCGCAGGCCATGTGGCTCCAGCCGGCAGAGGGCTCGGCGGCCGACAGTTCCTCGAACAGCAGGACCTGAGTGACGAGGTCGGCTTCGGCGCCGCCGCACGCCTGGGGGAGGGCGGCGGTCATGAGGCCGGAGTCGAACAGGGCGTCGACCACGGGCTGACTCATGTGGCTCGATCGGTCGGACACCTCGGCCTCGTCGCCGAGGAGTTGGCGAAGCGACCGGGCTCGGTCCAGCAGTTCGTCGGCGGTGAGTGGAGCGGACTGTGGTGCGGAGGAGCTGACGGCCATGTCACAGGATCGCGCATCGGATCTGACGGTGTGTCAGATGGCGCCGAGAGTCGGTCCGGCCCGGGTTGGAAACGCGAAACACTGTGGCAGGCTGAGACCATGGCTCGACGACGACAGACCGGCGCCCGTCGCTACCCGAGAACCGCACGGCTGAACGAAGTGGTTCGCGAGATCGTCGCCGAGGAGCTCGAGCGCATCGACGACGAACGGCTCGGGTTCTTCACGGTCACCGCGGTCGAGGTCGACCCCGGCATCGAGCACGCCAAGATCTACTGGTCGGACATCGGCGCGTCCGACGACGTCGTGCTCGAGGTGCTGCAGGAACATCGCGCCCGTCTCCAGGCGGCGGTGAACAAGCAGACGCACTTCCGGCGCACGCCGATCCTCTCGTTCCACGTCGACAAGGTCGACCGGGAGGCGAGCCGGATCGAGGAGATCCTGCGAGACCTCGACGTCACGCACGACGAACCGGACGAGGAGACGTCCGAAGGCGAGGGCCCGGACGGCAGCTCGACCGACGGCACGGACGAACCGACGGACGACGCCGACGCATGACCGACGTGGCGGCCGTCGCCGACGTGATCCGCTCGGCCGACTCGCTCGCGCTGGCATGCCATCACCATCCCGACGGTGATGCGCTCGGGTCGATGCTCGCCATGCACCTGCTGTGCGAGGCGAACGGGAAGCCGTCCGTCGCGTCGTGGCCCGACCCCTTCGTCGTCGGTCCGCACTACGAGTTCCTCCCGGGGCTCGACCGCTGCACGCCGCCGACCGAGTTCCCGAGTGACCCGCCGGTCCTGATGACCTTCGACCTCGGATCGCGCGAGCGGTTGGGCTCGCTGGCCGGCGTGGTCGACAGGGTCCGCGACGCCGACGGGAGCGTGGTCGTCCTCGACCATCATCCCGACAACCAGCGCTTCGGCACCCACAACCTGGTGCAGACGGACGTCGCCGCCACCGCGGTCATCGTCCGCCGCATCGCCGACGAGCTGGGGTGGCCGCTCACTCGGGACGTGGCGCTGTGCCTGTACGTCGGGTTGGTGACCGACACGGGTCGGTTCCAGTATCCGAACACCACGCCGGACGTCTTCCACCTGGCCGAGGAGCTGGCGAACTACGACCTCGACATCGCCGACGTCACGCGTGAGCTGTTCGAGAAGCATCGGTTCCAGTACGTGCAGCTGATCTCGATGGCGCTCGCACGAGCCGAGCTCGACCAGGAGCACAAGTTCGTGTGCGCCTGGCTCACGGCCGGCGACCTCGAGCGGTACGGCGTGGCGTTCGACGAGACGGAGGGGTTCATCGATCACCTCCGTTGTTGTGCCGAGGCCGAGGTCAGCTGCGTACTCAAGGAAGCGCCGGACGAGGGGCTGCGGGTGTCGCTGCGCTCGACGGGGCCCGTCGACGTCGGGGCGATCGCCATCCAACTCGGCGGTGGTGGTCACGCCTTCATGTCCGGCTTCGTGTCGCCGGTCGGAATCCAGGAGACGATCTCGCAGATCCAGTCGTGCCTCGACGTGCAGGCCTCCCGGTGAGCCGGTCGAAGCCGTCGCTGCACAACGGACTCGTCCTCGTCGACAAGGAACCGGGCTGGACGAGCCACGACGTCGTCGCCAAGTCGCGTGGCGTGCTCGGCACCCGCAAGGTCGGTCACGCCGGCACGCTCGACCCGCCGGCCACGGGCCTGCTCCTCGTCGGCGTCGGCACCATGACCAGGCTCCTGCGCTTCCTCACCGCGCTGCCCAAGACCTACGTCGGCGAGATCGTCCTCGGCTCGGAGACCGACACGCTCGATGACACCGGCGAGGTCACGGCGACCTTCGACATGCCTGGTGTGGAACTCGCCGCTGTGCGTGCGGCCGCTGCCGACCTGACCGGCGACATCCTCCAGATCCCGCCGATGGTCTCGGCGATCAAGATCGACGGCAAGCGTCTCCATGAACTCGCCCGCGAGGGCAAGGAAGTCGAACGTGAGCCCAGGCCGGTGACGATCCATGCGTTCACGGTCGGCGAAGCCGTGGGCGACGGCATCTTCCCGGTCGAGGTGACGTGCTCGTCCGGCACCTACATCCGCACACTCGCCGCCGACGTCGGCACGGCGCTGGGCGGGGGAGCGCACCTACGCAACCTCCG
>JBBSLH010000166.1:0-9065 GCA_038255425.1 Acidimicrobiales bacterium
CAGGACTCTCCGGAGATGCTTTCTTCGACCGTGATCAGGTGCGGGACCCGGGCGATCATGCCGCGGATCTCGGGACGGTCAGGAAGGATGTTCGACTGGCCGATGCCGCGCAGACCGAGGGCACGCAGGGTGCCGCGGGTCTTGGGCTTGGTGCCGATGGCTGAGCGGATCTGCTTGACGGTGATCTGGTTCTCGCTCACGAGACTGCTCCAGCACGCCCGCGAGCCTTCTCGGACTCGTTGTAGGCGTTGAGCAGACCCTTGGGCACGAACGTGTCGGCCGGGATGCCGCGGAGGCGGGCGATCTCGTCCGGACGGCGCTGCGCCTTGAGGCCGTTGATGGTGGCGCGGGCCACGTTGATGTGGTTGGCCGAGCCGAGGGACTTGCAGAGCACGTCGTGCACGCCAGCTTCCTCGAGGATGATGCGAGCAGCACCGCCGGCGATGACGCCGGTACCGGGTGCTGCCGGCTTGAGCATCACACGACCGGCACCGAGCTCGCCCACGACGGGGTGGACGATGGTGTCGCCGGCGAGGGGGACCTCGAACAGGTTGCGGCGGGCTTCCTCGGTGCCCTTCTGGATGGCGAGGGGCACCTCCTTGGCCTTGCCGTACCCGAGACCGACTCGACCGTTGCCGTCGCCGATCACCACGAGTGCGGTGAAGCTGAAGCGACGACCGCCCTTGACGACCTTGGCGACGCGGTTGATGTTGATGACCCGCGACTCGCGAAGAGTCGTGTCGCCCGACTGGCGGGGGTTGGCCTGGGGCTCGTCGCGGCGACCGCGACCTCGTTGTTCATTTGCCATGTTCAGTCCTCAGAATTCCAGTCCGGCTTCGCGTGCGGCCTCGGCGAGGGCCTTGACCCGGCCGTGGTAGCGGTTGCCACCCCGGTCGAAGACGACCTTCTCGATGCCGGCGGCCTTGGCGCGCTCGGCGGCGAGCGCTCCGATCTTGGCGGCGGCCTCGGCGTTGCCGCCGTAACCGTCGAAGGATGCCTCGTGGGTCGAGGCGGCGGCGATGGTGACACCCGTGATGTCGTCGATGACCTGGGCGACCATGTGCTTGGACGAGCGGAAGACCGCGAGGCGCGGGCGCTGCGGCGTGCCCTCGACCTTTTTGCGGACCCGACGGTGACGACGGTCGCGTCCCAGCTTCTTCTTTGCGGTGGTGCTCATGGTTCCTACTTACCGGCCTTGCCGGCCTTGCGGACGACGTGTTCGTCCTTGTAGCGGACGCCCTTGCCCTTGTATGGCTCGGGCTTGCGGAAGTCACGGATCTCGGCGGCGACCTGGCCGACCTGCTGCTTGTCGACGCCGCGCACGATGATCTGCGTGGGGAGCGGGACCTCGAAGGTCACACCGGTCGGGGCTGCGTAGTCGATGCTGTGGCTGTAGCCGAGGGCGAGTTCGAGCTTGTCGTTGCCCTTGGCCGTGGCGCGGTAACCGACGCCGATGATCTCGAGTTCCTTGGTGAACTCCTTGGTGACGCCTTCGACCATGTTGGCGAGCAGCGCACGGACGAGGCCGTGGAGCGCGCGGTTCTGGCGGGTGTCGTCGGGGCGTTCGACCAGGATGGTGTCGCCGTCCTGACGGACAGTGATGTCACCCGGGACGGTCTGGGTCAGGGTGCCCTTGGGCCCCTTGACGGAGACCTCGTCGGTGCCGAGCGTGAACTCGACCCCGGACGGGATGGTGATCGGAGCCTTGCCGATGCGGGACATCGTCGCCTCCTACCAGACGAAACAGAGGACTTCGCCACCGACGTGTCGCCGGCGAGCCTCTCGGTCGGTCATGAGTCCATGCGACGTCGACAGCACGGCAACGCCGAGGCCACCGAGGACGCGAGGGATCTCGTCGGACTTCTTGTACACACGTAGGCCCGGCTTCGAGATGCGCTTGATCCCGGAGATGGTGCGCTCACGCTCGGGCGAGTACTTCATGTCGATCGACAAGAACTTGCCCGGGCGGTCCGGACGGTCGGTCGTCGTGAAGTTCTCGATGTAGCCCTCTTCCTTGAGGAGTACCGCAAGCGCTTCCTTGATCTTGGACGACGGCATGGTGACGTCGTCGTGCTTGGCGATGTTTGCATTGCGGACACGGGTGAGCATGTCTGCGATCGGGTCGGTCATCGTCATGAGTTCTTCACCTCACCAGCTCGCCTTGGTCACACCGGGGATTTCCCCGTTGTGCGCCATCTGACGGAAACACACGCGACACAGCCCGAACTTGCGGATCACGGAACGTGGACGCCCACAGCGGCGGCAGCGGGTGTAGCCGCGCACCTTGAACTTGGGCTTCTTGTTGGCCTTGTTGATCAGCGCTGTTTTCGCCACTGTCTCAACTGTCCTTTCGGAAGGGGAAGCGGAAGGCGTCGAGCAGTGCCCGTCCCTCCGCGTCGGTGCGTGCGGTGGTGACGATCGTGATGTCCATCCCTCGGATGGTGTCCACGGCGTCGTAGTCGATCTCGGGGAAGATGAGTTGTTCGGTGACACCGAACGTGTAGTTGCCGTTGCCGTCGAAACTGCGGGGGTTGAGCCCGCGGAAGTCACGGATACGGGGGATCGCCACCGAGACCAGGCGATCGAAGAACTCGTACATGCGGTCGCCGCGGAGTGTGACCTTGCAACCGATGGCGTTGCCTTCGCGGAGCTTGAAGTTGGCGATCGACTGCCGGGCCTTGGTCGTCAGCGGCTTCTGGCCGGTGATGATCGTGAGGTCACTGATGGCGCCGTCGAGGAGCGAGGCCTGGTTGACGGCGTCGCCGACACCCATGTTGACCGAGATCTTGTCGAGCTTCGGGACCATCATCACGTTGGGGAGCTCGAGGCTCTCCTTGAGTTGATCGCGGAGCGTCTCCTTGTACCGGGCCCGGAGGCGCGGCATCGCTGGAGCTTCTGCCTGTGCAGACATCAGTCGAGGTCCTTTCTGCACTTCTTGCAGACCCGGGTCTTGGTGCCGTCGGGGTCGACGCGGTAGCCGACACGAGTGGGTCCGCAGCTGTCACAGATGAGCGCGACGTTGGCGACGGGGAGCGGCATGTCCTTGTCGATGATGCCGCCCTGCATCGTGGCCGACCGTGGCTTCTGGTGCTTCTTGGCGACGTTGACGCCGTCGACGATGACCTTGCGGACGTCGGGGAAGGCAGTGATGACTTCGCCCTCCTTGCCACGGTCCTTGCCGGTGAGCACGCGGACCATGTCGCCCTTGCGGATCTTCATGGAGTTCTTGGACATCTCAGAGCACCTCCGGTGCCAGCGAGACGATGCGCATGAACTTGGCGTCGCGCAGCTCACGGCCGACTGGGCCGAAGATGCGGGTGCCACGTGGCTGGCGCTGGTCGTTGATGAGGACGGCGGCGTTCTCGTCGAAGCGGATGTAGCTGCCGTCGGGACGGCGCCGTTCCTTCTTCGTACGGACGACGACGCACTTGACGACCTCGCCCTTCTTGACCGCTGCGCCCGGGAGCGCGTCCTTGACGGTGGCGACGAAGATGTCGCCGATGCCGGCGTAACGCCGCTTGGAGCCGCCGAGCACCTTGATGCACAGCACTTCCTTGGCACCGCTGTTGTCGGCGACGCGAAGTCGTGATTCCTGCTGGATCATCTAGGCCACCTACTTCGCTCGCTCGAGGATCTCGATGAGACGCCAGCGCTTGGACTTGCTGATCGGCCGGGTCTCCATGATCCGGACCCGATCGCCCTCGTTGGCGTCGTTGGTCTCGTCATGGGCATAGAAGTTGGTGTTCCGCGCCATCGTCTTGCCGTACCGGGGGTGCGGCTTACGGGACTCGACGGTGACGACGATCGTCTTCTCCATCGAGGTCGACGTCACGACGCCCTCGCGGAGCTTGCGGTTGGCCCGCTCGCTTGCGGTGGACGTTTCGGTGGTGCTCATTCGGCACTCTCCAGGGCTTCGGCGGCCGCGATCTCGCGGGCTCGCGTCTCGGTGAGGCAGCGGGCGATCTCTCGCTTGACCTCGCTGATGCGTGCGGTGTTGGTCAACTGTCCGGTGGCGTTCTGGAACCGGAGGTTGAACAGTTCTTCGCGGGCCTCGGCCAGACGGGCCACAAGGGTCTCGTCGTCGAGGTCGAGCAGGATGTTGGTCGCCATTACAGCGCCTCCTCACGGGTGACGAAGCGGGCGCGGATCGGGAGCTTCTGGATCGCCCGTTCGATGGCCTCGCGGGCCACGGCGTCGTCGGGGTACGAGAGTTCGAAGAGGATGCGACCAGGACGGACCACGGCGACCCACGACTCGACGTTGCCCTTGCCGGAGCCCATGCGGGTCTCGGCCGGCTTCTGGGTGACGGGCTTGTCCGGGAAGATGTTGATCCACACCTTGCCGCCACGGCGCGTGCGACGCGTCATGGCGATACGTGCGGCTTCGATCTGGCGGGCGGTGATCCATCCGGGCTCGAGGGCCTGGATGCCGTACTCGCCGAAGGACACTTCGGTGCCACCCTTGGCCTTGCCCTTGGTGCGACCACGGTGTGTCTTGCGGTGCTTGACCTTCTTTGGCATCAACATGACGGTCCTCAGTCCTTCCCGTCACGGAAGTGCGGCGTCTCGTGCTTTTCCTTGGTCTGACGCTCGATCTCTTCTTCCTCGGCGAGCAGACGCTCGAGTTCGGGGTCGGCTTCTTTGATCAGCGGTTCGACGAGACCGGCGGGTGCGTCGCCTGCGGCAGCGGCCTCGTCACCTTCGGCGGGTGCGGCAGCCTCGGCTTCGGCGGCGGCGCGACGGGCGGCGGACGACACGACCGGGGCAGCGGGCTGACCCGATGTCTCGCCGACGGCCATGGCGGCCTCGCGGTTGATCTTGTCGTCGAAAGCGGCCTTGTAGGGCAGGATCTCGCCCTTGTAGATCCAGACCTTGACGCCGACGCGCCCGGCCGTGGTCTTGGCCTCGCGCAGGCCGTAGTCGATGTCGGCACGAAGGGTGTGCAGCGGGACACGGCCCTCGCGGTACCACTCGGTGCGAGACATCTCGGCGCCGCCGAGGCGACCCGAGCACTGGACCTTGATGCCGAGGGCACCGGCCTTCTGGGCCGACTGGACGGCACGCTTCATGGCACGACGGAACGCAACGCGTCCGACGAGCTGGTCGGCGACACCCTGGGCGATGAGGGCAGCGTCGAGCTCGGGCTGCTTGATCTCGACCACGTTGAGCTGGACCTTCGGGTTCCCGGAGATCTTGGTGAGACCGGCACGAAGGCGGTCGGCCTCGGAGCCCTTGCGGCCGATGACGATGCCCGGACGGGCGGTGTGCACGTCGACGCGCAGCTTTTCACGGGTGCGCTCGATCTCGACACGGCTGATCGCGGCATGCGGCAGCTCGGTCATGAGGAAGTCGCGGATCTTCCAGTCCTCGATGACGTAGTCGCGGTACTCGTCTCCGTCGGCGAACCAGCGGCTCTTCCACTCGGTGGTGATGCCGAGACGGAACCCATACGGGTGGATCTTCTGGCCCATCAGCTTGCTCCGCCTTCGTCAGTCTTGCTTGCAGCGTCTTCGTCGCTGCGCTCCTCGTCGCTGCCCGTTGGCACGGAGCGGCTCTCCTCGTCGTCGTTGTCCGCCTCGCTGGCGCTCGGCTCGGACGGTTCGTCGGTACTTTCTTCACCCGTATCGGGGGTGCCCGTATCGGTCTCGTCGGCGGTACCGGCGTCGGCGGCTTCCATCGCCTCGTTCGCGAGCTCGGTCGCTTCTGCGGTGGTGTCGACGATGCCCTCGTCCTCGGCGACGTCGGAGACATCGTCGTGGTCGTGGTCATGATCGTGGTCGTCCTGCGACGCAGCCACACGGGCGGCGCGGTCGGCGGCCTGCTGGCCACGGCGGCGGGAGGCCCGGCTGCCGGGGACGGCTTCACGCTTGGCCTGCTCGACACGGAGCATCTCGCCGGCCATCGGGCTGACGATCAGCGTGATGTGGCAGGTGCGCTTGCGGATCTTGGTGGCACGGCCACGGGCACGGGGGCGCCAGCGGTACATCGTGCGGCCTTCGTCGGCGTAGCACGCCGAGACGAACAGCGACTCGGGGTCGAGCTGGTCGTTGTGCTCGGCGTTGGCCACAGCCGAGTCGAGCAGCTTGCCGATGACCTCGGCCGCACTGCGCTCGGTGTAGGTGAGCACGTCGCCGGCTTCGTCGATCGACTTGTTGCGAATGAGGTCGAGGACGACGCGGGCCTTCGTGGCCGACATACGCACGTTCTTGACCTGGGCACGGGTGCCGGGGCGCTCGTTGGTCTTGGTGGCGGTCATTGCTAGCGCCTCGCTGCCCGTTCCATGCCGGCATGGAACTTGAAGGTCTTGGTGGGCGCGAACTCGCCCAGCTTGTGACCGACCATCGCCTCGGTGACGTAGACGGGCACATGCTTGCGACCGTCGTGGACGGCCATGGTGTGACCGACCATGTCGGGGATGATGGTGGACCGACGAGACCAGGTCTTGATGACCTTCTTCTCGTTCTTTTCGTTCAGCTCGTCGACCTTCTTGAGCAGGTGGTCGTCGACGAACGGGCCCTTCTTGAGTGAACGGGGCATCGATGGCTCCTATCGCCGCGAGCCGCGGGTACGGCGGCGACGCACGATCTGATCGTTGGACTTCTTCTTCTTGTTACGGGTGCGGCCCTCGGGCTTGCCCCAGGGGGACACGGGATGGCGTCCACCGGAGGTCTTGCCCTCGCCACCACCGTGCGGGTGGTCGACGGGGTTCATGACGACACCGCGGGACTGCGGGCGAACGCCCTTCCAGCGGTTACGGCCGGCCTTGCCGATCTTGATGAGGTCGGCTTCGGCGAAGCCGACTTCACCGATGCTGGCTCGGCAGTCGATCGGGACCCGACGCATCTCCGAGGAGGGCAGACGCAACGTGGCGTAGACACCCTCCTTGGCGACGAGCTGGATGGCAGTGCCGGCGGACCGGCCCATCTTGCCGCCGCCGCCGGGCTTGAGCTCGACGTTGTGGACGACGGTACCGACGGGGATGTAGCGCAGCTCCATGGCGTTGCCGGGACGGATCTCCGACCCCTGGCCCGACTGGAGGCGATCGCCGACCTGTGCACCCTTGGGAGCGAGGATGTAGCTCTTGGTGCCGTCCACGTAGTGGAGCAGCAGGATGCGGCAGTTGCGGTTGGGGTCGTACTCGACCGCGACGACCTTGGCTTCGACATCGTCCTTGGTGCGACGGAAGTCGACCTGGCGGTAGCGCTGCTTGTGGCCACCACCACGGTGACGCGAGGTCATACGGCCGTTGCTGTTACGGCCACCGGTGCTGGACTTCTTGGCCAGCAGGCTCTTCTCCGGCGTGTCCTTCGTGATCTCCGAGAAGTCGGCGACTGTCTGGAAGCGGCGGGCAGGACTGGACGGCTTGCGTTTGCGAACCGGCATGGTCAGACCCCTTCGAAGAGATCGATGGAGTCATCGGCGTGAACGGTCACGATGGCTCGCTTGATGGTCGGCCGCGCCGAGAACGCACCGGTACGGCGGTTGCGCATGCGCTTGCCGCGGCGGTTGAGCGTGTTGACCTTGCGGACCCGCACGTTGAAGATCTCTTCGACGGCTTGACGGATCTGGGTCTTGTTCGCGTCCGGGTGGACGACGAACGTGTACACGTTGGTCTCGATGAGGTCGTAGCTCTTCTCGGAGACGACCGGCTTGATGATGACGGAGCGGGCGTCCATCAGGAGGCCTCCTCTTTCACAGCGGTGGTCTTCGCTTCGGACGAGGGGAGCGTGTCCTGGGTGAAGACCATCCAGTCGCTCACGAGGATGTCGTGGGCGTTGAGTTCACCGGGCTGGCACACGTGCACGTTCGGCAGGTTGGCCAGGCTCTTGTTGGAGTTGACGTCGTCCCGGCCGATGACGACGAGGATCCTGCCGTCGGTGCCGAGCGTCTCGAGCGCGACCCGAGCCGCCTTGGTCGAGGGGGCGCCGAGCGCCCACGAGTCGAGCACGATGATGCGCTCGGACTGGGCTCGATCGGACAGTGCGGACCGCAGGGCCAGCTTCACCATCTTCTTCGGGGTGCGCTGGTCGTACTTGCGCGGCTTGGGGCCGAGGGCCACACCGCCGCCACGCCACTGCGGCGCACGAATCGAACCCTGCCGGGCTCGACCGGTGCCCTTCTGCTTCCACGGCTTGGCGCCACCACCACGCACCTCGGCGCGTGTCTTGGTGGACTGCGTGCCGGCACGCTTGGCAGCGAGCTGGGCGGTGACGACCTGGTGCATGACCGACAGGTTCGGCTCGATGCCGAACAGCTCGTCGTCGAGGTCGACGGAGCCGACCTTTTCACCAGCGGTGTTCTTCACGTCGACCGAGGTCATGCGGATGCCCCCTGCTTGACGGCGTCGCGGATCAGGATCGTCGACTTCTTCGGACCGGGAACCGAGCCACGGATCAGCACGATCTCGCGTTCGGGATCGGTCTCGACAACGGTCAGGTTCATGGTGGTGACCTTCTCGTTGCCCATGCGACCGGGCATCTTCTTGCCCTTGAACACACGAGCCGGCGTGGCACACGCACCGATGGCACCGGGCTTGCGGTGGTTTCGATGCGCACCATGGCTGGCGGGTGCGCCGTGGAAACCGTGGCGCTTCATCGCACCGGCGAAGCCCTTGCCCTTGGACACGCCCGTCACGTCGACCAAGTCGCCAGCGGCGAACAGGTCGGCAGCGAGGGACTGGCCCACTTCGTAGTCGGAGACGTCGTCGATGCGCAGCTCGACCACGGTCTGACCCGGGTCGACGCCAGCAGCGGCGAAGTGGCCGGCCTCGGGCATGGTGAGCTTGCGGGCTTCGCGGTGGCCGAACGTGACCTGCAACGCGTTGTACCCGTCGTGCTCTCGAGTTTTGATTTGGACGACACGGCAAGGCTGGACGCTCAACACGGTGACGGGAACGACGTTGTTGTCGTCATCCCAAACCTGTGTCATGCCCACCTTGGTGGCGACGATCGATTTCGTGGCCATGTCGGCGTGTCCTTCTTCACGCAAACGCTCCGAGGGGCACGTGGCCCAACGGAGCGCTGGTTTCGGTTGTGCCGCACGGTTCCCGATCTGGGATCAGGCCTG
>JBBSLH010000167.1:0-8971 GCA_038255425.1 Acidimicrobiales bacterium
AGGCCAACAAGGCCGGTCTGATGGAGATCGCCGACATCTTCGTGATCAACAAGGCCGACCGTCCCGGTGCCGGAGAGACGCGACGGGACCTCTCGGCGATGCTCGACCTGACCCATCCAGCAGACGGGTGGCGGCCGCCGATCATCGACTGTGTCGCCACCGACGGGACCGGCGTCGAAGAACTGTGGGAGCAGGTCGGGGCTCATCGGGCGCACGTCGAGGCCTCGGGGGAGTTGGAGCGCCGACGTGGACGGCGAGCACGCGAGGAACTCACCCGCATCGTGGCCGAACGCCTCCTGCTCCGCGCTCGTGCGACGTCGGAGGGCGACCACTTCGACGAGCTCCTCGACCGCGTCGAGTCCCGCGGTGTCGACCCCTGGTCCGCGGCCGACGACCTCCTAGGGTCTGACTGATGGCACTGGTCGAACTCGAACGTCGTGACGATGGCCTTGCCGTCGTCACGCTCAACAACCCCAAGGTCAACGCGCTCAGCTCTGCGTTGTTGAACGAGCTGCGTGATGTCGCTCTGGGCCTGGTGAACGACCCGCCTCGGGCGGTGCTCGTGACCGGTGGACCCAAGGTCTTCGCCGCCGGAGCCGACATCAGCGAGTTCGCGGGTCCGGACGAGGCGCGAACGGTGGGTACGTGCTTCCTCGAGGCGCTCGAGGCCGTGGCCGCGATCCCTCGGGTGACGGTTGCCGCAGTCGGTGGCTACGCGTTGGGCGGCGGCTGTGAGCTCGCACTGGCATGCGACCTGCGGATCGCCTCCGATCGTGCTCGCTTCGGACAGCCGGAGATCCTGCTCGGCATCATCCCTGGCGGCGGTGGAACCCAACGACTCGCTCGCCTGGTCGGTCCGTCGCGGGCCAAGGACATGATCTTCTCTGGTCGTCAGGTCAAGGCGGACGAGGCCATGACCATCGGGTTGGTCGATCGTGTCGTACCGGCCGACGAGTTCGAGCAGTCGGCTCTCGACTGGGCGGTCGAATTCGCCAGTGGTCCTTCGTCCGTCGCTGGTCTCGCCAAGGCCGCGATCGATCGCGGCCTCGACGCCGACCTGGCCGCCGGTCTCCGACTCGAACAAGACTTCTTCGTCGAGTCGTTCGGCACCGAGGACAGTCAGATCGGCGTCGCGTCGTTCAACGAGCACGGCCCGGGTCGCGCAGCGTTCACCGGGTCGTAGGCCCGGAGCGTTCAGCTGGCAGCTCGGGGGACCCGTAGGGGCTCATCGGGTCGGACGAACTCCAGCGTGTCGTCGTCGCCGATGTCGATCGGAACGGGCGGGCCGTCGAGCAACTCGATCGTGGCGCCCTCGGCGTCGACGGTCACCAACAACTTCGAACCGTGTCGGCTGATGCGGAACCGCAGGCAGGACCACGCCTCGGGAAGTCGTGGTTCGAGGCGAAGGTTCTCGCCGGTGTCGACGAGGCCAGCGAAACCGTGGACCAGCGCCGCCCAGACGCCACCGGCGTTGGCGATGTGTACGCCGTCGACGGTGTTGCCGTGGGTGTCGGCCAGGTCGAGGTAGAGCGACTGATGGAAGTAGTCGAGCGCAAGATCCTCGTGACCGGTCTCTGCCGCGACGATCGACTGCACGCAGGCCGACAGCGACGAGTCGCCGGTGGTGATCGGGTCGTAGTACTCGAAGTTGCGGCGCTTCTCCTCCCGGGTGAAGTGCCGGCCTTGGAGGTACATGGCCAGGACGACGTCGGCCTGCTTGAGCACCTGCTTGCGGTAGATCACCAGTGGGTGGAAGTTGAGGAGCAGGGGATACTGCTCGGCTGGGGTGTCAGCGAAGGCCCATGGCTCGAGATCGAGGAAGCCCTCGTCCTGCGGATGAATGCCGAGTTCCTCGTCGTAGGGGAGGTACATGGCATCGGCGCACCGGGTCCACGAGGCGATCTCTTCGTGGGTCACGCCCGTCACGCGCTGGAGCGCCTCGAAGTCGCGGGGACTCCATTCGGCCAGGAACGACACGGTCCGCGCCGCGTACCGGAGATTGAAGCGAGCCATGACGTTCGTGTACAGGTTGTCGTTGACGACGGTCGTGTACTCGTCCGGACCAGTCACTCCGTGGATCCGGAAACGCTCCTTGCCGTTGTGCTCGAAGAAGCCGAGATCGGCCCACAGGCGGGCGGTCTCGACGAGGATCTCCGCACCCTCGTGGGCGAGGAAGTCGATGTCGCCGGTGGCGTTGAGGTACTTCTCGAGGGCGTACGCCACGGCAGCGTTGATGTGATATTGCGCCGTCCCGGCGGCGTAGTAGGCGGAGGCCTCCTCGCCGTTGATCGTCCGCCACGGGTAGAGGGCGCCGTCCTGGCTCAACTCCGTCGCGCGTTGCCGGGCCGCGCCGAGCATCTGCCACCGGAACCGGAGCAGCTTGCGGGCCGCGTCGGGACTGGTGAACGCGAGGCAGGGGAGGACGTAGACCTCGGTGTCCCAGAAGTAGTGACCGTCGTATCCGCCGCCGGTCACTGCCTTGGCCGCGACTCCCTGCTCGTGGGCGCGGGCCGATGCCTGGGCCAGTTGGAACAGGTTCCACCGGATTGCCTGCTGGGCGATCTCGTCACCTTCGACCTCGACGTCGGTGCGCTCCCAGAAGTCGTCGAGCCACGTCTCCTGTTCACGATGGAGCTGCGCGACCCCGGTCTTCGCCGCGCGCTCGAGCGTGCGATGACAGCGGTCCGCGAGCTCCTCGGCGGGGATGCCGCGCGACGAGTGGTAGCTCACGAGCTTGGTGATCCGGATCGTCTCGCCCTCCTTCGCCTCGATCGTGAACACCGTCTTGGCGAGATCGGGGCCGACCACGTTCTCGATGAAGTACTCGCACGGAGTCTCGAGCAGGTGCTGGTAGCCGCAGGCGAGAGTCATCCCGCTGTCGGCGCATCGATAGCCGAGCACGACCTCACCGCCCGCATCGTCGTCCTCGTCGTGGCGTTGGAGTTGGGGCACCAGGACCCGTTGGTCGAAGTTGCGGCTCTGGCGGGGGTCTCGTCCTTCGCCCAGTGCGGCATCGGTGACGTGGTATTCGTCCTCGCCGTCCTGGCGATTGAGGAGCTGTGACGAGATGACGATCGGCGCGGCGCCTTCGAGCATCTCGACCTCGAACTGGAGTACGGCGAGATGGCGGTGCTGCAGGCTCACCATCCGTTCGGACCGGACGCGGATCCGTTTCCCGGCGGGCGACGTCCACAGGAGCTCACGGTGCGAGCGACCGGTCCGGAAGTCGACGGCGCGCTCGTAGTGGTCGAGATCGGCTTCGGGGAGCAGGAGCGGCTCGTCGTCGACGTAGAGCTTCATCAGCTTCGCGTCGGGGACGTTGACGATCGTCTGACCGGTCTTGGCGAACGCGAACGCATCCTCGGCGTGCTTGATGGGCCACGTCTCGTGGAACCCGTTGAGGTAGGTGCCGTGGGTGTGGGCTTCGCGCCCCTCTGGCGGATTGGCGCGCATGCCGAGGTAGCCGTTGCCGATGGCGAACAGGGTCTCCGTCAGCCCGCGATCGTCAGCGGAGGGTTCGGTCTCGACCAGACGCCACGGCTCGACCGGGAACCGATGACGAGGGATGGCGCTGGCGGTGGCTCGGATCTTCACGGCGTCTCCCTCACGACAGCGTCTCCGCGAGGTCGTCGACGACTTCGTCGGCACCACTCTCGAGCAAGGAAGCTCGGTTGCCGCCCCGGTCCACGCCGAGCACGAATGCGAACGGACCGGCTGCGCCGGCGGCGACACCAGCCGATGCATCCTCGACCACGACTGCGCCGGCAGGGTCGACCGCGAGTAGCTCGGCACCTCGGAGGAACATCGCCGGATCCGGTTTGCCAGCCAAGCCCTCTTCGACTGCGGTCACTCCGTCGACGACGTGCGGGAATCGATCTTCCAGACCGGCCGCCCGCAGCACCGGTCGGGCGTTCTTCGACGACGAGACGATGGCCTGCGGGATCCCGAGCTCGTCGAGGTGGTCGAGCACCTCGATCGTCCCGGGGTAGGCCACGACCCCGTCACGCTCGAGGATGTCGTTGAAGACCTGGTTCTTGCGGTTGCCCATCGCGCAGACGGTGTCGTCGCCGGGGGGATCGTCCGGCGTGCCCTCGGGCAGCGTGACGTCCCGAGCGGCGAGGAACGAGCGCACCCCGTCGTAACGGGGCTTGCCGTCGACGTACGTCAGGTAGTCGTCCGGTGTGAAGTCCCACGGCGCGAACAGTTCGGCCCAGGCATGCTCGTGCACCGACGCGGTGGGCGTGATCACGCCATCCAGATCGAACAACACGGCACGATGTCGGGACCAGTCCACGGCGTCACCCTACGGGGGTTGACGTCGTCCGAGAACGGGCGGATAGTGAGGGCAGATCGCACATACCAAATGCTCGTTGGAGCAACGACGACGAGGACACCAGCGCCTTCTCCCGAACCAGACAGCACTGCGGTGCTGTGTTCGAAGAAGCGGCCGAGTTCCACGCCGACGTCCGTTCCACCACCGGCCCCCGCGAGGGGGCCGGTGTCGCGTCCGTGCTCATCGGAGCGTGCTCGCTTCGATGCGCGCACTCCCACGTCCACGGAGATCCTGGACCCGCCCATCCGTCCGCTCGCTGGCGCTCCGCTCCGAGGCCGACCGCGAACCTGGTCGACACCCCGGATACCGTCGGTGCGGTGAGCAGCGATCCCACCACGGGCGTACAGACCTGTTACCGCCACGACGACCGGCGAGCGGGCGTCCGATGCCAACGATGCGACCGGCCGATCTGTCCGTCGTGCATGAACCAGGCCTCGGTCGGGTTCCACTGCCCCGAGTGCGTGAAGGCCAGCGGTCAGAAGGTCGTCACCGCAAAGACCCTGGGTGCGGCCAAGACGCCGTACGTCACGATGACCCTCATCGCGCTGAACGTGGCGGTGTACGTCATGAGCACCGTTGCCGGTGGAGGCAGCCCGCTCGGTGGGTCGCCGTCCCGACAGTTCGAGCTCGACTGGGCGCTGCTCGGCTCCGGCACCGTCACCGGTGGACCGTTCGGCCCGGGCCAGGCCATCGGCGTCGCCGAGGGTGAGTGGTATCGCCTGATCACCAGCGGATTCCTCCACGGCAGCATCCTCCATCTGGGGTTCAACATGTTCGCCCTGTGGATCCTCGGTCGGCAGTTGGAGCCAGCGCTCGGGCGCGTGAACTTCACCGCGATCTACTTCTCGTCGTTGCTCGCGGGTTCGCTGGGCGTCATGGTCCTCGACCCCGACCAACTCACGCTCGGCGCGTCCGGCGCCGTGTTCGGGCTCTTCGGCTATGCCCTCGTCGGCCAGTGGGCGCGGGGGATCAACCCGATGGACACCGGTCTCGGCGGCATCATCTTCATCAACCTGATCTTCACCTTCGCCGTACCCGGCATCAGCATCGGTGGACACCTCGGTGGACTCATCGGTGGTGCCGTTGCCGGAGCGCTCATGGACGTCGTCCGACCACGGATCAACGCGCCAGCGTGGGTCGGCCCGGTCTTCGTCATCGCGATGGGCGTGGCATGCGCGTTGGCGAGCATCTCGATCGGGAACAGCTTGTAGATCAGCGCGCCTGCGCGGCCTCGATCTCTGCTGCGGTCCGCACCAGGAGTTCTTCGCTGCCGTGGCGGCCGAACAGTTGGAGTGATGCCGGGAGGTGTCCCGGCCACTCGACCGGGATCACGATCGCCGGGTGGCCGCTGAGGTTCAGTCCCACGTTGGGCAGGCGGGTGTCGACGCTGAGCGGGTCGTCCAGTGTGGGCGGGGCATCGACCATGCCCACGAGCGCGATCACGGGGGTGTGGTCGAGCGCTCGGTCCACCTCCAGGCGCCACCGTTCGGCCACCCCTCGGGCAGCGTGCAGCTGTGGATCGGTGAAGGTCCTCGAACGCTCGAAGCGAGCCAGGACTGCAGGGTCGAGTTGGTCGGCGTGGTCGCGCACGAGGTCGGCATTGACTTCGAGGGCTTCGACGAAGGCGATGACCGTGGATGCGTCGTAGGCGTCCATCCAGCCGGGAAGGGCCGCTGGTTCGACCGCGAACTCTGCGCCGGCGAGGGCGCGGTCGATCATGTCCTCGATCTGCGGGTTGGCGCCCGGCACACGGAAACGGCCGAGGAGCGGAGCGGGAGCGTCGGCTGGGGCGAACCCGTGCTCGAGCAGCGCCATGCCCCGTGACACGCCGCCGACCGTGGTCGCCATGGGTCCCACCACGTCGAGGGTGGGGGAGAGCGGATGGATGCCGTCGAGCGACACCCGGCCCTTGGTCGTCTTCAGGCCGACCGTGCCACAACACGCCGACGGCGTGCGGACAGATCCGCCGGTGTCGGTGCCGAGCGCGATGTCGGCCTCGCCGGTCGCGACCGCGACCACGGACCCCGACGACGATCCGCCCGGGATCAGTGTCGGGTCGAGTGGATTGGTCGGCGTGCCGGTGTACGGATTGATGCCGGTGCCGCCGAAGGCCAGTTCGTGGAGGTTGGTCTTGCCGACGATCCGACCGCCGTTGTCGCGCACGTGGCGCACGCAGGTGGCGTCGGCCGTGGCGGGCCGCGCGCGCTCGGCCACCGGCCTCGACGCGCACGTCGTCGGCAGGCCCGCCATGTCGATGAGGTCCTTGACGGCGACTGTCGGGCCGTCGCCCGGAGGCGGTTCGGTCCGGACGAGGAAGACGGTCATGCGCCCTCGACGCGCGCCTTCAGCAGCGCGAGATTCCGCTTCCAGATCTGCTTCAGGATCCGGCCGCCCACAAGTCCACCGGCCGGGCCACCCATCCACCACGGGAAGATCAGGCGCTCGGACCACTCGAACCTCGTCCGACCCCTGCGGGCGCGCCGGAGCGTGAACACGCCGTCGCCGGTGACGATCCCGACGTGGCGCACGCCCATGGCTTTCCTGGGCGCCCACTCGGTGATCTCCATCACGTCGGTGAGTCGCATCGGGCCGACCTTCGTGTCGCATTCGAACGTCGTGCCGACGCCCTGGGTGTGTTCGGTGAGGAATCGGATGGCGACGGCGTCCGCCATCCACTCGATGTGGGTGTTGATGTCCTCGACTGCAGCCCAGACGACCTTCGGGCTGGCATCGATGACGGTGGAGACACGAATCCGAGCCATGGGCGCACGGTATCCGGGCACATCCGCGTTCTTGTCACCCCCCATCCGGATACTGGGCGGCATGGTCTTCGTCATCGCCGCCGCCATCCTCCTCGGTCTCCTCGCCGTGGCCGCCGCAGTGCTCTGGACCGCGCCCCGACGCGTGTCGGCGCCGCCGGACATGCGAGAGGCGGTCGACATGGTGATCGATCTCGCCGCCGACAAGCTCGGCGATTCGGTGGCCGCAGGCACCCGTGAGCTCGACGTGCGGAACCATGCATTCTCCGAGCAGGTGGCGGGGGTCCGTGGCGAACTCGAGCGGCTCGACCGGGTCGTCGGCGAACTCCGGAACGCCTCGGCCGAACAGCACGGTTCGCTGGTGGAGAACCTCCGACAGGTCGCGGCCACCAACACCGCGCTGGCCTCGCACACCGACGCGCTCCGCCAGGCCCTCGCGAGTCCGAAGCAGCGCGGTCAGTGGGGCGAACGCATGGCGGACGACGTCCTCGCCGCTGCGGGCATGGTCGACGGCGTGAACTTCCGTCGTCAGACCGCCATCGACGGCGGGACGATCCCTGACTTCCGGTTCCTGTTGCCGCACGACCTCGAGCTGCGGATGGACGTCAAGTTCCCGGTCGACAACTACCTGCGCGTCCTCGAGTCCGACGTCGACGCGGATCGCGAGAAGTTCACGAAGTCGTTCGTCCGTGATGTCCGCGGACGGATCAAGGAGTTGTCGGGACGCGGCTACATCGACGCACGCGACACCGTCGACTGCATGTTGTTGTTCATCCCGAACGAAGCCGTGTACGCCTTCCTGCACGACGCCGACCCCGACCTGCTCGATGTGGCGCTCGGCCAGAAGGTCGTCCTGTGCTCACCGGCGACCCTGTTCGCGGTCCTGGCAGTGGTGCGCCAGTCGGTCGAGCAGTTCCGGCTCGAACGTGTGGGCGACGAGATCCTGCGGTGCCTCGGCGGCGTGACCGACGAGTGGACCAAGTTCACCGAGTCGCTCGACAAGCTCGGTCGCCAGCTCGACACCGTGCACCGGACGTTCGGCGACGAGGTCAACGGCACACGGCGTCGGGTGTTCGACAAGACCCTCTCCGAGGTCGATCGCCTCCGCGACGCCCAAGCCCCGGAGCTGCGGAGCCCGGGCGAGGCGTTCGTCGCCAAGCGCGCGGTCGGCGATGTCCGTCGTCTGCCGACTGCAGACCCCAGCGATGGGGACGATGCCGTGGGGGCGTCTGTCATGGGGAACCGGTAGGCGAGAGGAGACGTCGAAGCGATCATGGGAAATCGAATCGTCTTCGTCGTCTTCGTCGTCTTCCTCGCTGTCGGAGCGATCACCGGATGTGCGTCGGCAGACCAGGACGAATCCGCCGCGTCGCGAACCCGTCCAGCACCCGTCGCCGCGCCGAACCCCGACCTGGTCGAGCGTCTGGATTCGAACAATGCGCTCGCGTCCTGTGCCTACTCGTTCTCTGACGAGACCCTTCGGGATCGGGCCTTTGCCTTCGACGGGACAGTCCTGGACGTGCGACGTGACCAGGACCCGAAGGCGCCCGCGTCTGAGTCGGACATGAACCGCGTGGAATTCGAGGTCCACGAATGGTTCTCCGGGGGCGACGACTCGGAGGCAACGGTCTGGGTTCCCGCAGAGCTGATCACCGGCGACCGTGTCCTGATCAGTGGTGAGCCCCGTTGGGGAGGTGCGGCGATGGACGATGCGATTGCCTGGCTCGGTTGCGGGGGGTTCACCGTGGCCTACTCAGACGGCGCTGCCGAGTCGTGGCGTTCAGCCACGAACTGATCCCATCCCATCGGGATGTCGGCGACAACGCGCCGTGTTCAACAAGCGGCCTGGACTGCGGAGCGGTCGTCGGCGCCCACGCCG
>JBBSLH010000168.1:0-8959 GCA_038255425.1 Acidimicrobiales bacterium
CAGCGTCGCCAGGCTGCCCTGGACGTTGTCGACGTCCTCGGGCGCGACGCCGCGCCACGAGTCGATCGACTCGTCACCGGTCACGTCGAGCGTGTCGGGGTCGTACGTCGTCACGCCAGGACCTCGTCGTCCGACTCCTGCGCGAGGATCGCCCGGTAGCGCGGCTCGGTCGCCAGCAGTTCGGTGTGCGTACCCGTCGCGACGATGCGGCCGCCGTCGAGCAGCGCCGCCCGATCGGCCAGTGCGATGGTCGAGGGGCGGTGCACCACGACCAGCGCCGTGCGCGTCGCGAGCAGTGGCCGCAGGGCCTGTTCGACCAGCGACTCGGTGTGCACGTCGAGCGCGCTGAGCGGGTCGTCGAGGATGAGGATCGTCGGCATGGCGATGACCGCACGAGCGAGCGCCAGCCGCTGGCGCTGACCACCCGAGAGGTTCATCCCCTGCTCGCCGATACGGGTGTCGAGGCCCCACGGGAGGTGCTCGACGAAGTCGGCCTGCGCGATCCGCAGCGCCTCGACGATGTCGTCGTCGGTGCAGTCGGGCTTGCCGATGCGCAGGTTCTCTCGCACGCTGGCGGAGAAGAGGGTCGCCTCTTCGAAGGCGAAGCCGATGTGACGACGCAGGCTGGTGACGGTGATGTCGCGGAGGTCGTGGCCGTCGAGCGTGATCCGCCCAGCGGTGGGGTCGTACAGGCGAGCCATCAGCGTGGCGATGGTCGTCTTTCCCGACCCGGTCGCCCCGACCAGCGCCAGCGTCTCCCCCGGCTCGACCGCCAGATCCACCCCGCCGAGCACCGTTCTGGTCACCACATCGGCGGTCTGAACCGCCGATGTGGTGACCAGAACGGGAGGGGTGGTGGTGGGAGCGGACGGGACGGGTGGGTAGGAGAAGTGGACGTTCTCGAACCGGAGGCGACCGGCAACTCCACCGTCGACACCGTCGATGACCTCGTCGATGTCGACGGCGTCGGGCGCGTCGTCGATGACCGGCGCGGTGTCGAGCACGTCGTAGACGCGGTCGGCTGCGGTCATCGCTTCTTGGGCCATGGCCAGGATCCAGCCCAACGCCTCGAGCGGGAACACCAGGATCAACACGTAGGACACGAACGCGAACAAGCCGCCGAGGGTGATCGCACCCGAGCCGACGGCCAGCACACCGACGAGGAGCGTGGCGGTGAGGATCAGGTTCGGGACGATTCCCAGGAGCCAGACGAACTTGGTGTGGATGGCGATGCGTTCCATCTGCGAGCTGTGGACCCGCTGGACGTGCGTGTCGTAGCGACGGAATGCGTACCGTGCCCGACCGAACGACTTGATCACGCCGATGCCCTTGGCGGCTTCCTCGATCTCGGTGGTCATGTCACCGAGTTCGTCCTGGATGCGCCGGACAACTGTCGTGTACTGGTGCTCGAACTTGGTGCAGAGCACGAGCACGGGAACGGAGAATGCCGCGGCCACGAGGGCAAGCGGCCAGTAGAGGTCCACCAGCAAGACGAAGATCCCGACGACCTCCAGGCTGATGATCAGCAGGAACACTGCACCGAACGCACTGAACCGCCGGATGGTGGCGATGTCGCTCGTGGCGCGCGAGAGCAACTGTCCCGACTGCCATCGGTCGTGGAAACCGACGTCGAGTCGTTGGAGATGTCGGTAGAGGTCGTTGCGGAGGTTCGTCTCGACATCCATCGCCGTCGTGGCCAGGAACACGCGTCGGACTCGCGCCAGCCCCGTCTCGACGACGGCCAACACGACCGAGAGCGCGACCCAGGGAACGATCGCTCCTTTGTCGCCGTCGGCGATGGGGCCATCGATCACGGCCTTGGCGATGAGCGGCGTCGAGAGCGCGGCGGCGATCGACACGATGGCCGAGAGGCCGATGAACCACATCTTCCCGACGTGGGGACGGAAGTAGGGCGCGACCCTGCGGAGGTTCGCACTGGCGGGGTGCATGACCCGCGCCGGACTCGTCGAATGCTCCATGACTGCTCCCGGGCCGTTCCGCAACGGCGACACCGAGGCTACGGACGAGGTGCGCGGCGAGCGAGGAGTTTTCGAGGGGTCCCACCGTCCCCTCACCTCGTTTCGTACCGTTCCGCCGATGACGGAGTCGATTGTCGACGACGTCCTTTCCGGGCGTCGCTTTCCCTATTCACGGGCGTTCGCTCGCGCCGGGTTCTCGGCCGACGACGCCGAACGGTGGCGTCGTGCCGGGTGGACGACGGCCGACGATGCCGAACCGTGGCATCGAATCGACACCGCGGCCGACGAGAACGACCTGATCGCATTGGCGCTCGAGGGCTTCGAACCCGAGCAGGTTCGACAGGTCAGCCGCTTCGCGCCGCGCTTCACTGTTGCGTGGACACACGCGCTGCTCCGGCCGGCCGACGACCCGCGCTTCGACACAGACCTCGACATCGATCTCCGGGAGATCGGACTGCGGGCCAGCGTCCGCCAGAACCTCATGCGGGAGCACCACCCGATAGGGAGATGACCACTGAGGTCCGTCGGCCTAGCGGTCGACCTCGCCCATGATCGGGTCGACGCTCGAGATGTTGACCACGGCGTCGGCGATCAGGCCGTCACGCATCATGTGCGGCAACGTCTGGAGGTTCACGAAGCTCGGGCCGCGGATGTGCATGCGGTAGGGCTTCGCCCCGCCGTCGGAGACGATGTAGCAACCGAGTTCGCCACGGGGGCTCTCGACCGCCCGGTAGACCTCGCCGGCCGGGACCTTGAAGCCCTCGGTGAAGATCTTGAAGTGGTGGATCAGCGCCTCCATCGACTCGTCGATGCGAGCACGGGGCGGCGGCGTGACCTTCTTGTCCTGGATCCGGTAATCGCCCTTGGGCATGTGATCGAGGATCTGGCGAATGATCTTCATCGACTCGCGGATCTCATTGAGGCGGATGGCGTACCGATCGAAGCTGTCGCCGTACGTGCCGACGAGGACGTCGAAGTCGACCTGGTCGTAGAAGAGGTAGGGGTCGTCGCGACGGAGGTCCCACGGCACGCCGGTCGCGCGCAGGATGGGCCCGGTGGCGCCGAGGGCGATGGCCTCGGTGTCGGTGATGACACCCACGCCCTGCAGGCGCTCGCGGTAGATCGGCTGGCCGGTGAGCAACACGTCGAACTCGTCGAGCTGCGCCGGCAGGTAATCCATCAGCGTGAGCACGTCATCGCGCCAACCGTCAGGAAGGTCGGCGGCCACACCGCCGGGGCGGATGTAGTTGTGGTTCATCCGCAGGCCGGTGATCTTCTCGAGCAGCCGCAGCGTCTCCTCACGCTCGCGCCAGCCGTAGATCATCATGCCGACGGCGCCGACGTCCATGCCGTTGGTGGCCATGAAAAGCAGGTTGGAGCTGATGCGGTTGATCTCGGTGAGCAGCATCCGGATCCACTGGGCGCGGGGCGGAATGTCCTCGTCGATGCCCAGCAGCGTCTCGGTGGCGAGGCTGAACGCGAGCTCGCTGAACAGCGGCGCCGCGTAGTCCATACGGGTGACGTTGGTCGGGCCCTGGAGGAAGGTGAGCTCCTCGCCCGTCTTCTCCATGCCGGTGTGGAGGTAGCCGACGATCGACTTGGTGCGCAGGACTCGTTCGCCCTCGAGTTCGAGCATGAGTCGGAGCACGCCGTGCGTCGACGGGTGCTGCGGACCCATGTTGATGATCATGGTGGAGTCGTCGCCGCCGTCGGTGTCGCCGGCGAGCGCAGCGGCTTCGGCCTCGGACATTCGCAGGGTCGCACCGAGCTCGCGCAGGAGGGACGCCGCGCCGGTGTCGGCGCGGCTCTCCATGACTTGGCCGCCCTCATCGGTGAGCGCGCTGTCCTGGCCGGCGTAGGTATCAGTCATCGTTCGGTCACGCTCCCCTTGAACTGCACAGGGATTCGACCGACGGCGTAGTCCTTGCGAAGGGGGTGACCGTCCCAGTCCTCGGGCATGAGGATGCGGGTGAGGTCGGGGTGGCCCTCGAAGCGGATGCCGAACATGTCGTAGACCTCGCGCTCGGAGGCCTCGGACCCGGGGTGGATGTCGAAGAGGGTCGGGACCGACGGGTCGTCGACCGGTACCTGGACCCGGAGCCGGAGGCGCGACCGGTGCTCGTGACTCAGCAGCGAGACGACGATCTCGAACCGTTCGGCCTCGACGCCATCGGGCAGATGGCGGGGCGACTCGTAGGTCAGGTAGTCGACGGCGGTGACGTCGATGCAGACGTTGTACCCCTCGTCGTCTCGCAGCGTCTTGACCAACGACTGGAGGTCAGCGCGGTCGACGTGGAGCACGGTCTGACCGCGTGAGTAGGTGACGAGCTGTTCGAAGAGACGCTCGGGCTCGGCCGTGGTGTCGTCGACGACGTCGTCGTGCTCCTCGCGAGCCGGCGTGTCGGTGTCGCTCATCGCGCCTCCGAAGATCCGGCGATCTCGACCTTCTGGTCAGCCGCGGTCTGGCCGTCGAGCTGCGGGAGGATGAGGCCAGCACCGCCGCCGTTCTCTTCGCGACGGCGAAGGATCTCACCCGACAGCACCTTCTCGTGGATGGTGTTGATGGCGTGGATCAGCGTCTCGGGACCGGGCGGACAGCCGGGGGCGTAGGCATCGACGGGCACGATCTGGTCGACGCCCTGGACGATGGCGTAGTTGTTGAACATGCCGCCGCTGCTGGCGCAGACACCCATCGACAGGACCCACTTGGGCTCCATCATCTGGTCGTAGATCTGCCGGAGCACCGGCGCCATCTTGTGGCTGACACGACCGGCGACGATCATCAGGTCGGCCTGGCGGGGCGAGGCCCGGAAGACCTCCATGCCGAAGCGTGACAGGTCGTAGTGGGCACCGCCGGCGGCCATCATCTCGAGGGCGCAGCAGGCGAGGCCGAAGGTGGCCGGCCACATGGACGACTTGCGGGACCACTTGACCAGGTCCTCGATGCGTCCGGTGAGGACGTTGTGGTCGAGGCCTTCGAGGCCCTCGTTCAGATCCCAACCCATGAGGATCCTCCTATGCCGCTTCGGAGGGCGAAGCTTCGGCAGCCAGGCGACCGTCGAGGCCGACGCGGCGGATGGTCGACGTCGACGTCCGCTCAGCGGAGGACATCGACGAGCGCTCGGTCGACTTCAGGGGCCCCCAGTCGAGGGCACCCTTGCTGAACTCGTAGGCGAGGGACACGATGATCGGGGCCGAGAAGATCGCCACGGCAAACAGACCGTAGGGGCCGAGTTGGCGGTAGATCGTCGCCCACGGGTAGAGGAAGATGATCTCGATGTCGAAGACGATGAACGACATGGCGACCAGGTAGAACTTCACCGGGAAGCGTTCCGGTGGCTCCTTGGTCGGCACGATTCCGCACTCGTAGGGCGCCAGCTTGGCCTCGGTCATGCGGTCGATGGCCAGCAACTTCCGGGTGGCGAAGCTGCCTGCGACGAACACGGCCGCCAGGATCAGCAGGACCGCCAGGGGGAGGTACTGACCGAGCACGTCAGACGCCGACCTTCGCGGGGTCGCGCTTCGCCGGTGCGTTCTTGACGGCTTCGGCGTTCTCGAGATTGGCCTCGAGGATGCGCTCACGCTGATGCAGGACCCAGCACAGGAGCAGGAAGATCAGCGTCGACGAGATCGTGATCACGGCCGACGGGAAGCGCTTGTCGCCGATGTCGCGGAGCATCACCACGGAGACGATCGGCTCGCCTTCGTCGGCTTCCGGCGAGGGCGGCGCCTGGCCGGGCACAGGCGTCTGGTCGATGACCTTCTGGACCTCGAGGACCGCGTAGCGCGGCGGATGCTTGATCTGCACCGTCGTCTTGGCGAAGTTGGCGATGCGGTCCCAACGGCTCGGGTTGTCGGAGAGACGTTCCTTGCCACCACGCTGGTAGGCGTTGATGGAGAGGTAGTCCTCGGGCGCTGAGATGCCGAAGCTGCAGGACGTGCACTCGGGAAGCTCGGCCGAGACGGTGGCCTCGATCTCGTTGCGTACCGCGGCGGACGGTGAGAGGAGCAGCCACCCGTTGCTGTCGGCCTTCACCTCGTCCTGGAGTTGGGCGAATGCCTCGGGGTCGTCTTCGGACAGCGTGTTGAGCAGGCCCGGTTCATCAGGGACAGCCGAGGTGTCGAGCTCCTGGACGTCGTCTGTCACGGCCAGCGCGGTGTCGGTCGTGTTGTACTCGACGATGTGCCAGGCAGGGTCCTGGCCTTTCATGCCGATGCCGTAGATCCACCACATGAGCCCCATGATCGCCATCCAGCCGAAGAAGCCGGTGAGGGCGAGCAGGAAGCCGAGGCGGTTGCCGGTGTTGGTGCCGAGCAGCAAGTACACCGACCCCATCAGGACGATGACGCCAACGGCCACCGCGAGGAGGCCCCGGATGGTGGGGTCGTAGGCGATGCCGGCGAGGACGTTGCCAGAGGCGAGGGCGAGCGTGTCCATCGTGTTCAGCTGTCTTCCTCGTTCGCGCTGTCGGAGTAGTCCAACGAATCGACGTATCGGGCGATCGACTCGATCATCTCCTGCGACAGCATGCCGCCTTCGGAGGGGTAGAGGCCGTCTTCGACGTCGTCGGTGTTCGGGTTGATGCCGAAGCCCGGCATCATGCCGTCACCCGAGAGGCCGTTGTTGCCGTATGCCACGCCGATCTCGGCGCCGTTCATCAAGAACTCGACCAGACTCTCGAGCGAAGCGAACTGACGAGGGAGGATCCCCTCGAGCCGGGGGCCATAGGCACCAGCGCCGTCGGGGTAGTCGATGTACTCGGCGACGTCGGCGCCTTCGGGAAGGATCTTGCCCTCGCCCTGGCTGATCGACCAGCCGCGGGTGTGGCAGCGGCCGCACGCATACGCGCCACCCGCGAACCCGCTGTCCTGGCCGAGGTTGAACAACGCTTCGCCGGTCGCGAGATCGCCGTAGTCGATGACCCCGGTGCTCGGGAGCTCGAGCGCCGATGCGAGCTCGCCTTCGACGGCCGCGATCGACTCATCTGAGGTGATCTGGATCGACACCAGGTAGTCGATGATGTTCTGGATCTCCTGCTCGGTGCGCGGTCCGCCACCGGCGGCGCCCCACGCGGGCATCGGGGAGTAGGCCCGGCCGTATTCGAGGATGTACTGCACCTCGTCGCGGGTGTAGCGGAGCATGACGGTGTCGAGCGCGGGCGCCTTCCACTCGACCTGGGCGACGAACTCGCTGTCGTCGTCGAGGATGGTGAACGGTGCGACGCCGCCGACACCTTCGGGGCCGTGGCAGCTGTTGCACGCCGACCCCTCGGTGTACTGCTCTTCGCCGCGTGTGACGAAGACACGATCGAACTCTTCGACAGCGCCATCGATGCGGCCGGGCTCGGCCAGCCAGTAGGCGGGCAGGCCGATGCCGACGATGGCGAGCGTGAGCAGGCCGAACGTGAGCGTGCGATCGAGCTTGGTGGTCTCGAGTTCGTCGTCGTCGAGATACGGCTTGAGGTTGGCCGCGAGTTCGATCTCGGAGCCGACTTCTTCTCGCCCGGCGCGCACGTTGAACGCGGCGTAGACGACGAACCCGGCGACCAACGCGAGCGCGATGACGGTGCCAACCGCTTGCACGGTGCTCGCGGCGAGCAGGAGGGAGGACATCTCAGTCATGGTGGTGATTCTCTGCTCCGGTCAGTGCGAGCTCTGGCCACCGCAGTGGGGGCCTTCGGCCTCTTGGCCGGTGGTGTTGGTGCCGATGGGTGGGCCGAGGATGATGGTGCCGGTGTCGACGGTCAAGATGCCGCCCGACACCTCCATCGAGAAACGGTCGAGTCCACGAGGCGCAGGGCCGCCCTTCTTCTCGCCGACCTGGTTGTACTGCGAGCCGTGGCACTGGCATTCGAACCACTGCGAGGTGGCGCACTCGGGCACGCGGCAGCCGAGGTGCACGCACTTCTGGTACAGCGCGACCACGCCGGCCTCCATGCCCGCCAGCTCGGCCGGCGAGTACGTGTTCTTGGCCTTGTCGAGCGCCGCGCTCGGGTACTCGGTGATCCACATGCGTCCCTCGGGCTTGTAGAGGAACCCGTTGTTGCCGCGGATCTCGGTGATGATCTCGTCGATGTTGCCGATGCGGATGACGGATCCGAAGCCCTCGCCGCCCTTTGGCCACAAGAACGCGATGCAGGCGGCGCCGAAGCCCGAGAGTCCGACGATGAAGAAGCCGGTGATCGAGCGGTTGAGGAACTGCCGGCGGGTGGCGCCGAGCGTGTCCGGGTCCGGCGGGACCCATGCGGTCGGGGCAGCGGAGCCGGCGGTGACGAGTTCCTTGCCAGATTCGCGTCGCTCGAGCTTTGCGGCGAGCTCCAGCTCCTTGCCGGTTGCGCTCGCCCTGCCCTCTTCGCGAGTGGAGATCGAGGTTGCGCCAGCGTCGCGATCTCGGGTCTCGCGCGACAGCGCGCCGATGGCCTTGGTCGTCTCGTTGCGCCGGGCGGCAGCGAGCAGCACGACGCCACCGAGCACCACGAAGGCGACAACGGCAATGGCGATGATGGTGGAGGTTTCCATGTCTTACCGAACCTTCCGATTCGAGTTGCTCACAGTTCGAAGAAGAGGCCGACGTTCCAGGGGAACACGAAGTTGAAGCCGGGGCCTCGGAAGAACGAGCCGATGATGACGAGAACCGCCCAGAACATGAGGAAGATCGTGAACAACGAGATCACGAACTTGCGGTCGTTCGGCTTGTTGGAGGGGTTGCGGTCGATGTAGGGCGCCAGGATGAGGGCGAACATGCCCATGCCCGGGATCGTCACGCCGGCCACCATGGGGTGGAACATCGTGAGCAGTTCCTGGAGGCCGAGGAAGTACCACGGCGCCTTCGACGGGTTCGGCGTGGCGTTGAAGTTGGCCAGCTCGAGCAGCGGGGCGTTGACGAAGATCGAGAAGATCAGCGTGAAGGCGGTGATGATCAGCGCAGCCACGAACTCGACGACGAGCAGGTGCGGCCAGACGTGGACCTTGTCGAGCGG
>JBBSLH010000169.1:0-8897 GCA_038255425.1 Acidimicrobiales bacterium
GCGGATCGCCTGGTCGTCGAGCGCCAGACCGTCGAGCACCAGGAGCCAGTGATTGTCCAGGAGGTCGACGCGAGGGAACTGGTTCTCGATGAGATCTTCTCGCGCCACACGGTCGAGACCGAGGATGCGAGCGATCTCGTCGAGTTCGTCTTCATCCGGGTCGGTGACGTCGAGCCAGGTCCACCCGCCGTCGGCGATCTGGAACGGGCCGCCCTCGCAGGCGGTACGCGTCCCGTCGGCTGCGATCTGGACCATTCGGCGCATGGGCCGAGCGTACGAGCCGTCCGGGGTCCCGTACCTGGACCCCCTGACCACGGCAATCGGACTGGTTGCCGATACCGTCTCGGCGATCCCTCCTTGGACCCGCTGTGACCGATCTCCCACCTCCTCCACCACCGCCCCCGCCGCGGGACCGCCGCGACTCGTTGCCCGCCGGCCCGCCCACGGGTCCGCCGACCGGCTCGGCGAGTCGTCCGTCCGCCACCGGGCGCAGCGATCCGTTGATGCCGTGGGTCGTCCCGGGAGGAGCGCCTCCGCCGCCGGGTGCTGACGTCGAGGATCCAGCCCCATCCCGCCGCCGTCCGTGGCTGATCGTGGCCGCGGTGATCGGCGCGATGGCCTTGCTCATCGGGACGGTCGCATTCACGGTGTCGGGAGACGACCTCGACGAACCCGACGACGCAGCGACTCCATCACCCACCACCACCTCGGCGGGCGGGACGGTCCCCGCGGGGCCGACGACCTCGGCGCCCGAGCCAGTGCCTGAGGAGGACTTCCTCGCGCTCATCGACCAGTTGGAGGAGTACGTCGCCGGTGCCCGAGGACTCGAGTGGATCTCCGAGGTCGACGTCGAGCTGATCGGTGACGAAGAGTTCGAAGCCCGATTGCTCGAGGACTTCGAGGACGATGCCGAGGAGATCGCCGACTCCGAGTTGTTCTACCGAGCGATGGGGTTGCTGACGGGCGAGACATCGCTGCTCGAAGCACTGCGTGGCATCTACTCGTCCGGCGTTCTCGGTTTCTACGACCCCGAGACCGATGAACTGGTCGTCCGCGGGACTTCGCCGACGCCGTATGTCCAGCAGACCATCGTCCACGAGCTCGTCCACGCCCTCGACGATCAGCACTTCGAACTCGATCGACCGGAGTACGAAGATCGCAAAGACGAGATCTCGACAGGGTTCAGTGCCAGCGTCGAGGGCAACGCTCGGCGAATCGAGAACCAGTGGATGGGTGAGCAGCCAGCCGACTTCCGTGACCAGGCATCAGAGGAGGAGGACGCCTTCGCTGCAGGGGTCGACATCGACGCGTTCCCCGAGATCCTGCTGTTCCAGATCGGGGCGCCGTATCAACTGGGCGAGGTGTTCGTGGGACAGTTGGTGAACGGCGGGGGAGAGCGCAGCGTCGACGCCGCGATCACCGATCCGCCCGACACCTCCGAACAGTTCCTGTTCCCGAGCCTGTACCTCGAACGAGAACCGCGCATCGAGGTACCCGTTCCTCCGGCCGACGGCGAGGTGGTCGACGACTTCGTCGTCGGGGCACTCTTCCTGTTCGGCCTGCTCACGACCGACGGTGCTGCGGTCAACCAGCCCGACGCGGTTCGTGCGGTCGATGGCTGGGGCGGGGACTGGGCTGTCGTGTGGACCGAGGGCGACACGGCATGTGTCCGGATCGACTTCGTCGGTGACACCGACGACGACACCGGCGAGATCGAGGATGCCCTCAGCACCTGGTCCGACGAGCGCGGCGTCGGTCAGGTGTCGATGACCGACGACGGCCGGGTGCGGCTCGAGAGCTGCGCGTCGGCTGCGGGAGCGGTTCCGCCGCAGGTCTGATCAGAACTGGCCGATGACCTCGTCGCCGTACGTGGCGAGTGAGTCGGCGGTGTCGCCCCAGAAGGCGAATGCCGGCACCATCACCCGGTCGACACCGATGTCGGCGAGGCCCTTGACTGCGTCGACGGCGCCACCGCCGATCGTCGTGCCACCGGCGGTGAACTCGATGGCGTCGGGGTCACGGCCGTGCTCCTTCGCCGTGTCGCGGGCGATGTCGAAACCGCGGGCGAGGTCCGCCAGGTCCCCTTTGCCGGGGAAGAAGCCGTCGCCCAAGCGTCCCGCGCGGCGAGCAGCGATGTCGGTGTGTCCACCGACATGGATCGGGACCGATCCGTTGACCGGTTTCGGGAGCGAGATGCAGTCGTCGAAGTCGGTGAACTCGCTGTGGTGCGAGGCCTTCTCGCCCGACCACAGTGCCCGCATCGCTGCGACGTGGTCATCGGCGCGCTTTCCGCGTTCGGAGAAGGGGACGCCGATGGCATCGAACTCCTCTTCGAGCCAGCCCACGCCGATGCCGAGTTCGAGACGACCGCCGCTCAGGTGGTCGAGCGTCGCGATCTCCTTCGCGAGGACGACGGGGTTGCGTTGCGGCACGATCAGGATCCCGGTGGCGAGTCGGATGGTCGACGTCGCTCCTGCCACGTAGCTCAACCAGATCAACGGATCCGGGATCGGCATCTCCTCGGGGCCAGGCATCTTGCCGCTGGGGTCATAGGGATAGGTCGACTCGTAGCCGGACGGAACCACCACATGCTCGACCGTCCAGAGCGACTCGAAGCCGGCCTCCTCGGCGGCTCGGGCCATCGCAGCGGCGGCAGGGCCGTCGCTGAAGGGGCCGGTGTTGGCGAAGATGATTCCGAACTTCATCCAGCGGACCATAACCGGACGTCTCCGCCGGGTATTGACCCGTGGGTCAGGAAATCTGCGCGAACCGGCAGGAGTCGGACGAACAGCGTCGAACCTTGTGGACAGGACAGGGGGAACTGTCCCGCTGGGAGCCGAGGCTCCGAGGGTCGGCACGAGCGAGGGGTCCCATGAGGAAGCCGAAGATCCGCCTGTATGCACCGTTCATCGTCTTGGTGCTGGCGCAGGCAGCGTTCGTCGCATTCGCCCCGTCTCGTGGCGAGACCAACGATCCGCTCGCCGGGCTCGAGACCATCGGTGGACCCGCTGACGGCTCGTTCGAGTTCGGTGCCGGCGATGACCTCGGCGTCGACAGCAGCATCGCTGAGGGCGGGGCTGGCTCGAACGGGGACGTCGCGGGTGGCGGCGCGGCTGGCTCGAACGGCACCGTCGCAGGCGGTGCTGCTGGACCCGGTGGAGCCGAGACCACCACCAGAGCGGTGGCCCCCGGCGACACGAGTCATTGCGTCGGCGACAAGCAGACAGACCTCATCGCCAGCTCCCCTCCCTGTGCCCCGGCGTTCGGTGGGAACAACGGGGGCGCCACGTATCCGGGCGTCACCGGGGACACGATCAAGCTCGTCCGGTTCGAGTGCATGCCCAACGAACAGGTCGACGCCATCCTCGCCACGCAGGGCCTCGCGGCAACGAAGGAGGAGACCGACGAGATGGTCAACGCGACCATCGAGTGGATGAACGACAACTACGAGTTCTACGGACGCAAGCTCACCCATGAGCACGTCGTGGGTGACTGCACCCTCAGTCCTCCAGATCCGGCACGCTCGCGTCAGGCAGCATCCGAGGTCGCGAAGAAGCAGCCCGCGTTCGTCATCCACTACTCCGGTGGGTCCACGACACATGACACCTGGGCGCAGAACGGCATCGTGAGCCTCGGGGGACCCACGCAAGCGAACCAGTTCTTCGCCGGCCGTCGTCCGTTCCGCTGGGACGTGTTCCCGAACGGGACCGAGACCGCCGACTGGATCTCTGAGTACGTCTGCAAGAAGCTCGCAGGCAAGAACGCCAGCAACGCCGGCCAGCTCATCCACCCCTCGATCGGCGGCCGCAACACGCCGCGCAAGTTCGGGATCCTGACCTTCGACAACGGCACGGGAGAGACACGCCCGAACGGCGAGCGGGCCAAGGCGCTCATCGAGAAGTGCAGCGGCAAGAAGGTCCCGCTCCTGTTCTACGAATCGGACATCAACCGGGCCGAAGAGCAGACCCGTGTCATCGTGGCGAAGCTGATCGACGAGGGCGTCACCTCACTCGTCTGCTTGTGCGATGCGATCGCACCGGTCTTCCTGACCAACGGTCTCACCCGCAACAACTACTTCCCCGAGCACGTCCTCTCGGGGGCGTACCTGATGGACTACGACATCCTCGGTCGTCTCTACGACCCAGCGCAGTGGGCGCATGCATTCGGCCCGAGTCAGTTGGCGACACCCGTTCCGTTCGACCAGTCCGATGCCTCGAAGATCTGGCGGGCGTCGGGTCGCGCTGGCAAGCCGTGCGGGTCGTGCAACCTGATCACCGGCTACATGACGATGATCGGCTCGATGATCCACAACGCAGGACCGAACCTGAACCCGTTGTCGATCGAGCAGGGCCTCGTGGGCGCACGCTCGACCACCGGCGGTTGGGATGCCACCGGCGGGAACCCGTTCGAGTACCTGCTCGAGTTCGGACCGGAGGACTACACCGCGATCTCCGACTTCCGCGAGGTGTACTGGAACCCCACGAAGCGGTCCGAGATCGACGGGAAGAACGGCGCGTACGAGAACATGAATGGCGGGCGTCGGTACGCCGGCGGCCAACTCGACGACAAGTTCACGATCCCGGCAAAGCCGCAGTGAGCACGGCGACAGCGCGGCTGGGGTCGATCGAGGTCCCGGAGACGATCAAGCACGTCTGGGAACACCGTGTCGCCGGACCGGTCCTGCGGGTGCTGCTCGTGTATCTCGTTGCCGTCGAAGGCATCACCCAGTTCGTCTTCGGGCGGATCACGTTGGGGCCGCTCGACATCGGGCTGCAGTCGGGCGCCACCCCACGGTTCATCTTCATCAACGGTGCCCTGATCGGCCTGTTGTACGGCCTCCTCGGCATGGGCTTGATCCTCGTCTACCGAGCAAATCGCATCATCAACTTCGCGCAGGCCCAGCTGGGCTCGGTCGCGGCGGTGTTGGCGCTGCAGCTCATCCTCGCCAAGGGCGTCAACTACTTCGTGGTGCTGCCGATCGTGATCCTCGGTTCGGCACTGTTGGGTGGCGCCACGGACGTGCTCGTCATGCGCCGGTTCCGGACGGCGCCCCGGCTCATCGCCACGGTCGCGACGATCGGCGTCTCGCTCCTGCTCGTGTTCCTCGAACTGAAGGTCCAGGTCTGGATCACGGGTGATCTGATCACCTCGAGCGCATTCACCACGCCGTGGTCGAAGTACGACTTCACGATCGGCTCGCTGGTGTTCGACGGCAACTTCATCATGGCGGGTGTCGCGACCGCGGTGATCTGCGCTGCGCTTGCCGCGTTCTTCCGCTACACCGACATGGGTATCGCCGTGCGAGCCTCGGCCGAGAACGGGGAGCGGGCGTCGCTCCTCGGCATCCCGGTGGCCCGGGTCTCCACCATCGTGTGGATCATCGCTGGACTCCTGTCCGGGATCGCCGTGTTCCTCCGAGCCCCGATGGTGGGGCTCTCGATCGGGTCATCGATCGGCCCGTCCGTGCTCCTCTACGGCCTTGCCGCAGCCGTCCTCGCCCGCATGGAGCGTCTCCCGACCGCCGTGATCGCCGGCATGGGTATCGGCATCATCAACCAGTCGGCGATCTATGCGACCAACAAGGGAAGCCTTGCCGACGCGTCGATGCTGGTCCTGATCCTCGTGGCGCTCCTGGTCCAGAAGGGAGCGCTCAGCCGAGCATTCGATGCGGGCGTCGCAACGTGGCAGAGCGCGAAGGAGTACCGGCCGATCCCCGCTGAACTACGCGACCAGAAGGAAGTGCTGACGGCGAAGAGCGTGCTCGCCGGTCTCGTCGTCCTCGTCGCCGTGGGTCTGCCCCTGCTCCTGCCGGAGCGCTTCGCCGGCCGCTTCACCATCGTCGTGGTGGTCGCCATGGTCGGCGTCTCGCTCGTGATCCTCACCGGATGGGCTGGTCAGATCAGCCTCGGTCAGTTCGCGTTCGCCGGGATCGGCTCCCTGATCGCCGGCGGCATGGCGGTGCGAGGTTTCGACTTCTTCCTCTGTCTCCTGGCCGCCGGCCTCGCTGGGGCGTTCGCCGCAGTCCTCGTCGGGTTACCGGCACTTCGTATCCAAGGCCCGTTTCTGGCGGTCACGACGCTCGCGTTCGCATTCACCGTCCAGAACTACTTCTTGAACCGCGACACCTTCGACTTCTTCCTCCCGCAGTCCGGTGAACCTGTCGCTCGCCCCAAGCTCTACGGGGTCTTCTCGACCGAGTCCGACATCCGCTTCTACTTCGTGTGTCTGACGTTCCTGGTCCTGTCGCTCTTCGTTGCCCGGTCACTGCGTCGAAATCGACTCGGTCGGCTGCTCATCGGTGCGAGAGACAACGGGAAGGCCATGCAGGCCTACGGCGTGAACCTGGCGGCGACGAAGCTCGCCGCGTTCGCCATCTCGGGATTCATCGCAGCGATCGGCGGCGCGCTGTTGGCCTTCCAGTTCCAAGCGGTCGACGCCGAGACCTTCAGCCCCGAGCGCTCGATCTCGGTCTTCACCATCACGGTCATCGGGGGACTCACATCGTTGCCCGGCGCACTGCTCGGCGCCATGTACGTGGAGGGCGTGCCGTTCCTGTTCAGCGGGGACGAGACCGTCCGTCTGCTCACCAGTTCGGTGGGTCTCCTCCTGCTGGTCCTCATCGTTCCGGGAGGTCTCTCGGAGATCGCCTATCGGATCCGGGACTCGTTCCTGCGCTGGGTCGCCGCCCGAAACGGCATCCACGTGCCATCGCTCGTGGCGGACTCGCTGCAGACCGGTGAGGAACTCTCGATGGAGATGGTCGTCGCCGGCGCTGACGCCTCCGAAGACATCGAGACGATCCGCTGTCCGGCATGCGGCGACGAGATCCCGTTGACCGAGGTCACCGAGCACGAACACTTCGCCAAGCCTGCGCCTGCCGCCGTCCTGGAGGTGCTCCCGTGAGTATCCGTGACCGCCTCGAGGAGATCACCGGCGGTGCGTCCGCCACGCCCCTCGTCGTCCTCTTCGGGCTCAACTTCGTCGATGAACTGGACCGGATTGCATTCGGCGTGCTCGCGCCGGAGATCGGGTCGACGTTCGATCTCGCCGACTCGTCCGTCATCCTCATCTCCGCCCTCGTCGCCGTGTTCACGCTGGTCGCCGCCCTCCCGCTGGCCGCGCTCGGCGATCGCATGAGTCGGGTGCGCCTGGTGGCGTTCGCCGCAGCGGCGTGGTCGACCATGGCCGTGCTGACCGGCCTCTCGGGTGTGGTGAAGATCCTGGCGGTGTTGGTGGTCGCTCGGTTCCTCGCCGGCATCGGCCGGGTCATCAACGAGCCCGTGCACTCGTCGCTCATCGCCGACTACTACGAACCCGAACACCAGCCCAAGGTCTTCGCTGTTCACCGGTTCGCCAACCCGGCGTCGAGCGCCAGCGCGGTCGTCATCGGTGCGCTCGCCCTGGTGATCCCATGGCAGACGGTGTTCATCGTCATCGCCATCCCGACGGCGATGCTCATCCTCTCGCTGCTCCGTCTGCGCGAACCCCTGCGCGGCGAGTCGATCGACGCAGAACTCGCTGCAGCCGAGTCCGAGGCGGCACCCATCGGCTTTGCCGAAGCACGCCGACAGCTCTTCGGGATCCGATCGCTCAAGCGCCTCTACCTGGGCTCGCTCTTCCTCGGCTTCGGTCTGATCCCGCTCGGTGGATTCATCTCGTTCTTCTTCGAACGCGTCTACGGGTTCAGCACGTTCGAACGAGGGGTGACGAGCTTCGTCTTCGGAGCAGGCAGCACCGTCGGGCTCGTTGTCGGCGCTCGGTTCGCAAGTCGAGTCGAGCCCGGGAGCGGGGAGCTCGCCAAGATCACCGGCGTCTCCTTCGTCATCGGTGGGGCCGCCCTCCTGCTCATGGCCGTCGCCCCGTTCGCGCTCCTCTCGGTCGTGCTGCTCTTCGTGTCGGGAGTGGGCTTCGGCGCCTACATCCCCGCCTACTTCCCACTGGTCTCGGTCATCGCCCCACCGCGAGTCCGCACGCAGGCGTACGGCTATTCGCTCATCGCCATCGGGGCCGGCGGTCTGCTCGGGGCCATCATCGCTGGCGGCCTCGGCGACGACAACGGCTACCGGGTCGCCGTCGGGGTCACGGCGAGCGTGGTCGCGGCATCCGGCCTCTTCGCCTTGAGCGCAGCGCCGTTCGTGGCTCGCGACCGTGAGCAGGCCGAGCGGAGCCTGAGCGCTGCCCGGGACCAGCAGACGGCCGTCGCCGCCGGGCGCGGGTCCCTCCTGGCGTGCAACGGGGTCGAGGTTGCATACGACCAGGTCCAGGTGCTCTTCGGCGTCGACATGCAGGTACAGCCAGGAGAGATCGTGGCGCTCCTCGGGACCAACGGTGCCGGCAAGTCGACGCTGCTGAAGGCGATCTCCGGCGCGGTCGATCCGATCGGCGGTTCGATCCTCTTCGACGGATCCGACATCACGCACACCGACATGGTGGCGACGGTCACCGCGGGCATCGTCCAGGTCCCCGGCGGCAAGGCCGTGTTCCCCACGCTCACGGTCGCCGAGCACCTGCGCGCCGGGGGTTGGCTCTACCGATCAGACGAGGTGTACCTCGCCCAGGCGATCGCCGAGGTCTACGGGATCTTCCCTCGGCTCCTCGAGCGCAAGGACCAGATGGCAGGCAACCTGTCTGGCGGCGAGCAGCAGATGCTGGCGCTCGGGATGGCGTTCATCGCCAAGCCGAAGCTGCTGATGATCGACGAACTGTCGCTCGGTCTGGCGCCGACGATCGTCGAGCAGTTGCTCGGCATCGTGCGACGGATCCAGGACGACGGCACGGCGATCATCCTCGTCGAGCAGTCGATCAACGTCGCCCTGTCGATCGCCGAACGGGCGTACTTCCTCGAGAAGGGTGAGGTCCGGTTCGAGGGCCCGACGGCCGAGCTGCTCGAGCGCGAC
>JBBSLH010000170.1:0-8833 GCA_038255425.1 Acidimicrobiales bacterium
ACGAGGTGCACGCCCTTCGACGCCCGTACCCGCAGGGATGACCCGCCGACGAGGTCCTGGATCTGGTCAGTCCACACGCCGGTCGCGTTGACGATCTGTCGTGTCGAGATGCGGAACCTCGTGTCGGACTCGAGGTCGCACACTTCGAGACTCTCGACTCCCGATCCGTCGCGGTGGATGTCGACGGCGCGGACCGACGATGCGATGGCGGCGCCATGCCCAGCGGCTGTGCGGACGACGGCCATGGTGTGGCGGGCGTCGTCGACCTGCGCGTCCCAGTACTGGACGCCGCCCGTGAAGGCATCGCTGCGGAGCGACGGCACCAGGGCTGCTGCCGAGCGCTTCGACAGATGCTTGTGACGCGGGAGCGGGTTGTCGCCGAAGGCGGCGAGCACGTCGTAGAGCGCAATGCCGGCGCCGACGTACGGACGTTCCCAGACCCGGTGGGTCAGCGGGTAGACGAACGACACCGGCCGGGTCAGGTGCGGGCACAGCCGTCGCAGCATCAGGTTGCGTTCGTGGAGGGCTTCGGTCACCAGGCCGAACTCGAACTGTTCGAGATAGCGAAGTCCGCCGTGGAAGAGCTTGGATGATCGACTCGAGGTGCCAGCCGCGAAGTCGCGTTGCTCGACGAGCGCGACGGTCAATCCGCGGCTGGCGGCGTCGAGCGCCACGCCAGCACCCGTCACGCCGCCACCGATCACGACGAGATCGAACGAGGTTGTCCGCATGCGTTCGAGGTCGCGGTTCCGCTGCTGCGGGTTCAGGAGCGTGGGGTTGGCGGCCGCCTTCTTCAGCATTGCCGCACAGTCTCCCGCATCGCACTCGTCGGCCCCCAAGGCCTGGGATGCGACGTCTAGGCCGGTTCGATGATCTCGAGCCGTCGCGGCCGCCCGGCCCGGGCATCGTCGAGTTCGACGTGGTACTCGCCGGAGAGGAAGTCGGCGAGGGACTCGGGTGTCTTCGGGTCGATCCCGGTCGCCAGGAGGTGGCGGGCGACCAGGCCCCGCGTGTGCTTGGCCATGTGGCTGACGACCGAGCGGACACCGTTCTCCTCGCGGACCACATGGATCGCGACGGTCCGCTCAGCGAGCGCCCCGGACGGTCGCCATGCGGCGACGTAGGTCGACGAACGGAGGTCGACCACGAGCCCGCGTCCTGCGGCCGAGGGAAGCGCCTCCTCGAGCGCGCCGCGCCACACCGACGCGAGTTTCCCGACGCCGGGGAGGTCGACATCCATCGACAGCCGGTACGAGGGCACCCGATCCGATGGCCGCAAGGCGCCGAACAGTGCGCTCACGACGACGAGTCGCCGACCTGCGCGACGTCTGGCCGCTTCGTCGAGGGACGAGAGATCGAGGGCGTCGTACAACACGCCCGTGTACAGCGCCGATGCCGCCAACGTCGGTGCCGACCAGAGGTCGATGTTGCCATCGACCTGGGACTTCGCACCCTTCGGCACGCCCAGGACCGCCAGGGCGTCGGCGCGTCGGGAGGCGGTGGCGAGGGCGTCGACGACCGCTGCTCGGGTCGCGCTGAGCTCCGGGAACGAGAGCCGCTCGAGATCGAGGGCCCGCCCTCGCCGACCGACTGCCTTGCCCTCCGATGGCGGGAGGAGGATCAGCACGGTTGCCCGTGTACGTGCTGACGGATCCACGCATGCATGGCGATGCCGGACGCCACCGACGCGTTGATCGACCGTGTCGATCCGAACATCTCGATCGAGCAGACCATGTCCGCGGCCTGCGATGCCTCCGGCGACAGTCCTGGGCCCTCCTGGCCGAACAGCAGGATGGCGTTGCGGGGGAGTGGTGTCGTCTCGATCGGGACGGACCCTTCGATGTTGTCGATCCCGATGATGGTGAGGTCGTGGTCTCGGGCGAAACCGGCGAGGTCAGTGATCGTGTCGTGGTGCCGGAGGTGCTGGTACTGCTCGGTGACCATGGCGCCGCGCCGATTCCACCGCCGGCGCCCGACGATGTGGACCTCTGCCGCCAGGAAGGCGTTGGCGTTGCGGACGACGCCGCCGATGTTGCGATCGTGCTGCCAGTTCTCGATCGCGACGTGGAACGGGTGGCGTCGGGTGTCGAGGTCTTCCACGATCGCGCTCATCCGCCAGTAGCGATAGCGGTCGGCGACGTTGCGGCGATCGCCATCGTCGAGCAGTTCGGGGTCGAGGTGAGGTTCGTCCGGCCACGGGTGGGGATGCGGTCCGACGCCGATCTGCTCCGTCGTCGGCGCGTTCTCGTCCGTGGTCACGTGGCGTCAGAGCGCACGCCGCGCAGACCCCGCCACGCGAGATCCGCGACCAGTGTGGCGACCGACGACGGGGACATCCCCTCGCCATGGGCCTGCCAGTGTCGAGTCGTCCCCTCGGCGAGGCCGACGATCCCATGCGCGAACAACAACCGTTCGTGGTCCGGGAGGCCCTCGATGCGGATCAGCGGTGCGATGGCTTCGGCGATCGCCAGTTCGACGCGCGTGGCCTCCTCGGCGAACTCGGTGTCACGACGGGTCCCGCCGCCGCCGAACATGAGTCGGTAGGCGGCGGGGTGGTCGGCGACGAACGTGAAGTAGGCGCCGAGCCCGTCCTCCACCTGCTGGCGAGGGTGGTCGGCCTCGGCCGCGGCGGTCTGGATCGAGAGCATGAGACGGTCGCCGACCGAACGCAGCAACTCCAGATAGAGGCTGCGCTTCGAGGAGAAATGCTGGTAGAGGACCGGCTTGGTGACGCCGGCGGCGTCGGCCACGTCATTCATCGAGGTGAGGTGGAACCCTCGCTCGGCGAACACGTGCTGGGCGACCTCGAGCAGTTGTTCCTTGCGTCGCGCGGCGGGGAGGCGAGACGACATCGCTCGATTCGTACCACCACTGGGTGTCACCCGGCACATCGGGTGGGCCACCACCTCCCCGTTCAGTGCATTTCGGACATGTCTGGCGCCTCTCGGAAAATCTGCTGATGTTGGGAAGGGGCCTCGGTGACGAGAGGCGAACAACGACCTGTGTCCAGTCGCAACAGCGCCCCATCGAATGTGACCCGCCGTCCCGCACAGCCGATCCGGCCGATGCCGGCTCGCCAGTTGTCGGCCGATCTCCTGGCCGTGAAGGCCCGTCGTCGTCGCTTCAGCCGTCTGCTCCCGCCCCGCACGGGCGAGCGCGGCTGGTAACAGACCTCAGTCGTCGTCGGCCATCGTCCGGCGGCCCTCTGCGCGGTCTTCTCGCTCGGCGGCCTTGACGGCGTATCCGAACACGATGGCGGGCGCGAGCACGATGGAACCGCCGACGATCAGCGCGACGATCACCCCGGAAACCGCGCCGAATCCGGCGAAGAGTCCGACCACGAACGCCACGATGGCGAGTCCGAAGGCGGCGTAGCCGGCGCGTTGGCCCACCTCGACGAGGCGGGCGATGCGTCGTCGCCGCTGCAGCACGAGGTCGTCGCTCACGAGGAGATGGTCGCGCAGCGACGCGACCTTCCCGTCATCGGAACGGTCGATCCGGGGCGGGTGGCCCTCGGCAAATGGGACGCGACCCTTAATCGGGGCAAACCACTCTCTACAATACGCGGACGAGAAGACAGGAGGACGTGACATCGATCACGAACAACCTGTTACCGGGGGTCACGGGCGACGCCATGGCAACGACGTCCGGATCCGATCAACGCAACCGCACTGACGTGGGGGTTCCCGTGAGAACGAAACACTTCGCATTCCGACGGACGATGGCCATCGGCGCCGTCTGGGCCGCTGGGATGGCTGGACTGGTCGCCACATCGGCGCCGGCATCCGGTCAGGAGGGTGTCGCGCCGGGCCGGGGCAGCGCCTACGCCCAGGGCTACAAGATCGACCCCCGGAGCGGACGACTGTCGTTCGGCCTGACGTACGGCATGGCCCTGTCGGGGCACCAGAACACGGTTGCGGTCGGCGAGGCTCGCTCGCTCGACCTCGGCGTGATCGGAACCACGCTCGCCGGCGAGGGTTGCGACGGGGGCGATCCGAGCCTGGCCAAGGAGGATCAGCCGCAGCCGTTGGTCGTCCGATCGGGCGAGGACGGCGCGGCCGAGGGCAAGACCGAGAGCGAGAACGGCGTCGAGAAGCGCGCCAAGGCTGAATCGACGCCGCTGGCCAACGCTGTCGCCATCACGGCGGCGCAGGGCGATCCGGCAGCGGTGCTCATCGGTAGTACTCGCAGCGAGACCACGTCAGGTGTCGTCGACGGCAAGCGCGTCGCCAAGGCGGTGACCGACGTGTCCGAGATTCGTATCGGCGCTGGTGCCCTCGTCATCAAGGGCCTGCGTTGGGAGGCTGCATGGCAGAGCGCACCCGACGAGAAGGTGTCCGGCACCTTCACCATCGAGGGCGTGTCGGTGGGCGGTCAGGCCATGCCGACATCCGGCGACGGGGCCAAGGACCTGGCGCAACTCAACCCGGCGCTCGCACCACTCGGCATCCGGATCGACCCACCGACTCCTCGCAACGAGTCGGGCATCTCCTTCGTCGACCCGCTGCGCATCGGCATCGTTCCGAGCGATGGGCGCGACGGCGTGACCGGCGGTCTCATCAATGCCCTCCAGCCGGTCCGTGAGGCGCTGGTCAACGCGCTCCTCGCCCAGGACTGTGGGAACGCCTCCTACATCACCATCGCCGACATCGCGCTCGGGGCAGTCACCGGCGCCGGTTCGTTGAACCTCGAACTCGGCGGCGTCACGGCGCAGAGCGCTGACCTCGGGGCCACCAGCCTCCTCGGCTCGCTCCAGCCGTTCACGCCGCCAGCGCCCCTGCCCAACAACACCGGTGGCACGCCGTCACTCGGGACTTCGGGATCGACGGGCGGCACGACCGGTGGCACGACCGGCTCCGGAACCGATTCGGGAACCGCGGTCGTCAGCGAGCCAGCAGCCTCGAACTCGCCCGAGACGGCAGCGACGCCGCTCGAGCGCATCGCCGGCACACGCGGCGGTCCGCTGGTCCCAGTCGGGCTCGGCGGACTCCTCCTGCTCGGCGCGCTCGCCGAACTCGACCGCCGCAAGATGCGCAAGGCGCAGCGAGCGGTCCCGATGGCGGGGATGATCTGATGTCCGAGAACGTCACGTACGAAGTCAACATTCCGCCCCAGGGGACGGCGCCGGTCTACAAGCGCCTGCTCCGTGGCTACGGCCCACTCGCCTTCCTGGCGCTGGCCTTGATCCTGATGGCCGTCCTCGTGCCCACCATGAGCACCGAGGCCAAGCCGGCGACGACCACGACTGGCGTCGCCGAGTCCGGCCTCGTCCTCACCCACATTCCCGGAGAGAGCCGCTGATGGCCGCCCCCACCCCCGACGACAGCGTCGACCTGCACCGGTCCTTCACGGTCCAGCAGCGATCGTTCAAGGGCTACGGCCCGCTCGCCGTGCTCGGCGTGATCCTCGTGGCCATGGCGCTGTTCGCGCCGACGTTGGCCCCGGAGAAGCAGGAGTCCTCGGCCTCCGCAGGCTTCTCGGGCGACACCGGGAACGGATTCTTCGACGGGAGCAGCACTCCCGACACCGTCGCGACCGACGGCGCCGACGCCGGTCCCGACGGCGGCGGCGAGGGCGCCACGGGCGGCACCGACGGTGGTGCGACCGGCGGCGTCGCAGCCGACGGTCAGGGAAGCGGTGTGGCCCCCGTGGCCGGCGTTGCTCCATGCCCCGATCGGGCCGAGCAGATCCCCGGCGACGAGTACTCGCCCCCCTGCGTGTCCTGGGGCGGTGGCAACAACGGCGGAGCGACCGCGAAGGGCGTGAGCGGCGACAAGATCTTCGTCTCGTTCCGAGTACTCGGCGGCGAAAAGGGCTTCCAGCAGACGCTGGCCGAACTCGCCGGTGCGAGTCTCTCCGACACCCCGGAGACGATCCAGAACACCATCAGTGCGTTCTCCGAGTACTTCAGCCAGCGGATGGAGTTCTACGGCCGGAAGATGGAGATCGTCTTCTACGAAGGTCAGGGATCCAACACGAACGAGCTGCTCGGCAAGGGTCGAGACAAGGCCGAGGCCGACGCCGTGAAGGTCGCCGAGGAGCTCGGCACCTTCGCCGACTTGTCGGCCACGTCCGAGCCCTATGCCGACGCCCTCGCCGACCGTGGCGTCATCGGCTTCGGCACGCCGTACCTCTCCCGTGAGTGGCACGAGTCGCGAGCCCCCTTCGCCTGGTCGCTGGCCACCGACGGCACACGCGTGTCCGAACTGGCTGCCGAGTACGGCAACAAGAAGCTGCACGGCAAGCCCGCCGACCACGCCGGCGGTGCCCTTCAGGGCAAACCCCGCAAGTTCGCGACGATCGCGCCGGAGAACTCCTGGTACCAGGAATCGGTGAACAACGCTCGGCGCATCACGCAGGAAGCCGGCAACGACCCGGGCGAGAACGTCAAGTACCAGCTCGACCTGTCGACGATGTCGAGCCAGGCCAACAACATCATCCCGAAGCTGAAGAACCAGGGCGTCACCAGCATCGTCTGTGGTTGCGATCCGGTCCTTCCGGTGTTCCTGTCCGGCGTCGCCAACCGCGAGAAGTACTACCCCGAGTTCCTCATCGCCGGCACTGCGCTCACCGATGCCGACATCGTCGGCCAGCTGTGGGACCAGAACTTCGCCGAGCACGCCTTCGGCATCAGCTCGCTCGAGCCGTTCGTCCCGCCGACCCAGACCATCGCCTACGAGGCGTTCAAGTCGGTCCGGCCCGACCAGGAGCCGGCCTTCTCGGTCGACCTGATCTACTACCAGATGTACATGTTGGCCATCGGCATCCAGGGTGCAGGGCCCACGCTGACGCCCCAGTCGCTGTCCGACGGCATGTTCAACTACCCGCAGAAGCTCGGCACGGTCGGGCTGTGGAAGTTCGGACCTGGTGACCGCACGGCGGCCAACGACGTGCGGGAGATCTACTGGGACCGCAACGCCATCTCGCCGTACAACGGAAAGCAGGGGACCTACCTGCCGCACGAGAAGAGTCAGCGGTACGAGTTCGGACAGATCCCTGCCGGCGACCCACTGAGGCCCAAGTCATGAACGCAGTCCTCGATCGCATCCCGGGTGTCGAGACCCTCGGGGCCTTGAGCAAGCGAGACAAGTCGATCTTCGTCACGGTCGGCGTCGTCTTGGCCTACTTCGGGGTCTACAACTTCCCGTTGACCGCCGACTTCATCCAGGACAAGGCGCCGTACTCGGTGTTGTTCATCGGTACCGTCCAGGGCACCACCACGGCGCTGTTGGCGATGGGTCTGATCCTGATCTACCGGACCAACCGGTTCGTCAACTTCTCCTATGCCGCCATGGGTGCGCTGCCCGGCGCCTTCGCTCTGGGACTGCATCTCGAACACGGCTTCCCGTTCTTCGCCGCTCTCGTTCTGGCAGTGGTCATCGGCGTCGGTGTCGGCTTCATCACCGAGCTGGTCATCCGCCGGTTCAAGAATTCGAGCCGTCTGATCGTGACGGTCGCATCGATCGGCCTCGCACAGATCTTCGGCGTGATCAGCCTGCTGGCCAACAAGGCCATCGGCTTCATCTCCCTGGCCGGCGGATTCACGATCCCCCTCGACGTGCGCTTCACGCTCGAGGGCGGCATCAAGACGATGACCGGTGACGAGATGCTGATCATCGCCGTCGTTCCCGCGGTCATCGCCGGTCTTGCCTGGTTCCTCCTCAAGACCGACGCCGGCGTCGCCATCCGAGCGGCCGCCGAGAACGAGGACCGTGCGCTGTTGCTCGGCATCCCCGTCTACAAACTCGGTCGGATCGTGTGGATGATCGCCGGTGCGCTCGGCGCCCTGACCTACGTCCTCCAGGCACCGTCGTCGGGCATCTCCCCGTCGGTCGTGTCCGCTGGTCCCGCCGTCCTGCTCCCGGCACTCGCCGCCGCAGTCGTCGCCCGGCTCGAGTCGCTGCCGATGGCCTTCGCCGCCGGCATCGGACTCGGCATGCTCGACCAGCTCGTCCGCTGGAACGGCACCGGCACCCCGTCGATCACCACCATGTTCTTCCTCGCCGTGATCCTCATCGCCCTGCTGCTGCAGCGTGAGTCGCTGTCTCGTGCCATGAACTCCGAGAGCGCGAGCTTCACCTCCGACGGCATCGTCAAGCCGGTGCCGCGAGAGCTGCGGCACCTGCCCGAGGTCAAGTACGTCAAGTGGGCGCTCTGGGCAGTTGTCGGTCTGCTGTTCGTGTTCATCCCCTACACCTGGGGCCCGTCGAACCAGCTGCTCGCCGCCATCGCGATCGTCTGGGCGATGGTCGGCGTCTCACTCGTGCTGCTCACCGGTTGGGGCGGCCACATCAGCCTCGGCCAGTTCGCCATCGCCGGCATGGGAGGCCTGATCGCCGGCAACCTGCTGCTGCGTGAGGACATCGACTACTTCATCGTCGTGCTCCTCGCCGGCGCCGCTGGTGCGCTCACCGCGCTGGTCGTGGGTCTGCCCGCCTTGCGGATCAGGGGGTTGTTCCTGGCCGTCAGCACGCTGGCATTCGCGGTCGCGCTCAACTCCTACGTGCTGAACCCCGACAACTTCTCGTCGATCATCCCCAGCAACGTCGTCCGCCCGATCCTGTGGGAACGGTGGGACCTCGAACGGGGCTATCCGATGTACGCCGTCTGTCTGGCGTTCCTGGTGTTCGCGATCCTTGCGACCAAGAGCGTCCGAGGCACCCGTTCGGGGCGGGTGATCATCGCCACCCGCGACAACGAGCGGGCCGCCGACAGCGCGTCGGTGCCGACGACGCGGATCAAGCTCTCGGCATTCCTTCTCGCCGGCTTCATCGCCGGGTCCGCTGGTGCACTGCACGTGACGATCCTCCACGGCCTCAACCAGGGCACCTAC
>JBBSLH010000171.1:0-8801 GCA_038255425.1 Acidimicrobiales bacterium
GACCGCCTGGCGCAACAACCAGTCCGGGTGGGCGATCGGGACGTCGGTGCGCATGATGTCGGAGATCGCCGTGGCCTCCCATTCCTCACGCGGCACCTCGCGGAGCGCCTCGATCTTCACCGTGCCGACATAGTCCGCACCATCGACGACCGGCACCGACTGCTGACGTGAGCCGATCACGTGGTTCCAGAAGAACTCCTGCGCCGTCGCCTCCGGGGGGATGGTCAACACATCGGTCTTCAATGCCGAAGCCAGGGGCATCGAGAACCGTCGCTCGAGATGTCCGAGTCGAGAACCGACCTGGTTCCGCGACACCGACCACCGTCCCATCATCAGCTGTGCGGTCACAGCTGCGATCAGCCCGGGGACGATGAAACCTGGTCGTCCTGTGGTCTCGGCGACGAACATCACGGCCGCCAGTGGGACTCGGTAGCCGGCGCCCAGGAACGCAGCGATGCCGATGAGTGGGAACAGCGTCGAGTCGGTGTCGCCGAAGAGACCGCCGACAGCGCTGCCCAACAATGCACCCTGGACCACGAGCGGGATGAAGAGTCCACCTGCACCTCCCCCTCCGAGGGTCACTCCAGTCGCCACGGCGCGCAGGACGAACAGGAGAGCGACGAGGCTGATGGCGTGGCTCGGGTCGAGCGACCAGGTGACGGTGTCGTAGCCGGCACCGAGCGTGAAGGGGTGGCCGTACACCACCTCGCTGAGCCACGCGAGACCGGCGAGGAGAGCGCCTGCGGCGATGGCGAGCAGCACGGTGTCGTGCTTTGCACTGAACCGCTTCATCGCGACCAGCCCCACGGAGAACCCGCGGGCGATGGCGCCACACAACAGCCCGAGCGCCATCGCCCCGCCCAACTCCGTGAAGCCGAAGCCAGGCTTGCCTTCGACGGGGAGGAGCGGCTCGGTACCCAGGAACGCGACGAAGGTGAGGTAGCCGGCGGCGGCGGCGATCGATGCGGGGAGCAACTGTCGGCGCGCGAGGTCGTCCCGGTAGGGAACTTCGAGCGCGAACACCACGCCGGTGGCAGGCGCACGGAAGATGGCGGCGACGCCAGCAGCGGCCCCTGCCACGAGGAGCACCTTGGTCTCGTCACGGGAGAAGAACCGCTGGAGCCGCGATTGCATGAGGGTCCCGGTGCTGGCCCCCGCGTAGATCGCCGGCCCCTCGTAGCCCATGGCGCCACCGGAGCCGAGCGTGAGGAACGCGGCGAGCATCGTGGCGGGAAACGGACGGATCGGTAGGCGCCGGTTCCGGTCGTGGAAGTTCTCGATGTACTCCTCTGACGTGGCCGCAGTGCCCCCGCCGAGGTACCGGATGCAGAGCGCTGCGGCCACCAACCCGACCATCGGCGCGAGGCAACGCAACCAGAGCGGCGCTTCGAGCAGGTGCTCGTAGACGATCTCGCGTGTGACGTACTCGAAGCCTGCGACGAGCGCACCGGTGACGATGCCGGTGGCGGCGGCGAAGAACAGCACCTGCTGCGACCGTCGGGACAGGGCGAAGATCTGCTCGCGACGGTACGAGTCCGGGAGCGGGAAGCGAGCCATCAGTCGAACACCACGGTGCGGTTGCCGTAGGTCAGGACTCGGTGTTCGAGGTGGAGACGGACGGCCCGGGCGAGCACGCTGCGCTCGAGATCGGCTCCGAGCCGGACCAGGTCTTCCACCTCGTGCCGGTGCGACACGGGTGTGACGTCCTGGTGGATGATCGGGCCCTCGTCGAGAACCGACGTCGCGTAGTGGGCGGTCGCACCGATGACCTTCACGCCTCGCTCGAATGCCTGGTGATACGGCTTCGCACCGGCGAAGGCCGGGAGGAACGAGTGGTGGATGTTGATGATCCGGTTCGGGAACTCGTCGACGAACGGTGGCGGCAGGATCCGCATGTAGCGGGCGAGCACGACGAGGTCGACGCCGCTCTCGCGCACCAGTCGGAGCATCGATTCGCCCTGGAAGTCAGGATCGTCGCCGAGCGGGACGTGATGGAACGGCGTGTCGTGGCGCCGCACGAGATCGGCGTGGGTCGTGTGATTGGACGCGACGAGCGAGATGTCTGCGTGCAGCTCACCCAGGTCGACCCGCGTCAGCAGATCAGCGAGGCAGTGGCCCTGCTGGGACACCAGGACAGCAAGGCGTGGTCGAGGGCCGGGCACGTGCAGGCTCCACGTCATGCCGTACGCCGCTGCCACCGGCTCCATCGCGGCATCGATCTCTGCACCGGCGGGGAACGTCGCCTCGACCCGTTGGAGGAAGAGGTCATGGACGCGATCGGTGTGCTGATCGGCGTGGACGATGTTGCCCCCGAGCGCAGCGATCGTCTGTCCCACCGCCGCGACGATTCCCGGTCGATCGGGACAGCGCAGCAACAAGACCGTGTTCACGTGGTCCGACACTACGGACCGCACCCGGTCCGGACGTAGCCTCGCCTCATGGCAACCGTGTCGGGCCGCGTGGCCAACTTCTTGTCCACCCGTGCCGACGGCTTGGCACGGGCTGCGGGCCGTCGTCACGTCGCTCGATACCGGAGGTCCGGCGGCAAGGACGCTGACAAGATCCGTGGCCTCCCGGTGTTCCTGCTCGACGTCGTCGGCCGCACCTCGGGCGAGCCGCGGCCCGTCATGTTGATGCTCATCCGTCGCAACGACGACGTCCTCGTGTGCGGTTCGAACGGCGGCAACCCGATCGCACCCAACTGGTACCGGAACCTCGTCGCAGCCGGCGAGGCGCACGTCGAGATCGGCGGCGACCGCTGGGCGGTGACTGCCCGCGAACTCGAGGGCCCCGAGCGCGACGAATGCTGGGACCTCCTGGTCGCCGGCTACCCCGACTTCGCCTCCTACCAGGAACTCACCGACAGGAAACTCCCCGTCAGCGTCCTCGAACGCAAGTAGAAGCCGACCCACGTGAACCCGAAGAAATTCGCCCGTGGGACCCCCGGACCAATGCGGAGCATTGGTCAGTTTCTCGCCCGCCAGGGCGAGAAAACGTGGAGGTGAGGGGAATCGAACCCCTGGCCTCGTCGATGCGACCGACGCGCTCTAGCCAACTGAGCTACACCCCCGTATGGGGAGTCCGGAGACTAGCTCAGGGGTCGGTCGGGGCAGAACTGATCTCGCCTCGCTTCGACGTGTCCTCGAGTGCCCGCCGCAGTCGGGTCTGGAGGATGGTCGTGGTCACGTCGCCCCGGGTCCGCTCGGTCACGGCACGAAGGCTGTCGACCGAGCGACGCAGGCCACCGGTGAGGGCGTCGGGGAGGTCCACGGAGGCGAGCACGTCGTAGGCGTCGTCCATGGAGGCGAGCAACTCCTGCGCGGTCTCGAGATCGTCGGCACGCAGTCGATCGAGCACGTTTCGACGCAGTTCGCTGGCCGCTTCTGCCAAGCCTCGCATCCAGCTGTGCGCCATGACATCGATGTCGGTGTGCGAGGGGATTGCGCTGCCGGCGACGAGCGCCGACGTCAGGCGGGCTTCGGCGTACTCCTTCTCGGCGTCGTGGAGGAATCCGGCGTGTCGCACCATGGCGTGGTCGGCCACTGCATGCTGCGCTTCGCGCAGACACCCTTCGCACGATGCGAGCTCGACGTCGTAGGTGTCGGGGTCGCTGCGGTGGATGGCGCGGATCGCCAAGCTGGCGTGACGGATCACGAGCCGACAGGCAGGAAGCGCGGTCTCTCGGGCTCGATGTGCCGCGCCGAGTTCCTCGCGGATGTCGTCGACGACCGCGTCGAGGCGGTCGCGACGCACAGAGGTCAGCTGGCCGAGCGACGCAGCAGTGCCTGCTGCGTCGGCGACTGCCGACGCTGCGGCGTGGCGTACTGCGCAGGGCGGCGGGCCGCGGGGCGCTGGGCTGGAGCCTGCCGCTGCTGCTGGATCTGGAGCAGCAGCGCGACGTAACCGAGGAGCGCAGCGTCGACGAGGAGATGGAAGAGCCAGACGCTGCCGCCGAGGGCCAGCGCGAGGACGAAGGTGAGCAGCGCGGCGCCGACGAGCGTCACGAAGACGTCGCGACGGCGACGCATGACCTCGTTGCGACCCATCGCCTGCGGGGCGTAGCCGTGATGCGCCGGCGACTGGACGGCGGGTCGTGCCGGACGACGCTCGGCCGCGGAGTGCAGTTCGGCACCGTCGAGCGCACGGCCGGTGCGTTGGAGCACGGCCAGTTGCTGATGGAAGTCGACCACCGAAGATGACGGATGCGTTGCACGCCGCTTCTGGAGGTACGGGGGGAGAAGGACACCGGCCCAGATGGCGGCAAGCACCACCAACACCATGATCGTCATGCTCCTCGCCTCGCTTTCGGTGAGAGGAGACGCGCACCCATCGGAGGGGATCCCGTGGGAGCTCCGGGGATGGCGTCAGGCGGAAAAGGGGTACAGGTCTGGCGACCCGTTCGTTACATTCCTACTACGAAACGCAATGTGGAACAAGGGTTTCTGCAATATTTCCTTCGCAATCGCTACGCGAATGCAGCAAACCGGGCACCGAGGAGCGACCTGGCGCGCGAGTCAGCGCCCGGCGAGATCGTCATCGGCATCGCTCGCGGCCCGGCGGTAGGTGCCGGATCGTCCACCGGTCTTCTCCCACAAGGTCAGCTCGCTGATGACCATCGCCCGATCGGCGGACTTGCACATGTCATAGATCGTGAGGCAGGCGATCGAGCACGCGGTCATCGCTTCCATCTCGACGCCGGTCCGGTCGATCGTGTCGACCTGCGCCTCGACCTCGATGAAGTCGTCCTCGATCCGGAAGTTGACCAGCACCGACCCCACGAGCAGTGGGTGGCAGAGCGGGATGAGGTCCGGCGTGCGCTTGGCAGCCTGGATACCGGCGACACGCGCCACGGCCAGCACGTCACCCTTGGTGATCGCCCCACGTGCGACGAGCGACGCGGTGTCGGGCTGCATCGTGACCCGGCCCCTGGCCACGGCACGACGGTGCGTCGGGTCCTTGGGGGTGACGTCGACCATGCGTGCACGGCCCAACGGATCGAGGTGGGTGAGTCCGCGCTCCGACATCAGCAGGATCCTACAACGGGCCCGATCAGCCCGAGGTCGACGTGTCAGCCGCCGAGGTTGACGAGTCGGCGACGAAGGAGCGGGCGAGCAACCTCCTGCGCTGACGGGACCGACGAAGTCGGGCCGGTGAGGATCAGCCGCCGATCTGGGACATGGACTTGCGGGGTCGGATGAACTGGACCTTGCCGATCGAGTGCCCGGCCCACTTCGCTCCCACCGCTTCCTGCATGACAGCTGCGAGGTCGTCGTCGCTCCCCCCGGCGCGCATCGGCGTGCGGAGGTCGAACTCGTCGAGCGCGAACAGGCAGTTGCGGAGCTGGCCCTCTGCCGTGAGCCGCACCCGGTCGCACGACTCGCAGAAGGGACGGGTGACGCTCGGGATCACGCCCACGACCGAACCAGGATGGTCGTCGGGAAGATCGAGGTAACGGAAACGTTCCGCCGGCTCGCTCCCCCGCACCACCGGCTCGAGCGGGAATTCGGCCGAGATGCGCCGGACGATCTCGTCCTGGGGCACGACCTGCGCGTGCTTCCAGCCACCATCGGCATCGAGCGGCATGAACTCGATGAAGCGGACCGTGACGCCCTCGTGCCGCCCGAAACGGGCGAAGTCGAGGACCTCGTCATCGTTGACCCCGCCGACGAGCACGACGTTGATCTTGACGGGATCGAGTCCCGCCTCCTTGGCCGCTCGGATGCCGTCGAGCACCTTCGGGAGTTCGTCGCGCCGCGTCAGTTCGAGGAAGCGATCGGCGCGGAGCGAGTCGAGACTGACGTTGATCCGTCGGAGGCCGGCGGCGACGAGATCATGCGCGTTGTTGCGCAGCGTGGACCCGTTGGTCGTCATGGCGATGTCGACGAGCGGGCCATCGCCACCGACGCGGAGTCCGGCGAGTTGCTCGACGAGGACCGGGAGGTGGGCGCGAACCGTCGGCTCGCCACCGGTGAGGCGGATGCCGTCGACGCCGAACCGCTCGACGAAGATCCGCGTGATCCGTGCGGTCTCCTCGAACGTGAGGATCTCGTCGCGTCCCAGCCATTCCATGCCCTCTTCCGGCATGCAATACGTGCATCGGAAGTTGCAGCGATCGGTGACCGAGATCCGCAGGTCGCGGTGGACCCGTCCGTAGGAGTCGATCAGTTGCTCGGTCATGCCTGTACGAGGCTACCGGCGTTCGGTCAACGGGAGTCCTCGAAGCGCCAGACCGGGTCGGCCATGAGCAGCCGATGGCGTGGCCCGACGGCGTCGGCGTCCCCGGAGTCGTACCCCGCATCGCCGTCCCACATCGTGACCATTCCCTCGTCGGTGTTCCCGACCCGGGTCGAGTACCGAAACGGCGTTCGCTCGGCCGCTGCTGCGACGGCCGAGTCGACGTCGTCGTGTTTCGCCAGGTCGTACAACGTGACGATGGTCGGCGGCGCCAGCTGGATGTCTCCTTCGTCGCGACGGCGCAACATGTCGACCGGACGGACCCATTCGTCGTCGTGGATCTCGCCCCCGTCGATGGTGACCTCGCCGGCCTCGCCCACCGGCGCGCGGCAGACGAAGAACCAGGTGGCGAACCGCTTCGGCCCGTTCAACGAGATCTCTGGCGGCGTCCAGTGGCTGAACGGGACGAGGCCGGTCGGGTCGACCAACAGGTCCGCTTCTTCCAATGCTTCGCGGACTGCCGCCCGACACGCCGCAGCCAACTCGTCGCCGGGCGAGGCCGGATCGTCGTCGTCCGGGTCGATACGACCGCCAGGGAACACCCACATCCCGCCGAAGGCGAGTTTCGAGTTCTTCCGCAGCATCAACACCTCGACGCCAGCTTCGGTGTCGCGCAACGGGATGACCGTCGCTGCGGGGATGAGCTCGGACACCGCGGTGGTCAGCCGGCTTCGAGGAGGGCGCGCTTGGTCAGGACCCGTGCCAGGTGGCGACGGAACTCGATGCTGGCATTGAGGTCGGCGGTCGGCTCGGTTCCCTCGTCGGCGACCGCTGCTGCGTCTTCGGCGTTGGCACCCGACGCGAGCGCGGCCTCGGCCGCCGATGCACGCACCGGACGGGAGTCCATGTTCACCAGACCGATGCCGGCGTTCCCCTCGTGTCGGACGCAAGCCACGCCGACGATCGCCCAGTCCTGGGCACGGCGATTGAACTTCTGGAAAGACCAGCCGGCGCCCGCGACCTTGGGCACCCGGATCTCGGTCAGCAACTCCGTCTCACCCACCGCGGTCTCGAGGAATCCGGTGAAGAAGTCGTCGGCTGCGATCTCACGCGAGCCGTCGGGCCCCTGCACGACCAGCGTCGCGCCGAGCGCGAGCAGGACCGCGGGAAGGTCGCTGGCCGGGTCGCCGTGCGCCAGCGAGCCACCGATGGTGCCGCGGTGACGGACCTGCGGGTCGCCGACGTGCGACGTGGCGTGCGGGAGGATCGGGGCCTCGGCCCGCAGCACGTCGCTGGTCTCGACCTCACGGTGGCGGGTGAGGGCGCCGACCGCGACGTGGTCGCCGCGGTCCTCGATGTAGCGCAGGTCGTCGAGACGACCCACGTCGACGAGAACGGCGGGTGTCGCCAATCGGAGTTTCATCAGCGGCACCAACGAATGGCCACCAGCCAGGAGCTTCGCCTCGTCGCCGTGCTCGACCAGCGCGTCGATGGCGGCCTCTGCGCTGTCGACTCGGACGTAGTCGAACGATGCCGGGATCACTTGGAGACCTCCACGGCCGTGCCGCCTCGCCCGGTCTTCGCCGCAGCGAGTACCGCGGCCACGATGTTGTGATAGCCGGTGCAGCGGCAGAGGTTGCCCTCGAGCCCTTCGCGTACCTCGGCTTCGGACGGGTCGGGGTTCTCGTCGAGCAGCGACGTCGCCGCCATGACCATGCCCGGCGTACAGAAACCACACTGCAGTCCGTGCTGTTCGCGGAACGACTCCTGCATCGGATGGAGTTCGTCGTCGGACGGTGCCAGACCCTCGATCGTGGTGATCACGCCTCCGTCGGCCTGGACTGCGAGCACGGTGCACGATTTCACCGACTCACCGTCGAGGTGCAACGTGCACGCCCCGCACGACGACGTGTCGCACCCGATGTTGGTGCCGGTCAGGCCGGCCACCTCTCGGATGAACTGGACGAGCAACGTGCGCGGCTCGACGTCGTGGCGCTGCTCGGTGCCGTTCACCGTGATGCTGATCTCCACGAAACATCCCCTGTCCGTTCGGGACCTCGGTCCTCTGCGGCCGTCTTCCTAGCGCATCGATCGCATCGGCGTGGCACGAGCGCCCGCACGACCCGCCGATCGTTTCCTGACCGTCATGCCAATAGGCCGTTCGGCCCACTACCATCGAGGGGTGTGGAGTCCTCTTGGCGGAGATCCACGCCGTTCCCGAGAATCCAGAGCAGAATCGAGTTCGTATGGGACTGTTCCGACGTAAGCACGACACGATCGATCTGACCGATGCCGCCGTCGCGGCGGAGCGGACGCACGCCGACGATTCGACCGAGCAGCATGGTGGAATCCACGCGGGTGTCCCCGGCCGTTGCCCCACATGTGATGGTTTCGGCTACATCGACCACATCGACATGATCCACAAGTACCAGCGCCAGCACTGCCGTGCCTGTGGGCACGTGTGGGAATTCACCTTCGACGAGGCGGGCGATGTGCTCGACCTGACCGACATCGAGGCCGGCTCACTCGAACACCAGGACTTCGGGATCCAGCTCTAACGAGACGCGTTGTTGATCGCGTCCCAGACGCGCTCCGGCGTGCACGGCATGTCGACGTGACGGACACCC
>JBBSLH010000172.1:0-8798 GCA_038255425.1 Acidimicrobiales bacterium
ACCTTCACGCACCTCGATGCCACCACCGAGTTGTCCCGCGACATCGCGGCCCTCGGCATCTACCCCGCCGTGGACCCGATCGCGTCGACCTCGTCGATCCTCTCGCCCGAGGTCGTCGGCGACCGTCACTACGCCGTCGCCACCCGGGTGCAGGAGATCCTCCAGCGCTACAAGGAACTCCAGGACATCATCGCCATCCTCGGCCTCGACGAACTGTCGGAAGAGGACAAGGTGCTCGTCTCCCGGGCCCGCAAGATCCAGCGCTTCCTGTCGCAGCCGATGTTCGTCGCCGAGGTCTTCACCGGCCTTCCCGGCAACTTCACGCCGGCGAGCGAGACGGTCGACAGCTTCGAGCAGCTCATCAACGGCGACCTCGACGACCTTCCTGAGCAGGCATTCCTCAACGTCGGCGGCGCCGACGACGCCCGCCGCAAGGCCGCCGAGCTCCAGAAGTCCGCAGGGGAGTAGATCCGTCATGCCGATGCAGGTCGAGCTCGTCTCGCCAGAGAAGATCCTGTGGTCCGGTGAGGCCGACATGGTCATCACCCGGACCGTGGGTGGCGGCGACATCGCGTTCCTGCCAGGTCACGCGCCGTTCGTGGGCGCGCTCGGTATCGGTGCGATGACGATCCGGCCGACCGATGGTCCCGACGAACACATCGCCGTCCACGGCGGCTTCGTCGAGGTGTCTGGTGGTCCGGAACGAGGCACCACGGTGACGATTCTCTCCGACCTGGCAGAGATGCAGGAGCACATCGACTACGACCGCGCCGTGCAGTCGAAGGAAGATGCCGAGGCCGAGATGCGCAAGGAGCACAACGGCCACGTCGAGGCGCAGCTCCGTCGGGCCGAGGTCCGCCTGGAAGTCCACGGCCGGTCTTAGGCCCTTGCGGGCCACGCCCGGCTTCGAGTTGTTCGGCAGGGCCTCACAACTCGTCGGACATGGGTAGACACAGATATGCCGTTGCGCTGATGATCCCAGCGCCGGCGTCCATCGAGATCGATGCGCTCCGACGGGCGCTCGATGACCGTCAGCTCGCCCGCATCGGCGCGCACATCACGATCGTCCCGCCGATCAACCTCCATGACGAGGTCGTCGCCGACGCCATGGTCGTGGTGGAGCGGGCGGCTGCAGGCTGTCCGGCGCTGTCGCTGACGTTGGGGCCGGTCGAGACGTTCGAGGAGTCGTCGGCCACTCGCTTTCTGCGCGTCCATCCGTGGGACGCAGTGGCCGCGCTTCAGGAGGGCTGTTGGAGAGGCCCGTTCAACCGCCCGCAGCGTCGGCCGTTCCATCCCCATGTCACCATCGACATCGACGGATCACCGACGGACGGGCCGGATCCGGCGATCAATCTCCTGGCCGGCTACACGACCGACGTGGTGATCGATCGGGTCACGATCCTCGAACACGTCGACGATGCCGACGGTCGCCGGTGGGAGGCGCATTCGCATCATCCCCTGTCCCGATGAGGCCTGTCACGATGACTCGCGCGGAGTGAGCACGACCACGACCGTGGCATCGCACTTCTCGAGGATCTGTTCGATGGTGTGGCCGAGGAAGATCCCGTTCGAACGGCGAGCAGACGCACCCACCACGACGAGGTCGCTCTCGGTCTCGATGACCTGATCGCAGATCTCCGAGGCGATCGAGGTGCCCCGCCGGATTGACCTCGTGGTGCGGGCATCCAGCTGACGACCGAACTGTTCGGCGGCGTCGAGGAGGTCGTCGGCGATGTGCGCGTCGGCCGAGATGGTCCCGTTGGTGCCGGTGCGCTCGGCCACCAGTGCCGGCTCGGGTTCGAGGACGTGGGTGAGCACGATCTCGGTGCCCAGGCGGCTGCTCAGGTTGAAGGCGACTTCCTGTGCTGCCCGCGCGTTGGTCGTGCCGGTCACGGGGACCACGGCGCGAGCATGGGCCCACGGCAACTCGCCCTCGATTGCTCGCCCTCGGCGCACGACGAGCACCGGCACGTCGTGGTCGGTGAGCAGTTGGTCGACGAGCGGCGACAGCAGATGATCCGGTGCCAGCGACGGGGCGCCGACAGCGATGGCGCCGTAGCCCAGGCGGGACTCCTCCTTGACCGCCTCGGCGATGTCGTCTCGCCGTACTCGACGTACCTCCACATCGCGGTTGCCCAGGCTGGCGACCACGGGGCGCAGCGCCTCGTCGTCTCCGCTGACCGTGAGTACCGTGGCGTCGACACCGGCTGGCCACGCGAGGTCGACGATCTGTGCCGCCATGATCGAGCTCGCACTTCCTTCGCTCGGGATCAGGATCCGTCGGTCGCGAACGACCCGATTGGTGCGGAGCGTCTCCTCGTGTTCGAGCCGAGCGCGTTCCTGGTCGGTGCCCTGCCAGTTGCGTAGGACCACGCGCAGCAACGGCGGAGCCAGGACCGACGTCACGATGGCCATGACGACGATCGCCGTGTAGGACTCCTCGTTGAGCACGCCGAGCGAGAGTCCGATGGTGGCGATGACGATCTCCAGTGCGCCGCGAGCGTTCAGGCCGATCGAGAGCGCGGTCGACTCGCGCGCCGACAGTTTGGCCATCCGTGCACCGATCCACGACCCGCCGAACTTCGCAACGCTCGCCACGAGCACCACGACGACGGTCCACAACGCGACGGTGGCGTCGGCGAGCAACCCCAGGTCGACGCGGAGGCCGGCGGTGGCGAAGAAGATGGGTGCGAAGAATGCCGTCGTGACGGTCTCGAGGGGGTGGAGCAGCGTGTCGTCGGCGAACTTCGACCGTCCCACCAGGATGCCGGCGACGAAGGCGCCGAGGACTGCTTCGACGCCGAGCCACTGCGTTGCCACCCCGAGGCCCAGGACGACCACCAGGAGCCCGGCCGCGGCCGAGGTGGGATCGTTTCCTCGTCGGCGCACCTCGCGGAGGATCGCGTCGAGGAGACGCTGACCGACCGTGAACGCGAGGACGAAGAAGAGCACGACCCCGCCGATCGTGGAGGCGAGCGCTCCGATCTCGAACTTGCCGGCCGATGCCAGACCGGCGACAGCGCCGAGGAGGATCCATCCCACGACGTCGTTCACCATTCCTGCTGCGAGCGTGAGTTGGCCGAAGTCTCGGCGGAGGAGGTTCATCTCTCCGAGGATCTTCGCCATGACCGGCAGCGACGAGATGGCGAGCGCCGCCGCGATGAAAAGGGCGAAGATGTTCCGCTGGTCGGGGTCGGCCATGAGCGCATCGGGCATCGCCAGTCCCGCGCCGAAACCGAGCACGAGCGGCGCGACCAGACTGGTGATCGACACGAGGGCCGCCGCCCGCCCCAGCCGGCGGATGAGACCGAGGTCCGTCTCGGCGCCGGTCGACACCAACAGGAACATGACGCCCAGCCAGCCGATCGTGAACAGCATCGCGGTCTGGACCTCGTCGTCGGGGAACAGCCAGACGGTGACGTCAGGAGACACTCGACCGAGGACCGACGGACCGAGCAACACGCCAGCGCCGAGTTCACCCACCACGGCCGGTTGGCCGAATCTCTGCATGAGCGAACCCAGCAGCCGAGCGACGACGAGGAGCACGAGGATCGCAGCGAAGAACACCAGGACGTGGTGCTCGGAGGGTGGTTCGAGATTCATGGGGTCCTTCGGTGCAGGCTCGTCGCCGACGAGACGGTTGCCTGGGGTGGTGGGGGACGGTGGGTGTCTCGCCGGTGCTCGTAACGAGACCAGACCAGGGCGGCGATGACGCACAGGGCGCCGCCGACCCAGGCTGCGAAGATCCACGGCATGGGGTCATGGCCCCGTCGTGTCATCGCATGGGCAGCGATGAATCCGGGGGCGTACCAGACGAACAGGATGACGAAGGGCTCGAAGCTCCTCATCTCGACCTCCAGTGGGTCGAGGCGGATCGTCCACGAGGACCGTCCGCCGGTGGCCGACGCCCGGTGGCGTCGCGGCACGAGGGACGACCGGATCGGTCGCCCCGAGCAGTTCAGTGCAGCAGTGGTGGCGGTCCGCGCCCACCGAGCACGGGAACCGCGCGTGAGGCGAGGGCGGGCGCAGCGTGCGTGCTGCGGCGTCGAGTCGCCGCGGCCACCGCGGCCAGCGCGGCGAACAGCACCACCGCGAGATGTGGCACCGGTCCCGACTGGACGTGGCGTGCTCGTCGAACCGGGCGCGCCTCGACGGCGGACTCAGACGTTGCGGCGGTCTCGAGGCCGGCGATCGTCTCCGCGACACCGATCTGTGCCGCCGGCGTGCCGGCCATGGAGGTCAGGACACGTGGCGATGTCACCGTGCGCACGAGCACGAATGCGATCACGACGAGGGCTGCGATCTGCAGCCAACGCGTCGTCTGGTCCCGGAGGGAACCGACCGTCATGCAGGGAAAGAGTACCCGGGTCGCCGAGTTCTCAGAAGGACGTCAGCTGAAGTCGACGCTGGCGTAATCGGCCAGCTTGTCGATCTTGTGCCGCGCGTTGACCATTCGCACTGTGCCCGACTTGGAGCGCATCACCAGCGACTGTGTGGTGGCGCCCCGGCGGTCGTAGTGCACGCCCTGGAGCAGTTCTCCATCGGTGATGCCCGTGGCGGCGAAGAAGCAGTTGTCGCCACGGATCAGGTCGTTCTCGGTGAGCACCTGGTCCAGGACATAACCCTCCTTCTCGGCCGCCTTGCGCTCAGCGTCGTTGCGGGGCCACAGGCGACCCTGCATGGTGCCGCCCATGGCCTTGAGGGCGGCGGCGGTGATCACACCCTCGGGGGTGCCGCCGATACCGAAGAGCACGTCGGCTCCCGACTCGGGCCAGCACGTCGAGATCGCGCCGGCGACGTCGCCGTCGGGGATCAATCGGATGCGGGCGCCGGCGTCTCGGACCTCGGCGATGAGGTCCTTGTGCCGATCGCGGTCGAGGATCACGGCGGTGATGTCACGGACCGACTCGCCCTTGGCGGCAGCGACGGCCTCGAGGTTCTCGGTCGGCGACCGGGTGATGTCGATCGCTCCGGCGGCGTCGGGTCCGGTGGCGATCTTCTCCATGTAGACGCACGGTCCGGGATCGAACATCGATCCGCGCTCGGCGACGGCGATCACGGCGATGGCGTTGCCGCGGCCCAGCGCGGTGAGCGTGGTGCCGTCGATCGGGTCGACCGCGATGTCGGTCTGCGGCGGGTTGCCGTCGCCGATCTTCTCGCCGTTGAAGAGCATCGGGGCTTCGTCCTTCTCGCCTTCGCCGATGACGACGATGCCGTCCATCTGGATCGAGGACAAGATCACGCGCATGGCGTCGACAGCGGCACCGTCGGCACCCTCCTTGTCTCCTCGACCCATCCAGCGGCTCGCAGCGAGGGCCGCGGCCTCGGTCACACGGACGAGTTCGAGGGCGAGGTTGCGGTCGGGAGCCTGAGGTTGCGCCATGCGGCGAACCGTAGCCGTCGTCGCGCGAACCGGGTGAAGCGGACCGAGCGGTCATGAAATGGCGGAATGCTTTCAAGTTCCCTTCACACGGTGCCGATGCATCGTGCACAGGAGGCAGCAGGTATGGACGCGACAACCCGGACACGCTCGACCGCTCCGTCGGTCTTCGGCACGGCCTACTCGGCGGTCGCTGACGACGAGCGGTGTACGCCGCTGGCGGCCCGGATCAGGACGCACGCTGTCGAGGTCGCGTGCATGGCTCGCGAGCTGGCGCCGCTCGTCGATGCCGACGCCGGCGACGCATTTGCCGCTGGACTCCTCCACGACATCGGCCAGCTGCTGCTGTTGCACCGGGATCCGGCTGGCTACGTCGACATCTTGACAGGCCCGTGGGATCACGTGGAACGACTCCGCGTCGAGAAGGATCGCTACGGCACCGATCATGCGCTGCTCGGAGCAGAGCACCTGCTCGATCAGCGAATGCCGGACGCCGTCGCTGACGCTGTCGCCGATCACCACGACCCGTTCGTCAGTTCTGCGACCACCACCATCGTCGTCGCAGCAGCGGACGAGCTGCTGGGGGCGGATGCATCACGTCGTCGTGCCGTCCGGATGCTCGAAGTCGATGTCGCCGACCTGTCCAGCTGGTCCGAGCAGTAGGGCCGCCACGTCGTAGCCTCACGGACGTGCTGAACACGCCCGGCGAGGACGACCACGACGCCGATCTCGAGTTGAGCTTCGGTCCTGACATGGACGGGGGCATCGACGGTGACGACCCGGGTGATGACGGCAGCGACACCGAGGACGACTGCATGCCCCTCGACGACGCCAAGGAGCAGGTCGGCTACGAGCTCCTGGACTGGGATCCGACCGAGCTCGACGAACTCGACGACGCGCTTCACGAGATGCAGGTGCCCCATGAGTGGGTGAGCGACGGCTACGAGGTCGTGGTCCACGAGGAGAACGAGGGGCAGATCGACGCACTCCTCCCGACCATCCGATTCCCGGACGAACTCCCTGCCGAGGACGACGACGGCGACGACACGGACATCGAGGTGCTCGGAGCGCTGTTCGTGGCCGCCGACCGGCTGCAGAAGGACGCGACGGGCGACCCGGTGCACGCACTGCTCGACGCAGCCGAACGCATCGGCGAGAACCCGCCCTACGGCATCGACGAGGGTGAGTGGAACCGGGTCGTGGAACAGGTCGACGAGATGATCGACGGACTCCACGCAGCGATCCCACCGGCGTTGGTCAGGGAGATGGCGCTGCGCCTCCGGGACCGTCTGCGCCCGATGGTCTAGGCCGATCCCGGCATCGCTAGCGTCGCCCCGTGAACGCGCTGGCCGAGCTGCAGATCTACCACTCCCGCCCGTTCGCTCCGACCAGGCGGATCGCGCTCGGGGCGTGCTCGCTTCCCGTCGATCCCGCGCCAGGGCCCGGTGGGATCCTGCTCGGCGCGGTGATCGCCCAGTTCCGTGATGACCTCGACGAAGAGCTCTTCGAGAACATGTTGAAGCTGACGCTGCAGTTGCAGGAGGGGCAGCGGATCGTCCAGCCGCGACTCCGGCATCGGTTCCAGGAGGACCGCCATGGGCTGACTCGCTCGCGGGCTCGACTCCGCCGAGACGGCGACAACCTCACCGTCGATCTCGACAACCACGCCAGCGGACTCCAGATGATGGTGGGCGTGCTCTACGCAGCGGGTTCGCTCGACCCCTTGGCCCGTCGTGCGGTCATGGATGCGATTCGCAAGGGCATGCGATGGACGGGTCCGCTCGACCGGACGCTCTTCGCGCATCTCTCTGGACTCACGTCGGGACGCGACTGGGACGCTGCCGCCTACGACGATCCCGTGCAGTGGGCGCTCCAGACGTTGGGCATGACCGCTGAGGACGACGGTTCGATCCGTATCCCCGACCGGAAGTCGATCCAACGCCGATTCCGCGACGCGCTGCGTGATGCCCACCCCGATCATGGGGGCGACACCGACGATGCGGCGATGCGAATCAACGACCTCACCGAAGCACGGAGGATCTTGCTGGCATGAGCGGACTGTTGATCACGCCTGGAGCGAGTGCCGACCGTGACAATCGGACCCTCGTCGCGCTCGAGGATGGCCTGGAGATCCCCGTCGAGCGCGTCACCATCCGCGCACGCGCCGTGGGCAAGGTGCACGCTCAACTCCGGGACGACATGGCTGCCTTCGCCGATCGCCTGGGTGTCGCGACCGATTCGTTGATCATCGGTGGACGTTCGTTCGGCGGCCGGATGTGTTCGCTCCTCGCGGCCGAGGGTGAACGGGTTGCTGGGCTGGTGCTGTTGAGCTACCCGCTCCATCCGCCCGGAAAGCCCGAGAAGCTGCGGGTCGAACACTTCCCCGACATCGCCGTGCCCACGTTGTTCGTGTCGGGGACCAAGGATCCCTTCGGCACGCCCTCCGAGATCCAGGAGCATGCCGCCGCGATCAGCGGTCCAGTCGAGTTCGTGTGGATCGACGGACAAGCGCACTCGCCCCGTGACGATGCTCCGGTCGTCGATGCCGTGGCCGGCTGGCTCGATCGGCTCGGGTCACAGCCCTGATGTCGCCACCGAGCCCAGTGCTCCGAGGTCGTCCTCGGGGTTGAGGTCTTCGAGTTCGCGATTGGCGGTCTCGGGGTACTGGGGGATGAGTAGCAGGGTCGCCAGGAGTGGGGCGACGGCGAGGACTGCGATCGCGGGCCCGAGCGACCAGCGGTCGGACAGGTAGCTGACGATCCCGAGTCCGAGGACGGAGCCGCCGACACCGAGCATCGTCATCACGACGTTGGCCTTGGTGCGGAGCGCGGTCGGGAACAATTCAGGTCCGTAGATCGCCAGCGCAGGCACCGCCAGGCCACCGAAGATCGAGCCGACGGTCGCCACGATCCACACGAGTTCGACCGAGGTCGTGACGAACTGCGCCGCCGTCAGTGCAGCCCCGACGCCGAGGCCGATGCCTCCGATGAGTCGCTTTCCGCGGGTGTCCGCCAGCCGTCCGCCGACCACGATCCCGATCGTCGCCGGTGTCACCGTGAGGATCGTGAACAGGGTGATCTGCGCCGCGGAGAACGAGAACTCGTCCCGCAGGAACTCGTTCTGGAGCTGCGAGGCGGGCGTCGACAAGATGGCGAGTGCGAACGTCGTGCCGGCCAGGAGCGCGAGGCGGCGACCGTGTCCGGCGAATTTCGCGGCGGCGTGACGTCGGACGAACCGCCGTGACTCCGGGAGCAACGAAGCAGTCGAACGGATGAGCGGAAGGAACAGCAGCGGCACGACGTACAGGCCGCGCCACGCTCGTTCGTCGATCTCGACGAGCGGCAGGATCCACAGCACCATCCCGGCGCCGAGCCCCCCTGCCATCGTGAGCAGGCTCACGCCGTAGGCGCGGGCACCT
>JBBSLH010000173.1:0-8772 GCA_038255425.1 Acidimicrobiales bacterium
CGATGCCGGCTCGCCGCCGGCAGCGGCCACGACCAGGCGATCTTCCGGGATGCCCGGGGGAGGAGGAACGGTGATCGGTCCGGTGGGGTTGTCGACGCGGGTGTTGGCCTGGGTCCACCAGCCGACCTTGTCGACGGTGCCGCCGTCGACGTTCTCGGGGTCGACGGCTCCGAACGCGGGCAGCGCGAAAACGCCTGCAGACATGATGATCGCGCCGAGCGCGACGAAGATCCGACCCTTCATCAGTGGCTCACAGTAGTGATCCGAGGGTAACTTGCGGTATTCGGCGGATCCCGGCCGTTCAGCCGGGTGTGGTCTCGAGATCGACGTCGGGGCCGCCGCAGGCCGACCAGAGGCCGGTGCCGTCGGCGCGCGCCGTGGCCTCGGCGGCGACGAACGTGTCGTAGAGCGCCTCGTTGTCGCCAAAGGTGACGGCATCGGCGAAGCCGCCCTGGATGAGGTCGAGGTTCACGAGGAGGTCGTCGTCGACCCGGTACACATACGCGAGCAATCGCCCGTACCGGTCGCGACTGACCTCGTCGCGTTCGAGACGGACGACGGTGCCGGCGGGCAAGAGCTTCTTGGTGTGCTCGGACGCCTCGACGCCGAAGCACTGGTCGGGACGGTCGCGTGCGACTGATTCGGGCGTGTCGACGCCGATGAGGCGCACGCGCTCCTTGCTGCCGGAGACGTCGACGTCGACGGTGTCGCCGTCGATGACCTGGACGACGGTGCCCTCACCGGCCGAGGCCGAGGGTCCACCGGACGAGTCGAAGGCGCCGGTCCACGCTGTGACCAGCACGGCGACCGCGACGACAGCGGCGACCGCGAAAATGCGGATGACGTCGGGGCGACCCGCGGGTCGCAGGTCGCCCGTCGACATCAGACGCGCTGGATGATGGTGCCGGTGCCCAGCCCACCGCCGCAGCACATCGTGACCAGGGCGTGTTCCTTGTCGGCTCGTTCGAGCTCGTGGAGTGCCTTGGTGAGCAGGACGGCACCGGTGCCGCCGAGGGGGTGACCGAGGGCGATGGCGCCACCGTTGGGGTTGACGGTGTCCATGTCCGGGTTGTGCTCCTTGGCCCACGAGAGCACGACCGAAGCGAACGCCTCGTTGATCTCGGTGACGCCGATGTCGGCCATCGTCAGGCCGGTGCGCTCGAGCAGGTGCGTGGTGGCATCGATGGGACCGGTCAGCATGAGGACCGGGTCGACGCCCACGTTGCAGGTGTCGACGATGCGGGCCTTGGGCGTGAGGCCCAACTCCTTGGCCTTGTCGGCGGTCATGATCAGCACGGCGGCGGCGCCGTCGGAGATCTGGGAGGCCGATCCGGCGGTGTGCACGCCGTCGGGGCGGGCGACCGGCTTGAGGGTGCCCAGCTTCTCGAGCGTGGTCTCGCGGAGACCCTCGTCACGGGTGACCTCGTGCGTCGTGTCGAGGAGGTTGCCCTCTTCGTCGGCGTCGGGCGCGGTGACGGGGACGATCTGGGTGCCGAAGCGGTCCTCGGCCCACGCCTGGGCTGCCAACTGCTGCGAGCGGAGACCGAATGCGTCGGTGTCGGCCCGGGAGATGCCCCACTTCTCGGCGATGCGCTCGGCGCCTTCGAACTGCGAGGTCATCTCGTAGCGCGGGAAGTAGGTCTTGGGGATCGGGATGCCGAGACCGAAGTCCTTGCGGCCGCTGCTCCCGATCGGGATGCGGCTCATGGTCTCGACGCCACAGGCGACGGCGACGTCGACCACGCCGCTTCCGACGAGGGCAGTGGCGAAGCTCGTGGCCTGCTGCGACGACCCGCACTGGGTGTCGACGGTCGTGTTGGCGACCGACTGGGGGAGCCCGGCGGCGAGCCAGGCGGTACGGCCGATGTTGAATGCCTGCTCGCCGACCTGCGACACGCAGCCGGTGACGACCTGGCCGACCTCGGCGGGATCGATGCCCGTCCGGTCGATGAGCGCCTTCTGGGCGATTCCGAGGAGTTCGCCGGGGTGCATGGTGGACAGGCCACCGCCACGACGACCCACGGGGGTGCGGACGGCATCGATGATCACGACTTCGGTCATGTGGTCACTCTAGATGGAATCTTGACCGGACGGTCAAGATCTCAGGCCGCCGTGGCGTGTCCGTCGTGGCGCTCGGACGCCGCCTTGACCTGGGCATCGGCGAGGGCTGCTCGAGCCTTCGCCAGACCACGTTTGCCAGCTTCCCGGCTGGCGTTGTCGAGGTGGAACTTCGTTGGGATGAGGCGGGGTTGCGTTGCCATGACCCCAGTATCCGCAGAGGGTCTGACAAGAACTCCGGGACCGGTCCCTAGCCGGGCGATCCCGGCGCCACCAGGGGCCATGGGAGCGTCTTCTCCACGATCCGCGCCAGGTCGAGGAGGAGGGCATCGTCGTGGTGGCGGGTCATGATCTGCATGCCGACCGGCAGACCGAACGCGGGCGCCACCGGCACCGAGATCGCCGGATTGCCGACGATGTTCGCGGGGATCGTCAACACGCCGTTGTTCTCGAGGCCGACCTTCTTGTCGCCCACGCGTGTGTTGGCCATGATCTCGGCCGGGTACGCCACATCGGGATTGGTGGCGCAGATGATGAAGTCGGCGTCGTCGAAGACCGCGGCCATCTTCTCGTTCATGTCGGTGCGATTCCGCTCGACCGTCGCTGCCATCGCGAGGTCGTAGGACCCGTGTGCCATCTCGAGACCGAACGCCATCTCCTTGGAGAGGTCGTCCTTACAGTCGGGCCAGAGGTCCCGCAGGTCGTTGAAGAGCTGCGCGAGGTTCGACATCGCCCACTCGAGACCCAGCCCGGGAAACTCGATCGGAACGTCCACCTCGACCAGTCCGGCATCGGCGATGAGGGCCGCGGCCGCTTCCCGGACGTTCGCCTCCACCTCTGGCCGCAGCACCGCCTTGCCCAGGTCAGGGGAGACGACGACCTTCATCCCGGTGAGATCGTGGGTGCCGACCTCGGCCTCCCACCGGCCGTGTGAGGGCAGCGAGTAGGGGTCGCGCATGTCGTAGCCGGCGCAGACGTCGTACCAACGGGCGACGTCTCGGACGGACCGGGCCTGACAGCCCTTGACGACGGTGAGCGGGGCGATCTCGGTCTTGGGCCCCCGAGGGATCCGGCCGGCCGTCCCCTTCATGCCGACCAGGCCGTTGAAGGCTGCGGGGATCCGGATCGATCCGCCGCCGTCGCCTCCCGTGGCGATGGGGACGAGACCGCCGGCCACGGCTGACGATGACCCGCCCGACGATCCACCTGCGGTCTTGCCGCGTTCCCACGGGTTGTGGGTGGTCCCGTTGAGCCGCGTGGTGGACACGTTGAGCCCGCCGAATTCTGATGCCGTGCACATGCCGACCAACGTGGCGCCGGCGTCGACCAGGCGATCGATCATGGTGCCGTTCATCGTGCCGACGCGATCCTTGAAGACCAACGACGCTTCGGTGTCGGGCCAGCCGGCGACCTTGTCGAGTTCCTTGACGCCCATCGGGACGCCACCGAAGGGAAGCGAGACGTCGGCGTTCTTCGCAGCGCCGATCGCTCGCTCGGCGTCGACGTGGGAGAAGGCATTCAGCTCGGACGCCTCGATCGCGGCCAGACACGCCTCGGTCTCGGTGACAGGGTCACGATCGCCGGAGCGATACGCGTCGACGAGGGAGCAGGCATCTTCGAGCCACGGGGTTGTCATGCGCAGTGGTTCTACTCCGCTTGCTGGGAACCCTGCTCCGCGCTCGTAGAGTCGCCCGCCGTGGATGCGAAGACCTTCCTCGGACTCGAGCCGACCCACAACCCCAACCGCTGGATCCTGCCGGTGACGCCGGGTGTGTCGACGCGGGCGAACTTCTTGTGGGGCGGCTGCGGCCTCGGCGCAGCCATCGAGGCCATGGAGGGCACGACCGGGCGCCCGGTGATCTGGGCGACCGCGCAGTACCTCAGCTACGCCAACCCCCCTTCGATCATGGACATCGATGTCGTCGTGGCCAACGCTGGTCGGTCGGTGACGCAGGCACGGGCGACTGGTCACGTCGGCGACCGGGAGATCCTGACCGTCAACGCTGCGCTGGGCGAGCGCGACGTCGACGCCAAGGGGGCGTGGGAGACGATGCCCGACGTGCCATCGCCAGAGGAGTGCGAGGTCCGCTTCGCCATGGACGACACCGAGGGGATGATGTCTCGCCTCGACTTCCGCCTCGCCGACGCCCGCAACTGGGATGACATCGACGGCAATCCCTCACCGAACGGCAACTGCTCGATGTGGGCCCGCATGCCCGACGTGCTGGAGATGTCCGGTGCGGCGCTCGCCATCCTCGGCGACTACGTCCCGTTCGGACTGGGCCAGGCGCTCGGCCGACACGCCGGCGGCAACAGCCTCGACAACACGCTGCGCATGGTCGAGATCGTGGACACCGACTGGGTCCTGCTCGACATCCGGGTCCATGCCATCGCCAACGGCTTCGGCCACGGACTCGTCCACCTGTGGGCGCAGGACGGGACCTTGCTGGCGACCGCCAGCCAGTCGACCATCCTGCGCTTCCACGAGGATTTCGAGGAGCGCCGCAAGCGGCACGCCTCGGGCGATTGACCTGAACTACGGCTTGACGACTACGGAATGAAGATCTCCGGCCCGACCGCCTGCTTGGGCTGGCCGGTGAGCACGACGGTCTTCATCACCTTGTCGGCGAAGGTCTGGCGGTTCGCGTCCCAGAGCGGGAACAGGTAGTCGATCAGGCAGGTGATCGAGTCCAGGATGTGCGCGAAGTAGCGGACGATGCCCAGCCCGCCGCCGATGGTCTGGCCGGTCTCCATGTTGATCGTCTTGAGCCCCATGACGCGCTTGCCAGGGCTCGCACCGGTCTCACCGTCGAGGTAATAGAAGTAGAGGCCCGCGGCGAGGACGATCAGGTTCGCGAGGATGCTCGAGACGAAACCGATCACGAACGACAGGACGATCAACGGGACGAAGTTGATCAGCGACGCCAGGACTCGCTCACCCCAGGGGGCGAGGGCGCCGAACTGCGAGGTGCCCGCTGCTCCGGACGGTGGTGGAGGCATGGCTCCCGGAGGGGGAGGTGGTGGTGGTGCATCGCTCATGGATGTTCCTGCTTTCTTTTCCGCCCGTTGTGACAGCCGAGACAGTATCGAGAGGGCGGGTGATGGTGTCGGATCACGAGGACACGAAGCCGCCGCCGCCCAGGGTCGTGATCCAGTGCAGAGCGAGCGTCGTGACGAGCACGGCGACCACCGGGGTGGAGGACGGCCACAGCGTCGGCGCCCAACCGAGTCGACGTGCGGCGCCGACGGCTGCGAGCACGCCCAGGACCGCGAGGAACACGACGCCGGCGGGGTCGCCGGTCACAGCGCCGACGACGTCGAGTCGGAGCAGGTGATCGCTGAGGCGCGTCATCCCGCAGAACGGGCACGGGATTCCAGTGGCCGCGAGGAAAGGGCACGCGAGGTCGAAGGGCAGCAGGCCACGGCCCACGACCCATGCGGCCCCGAGACCTGCGGTCGTCGCGGCGGCGGTCGCGTGTCGCTCGAAGGGCGTGGGGGGACCCGCATCGATGGCGTCGACAGGAGCGGAGTGCGACATCACAGGATCTGACTGAGGAACAGTTTGGTCCGTTCCTCCTGCGGATCGGTGAAGAAGTGCTCGGCCGTCCCGACCTCGACGACCTCGCCGTCGGCCATGAACAGCACGCGATCGGCCACGTTGCGAGCGAACCCCATCTCGTGGGTCACGCAGATCATCGTCATGCCCTCCTCGGCGAGGCTCTGCATGGTGTCGAGGACCTCGCCGATCATCTCGGGGTCGAGCGCCGACGTCGGTTCGTCGAAGAGCATCACCTTCGGCTTCATCGCCAGCGCGCGGGCGATGGCCACGCGCTGTTGCTGTCCGCCCGACAGTTGCCCGGGGTACTTGTTCGCCTGCTCCGGGATCTTGACCCGGGTCAGGAGTTCGTGGGCCTGCTCCTCGGCTTCGGCTCGTGGGATGTTACGGACCTGACGCGGGGCGATGGTGATGTTCTCGAGCACGCTCAGGTGTGGGAACAGGTTGAACGACTGGAACACCATGCCGGTCTCCCGACGGATGGCCTGGATGTTGCGGATGTCCTCCGAGAGCTCGGTCCCGTCGATCACGATTCGGCCGTTGTCGTGCTTCTCGAGGCGGTTGATGCAGCGGATCATCGTCGACTTGCCCGAACCGGACGGTCCGATGACGACGACGACCTCCTGCTTGCCGACCTTGAGGTTGATGTCCTTGAGCGCCTGGAAGTCGTCGAAGAACTTGTCGACGCCGTCGAGTTCGATCATCACGCCGCCGGTGCCGGCCACCTGGGTGGCGTCGGCGAAGACCGTTCCTGTCTCTGGCCTCGTCTCTGGCTCGTCGCTCATCTCGTTCCGACTCCCAATCGCTTCTCCAGCCGCTGGCTCTCTCGCGACAACGTGTACGAACCGACCCAGAACAGCAAGGTGGCGAACGCCGTGGCTTCGGCGAAGTTGGCCAGGTCGAACTGGGACTGCTTGGTGACCGCATCGGCGACACTGAGGACGTCGAGGAAGCCGATCACGAACACCAGCGTCGTGTCCTTGAACAGGCTGATGAACTGGCCGACGAGCGCGGGGATCACATTGCGCAGCGCCTGGGGCAACACGATCCAGCCCATGACCCGGAACGGGGACATGCCCAGTGCTTGGGCTGCCTCGGTCTGGCCTCGCGGGACCGACTGGAGACCACCTCGCACGATCTCGGCGACGTAGGCCGCGGTGAAGATCGTGAACGCGACGATCACGCGGACGACCTTGCCCGGGAGGATCGACTGCGGGAGGAAGAACCCCAGGGCGACGCTGCTCATCAGCACCAGCACGACCAGCGGCACGCCACGGAAGAACTCGATGACACCGACGCCGATCACACGCACGGCCGGGAGTGTCGACCGTCGCGCCAGAGCGAGCAGCAACCCGAGGGGGAAGCAGGCCAGCATGCTCACCGCCGCCAGGAAGATCGTCAGCATGAACCCGCCCCAGTCATCCCAACCCTGCGCTGCGGTGAGGAACGGCAACAGACCGAAGGGCAGGAGGGCGGGAAGGGCGAACGCCAGAACCCCCGCGCGCTTCGGGAGGACGCCGCCGACGAGTCGGCCGGCGATCGCCGCAGCCACCGTGGCGAAGGCGACCAGCGTGGGGGTGATCGTCTCGGAGAGCAGCAGGAGGAGCGCGACGAGGACCAGTACGGGCCAGAGCCGGAATGCCAGGTCGCGGAGCCGTTCACCGATGGCGGTGTCCTCGAGGGGCGTGTCGGCAGCCTCCGCCGCGAGACGCGTGCGCTTCGCGATGATTCCGGCGATGAAACCTCCGGTCGCAGCGATGACCAACACGGTGACGACGAGTCGCCACAGGTCGTCGGTGGGGTACCGCCCGTAGAGGTAGAGGCCGAGGTTGACCCGGACGATCTCCCACCGGCCGGTGAAGAACACGAACCGGATGGTGCGCCACACGATGGCGAACAGCACCGCTCCGGTGACGACCGTGATGACCGAGTCTCGTGGAGTGCGGAACAGGTTCTTCTTGATCCACTTCGACCGCGATGCCGTGGTGTCGGGGCGTGTGGCCGCGGTCATCGTTCCACCAGTGCGAGGCGGCGATTGGCGATGTTCACGACGGCGGAGAGGATCAGCGACAGCGTCAGGTAGATCGCCAGCAGGATGGCGTACGAAGGCACCGCAGGCGCGCGGTTGGCGATGCTCACCTGCGTCACCTTCGTGAGTTCGAAGAAGCTGATGGCGACGGCGAGCGACGAGTTCTTGGTGAGGTTGAGGTACTGGTTGCCGATGGCGGGGACGGCGATGCGCATCGCCTGGGGAAGCACGATCAGCCGCATGCGCTGGCCACCGGACAGCGCCAGCGCGGTGGCCGCCTCGTTCTGGCCCTTGGGGACCGCCTGGATCGAGCCGCGGACGATCTCTGCGATGTGGCTCGCGGTGTAGACGACCAACGCGAACAGCAACGCCGCGTACTCCGGGAGCATGGTGATCCCCCCGACGATCCGGCGACCGTCCAGTTCCGGCGTGCTGTATCCGAGGGGGAATCCGAGCACGGCCAGTCCGGCGAGCATCGTCACGACGAACGCAGCACCACCGAACAGGACTCCATGCGCGCGTGCGCCGGTGCGGTCATGCACGGCTCGGCGCCAGCGGGTGACAGCCCACGTGGCTGCCATCGCCACCAGGACGACGATCGCGATCGCCCCGCCCTTGTCGTCGGTGGTGAACCACACCGTGCCGGTGCCGCGCACCGATGGGAGGAACACGCCGCCGTAGGTCCGGGCATCCTCGAGCCGCGGGAAACGCAGGAAGATCGCCGAGTAGCTGAACACCACGATGATCAGGAGCGGGATGTTGCGGAAGACCTCGACGTAGGCGCGGGCCAGGTTGGACAGCAGCCAGTTGGTCGACAACCGGGCGATGCCGAGGAGCGTGCCGAGGATGGTCGCGAGCACGATGCCGGCCGCGGCGACCCGGATCGTGTTGCCCAGGCCGACGATGACGGCGTCTTTCACCGGTTGGCTCTGGTTGAAGTCGTTGCCCGGGACGGTGAGGTCTGCGGGCTGATCGAGATAGTCGAAGCCGAGCGGGATGTTCGTGGTGTCGGCGTTGGTCTGGAGGTTGTTCCAGAGCCACAGCCCGAACGCGACGACGACGGCCACGACCGCCACCTGGAAGACGACCCGGAGGATCCGGACGTCTCGCCACAGCGGCGGCCGTTGAC
>JBBSLH010000174.1:0-8760 GCA_038255425.1 Acidimicrobiales bacterium
AGTCGAGGCATCGAGGGCAGTCGACACATGGGTACGCCCCGCCTACCAGCGGGTGGCGGAGGCGCTGCGAGACCTCGAGCGAAAGGGTCGGGACGACGATCACCCTGGCCTGTGCCACGTGCCCGACGGCGACGTGCTCTACGAGTCGCTGGCCCGGCGAGCAACGACCACCACGCTCGGCCCCGACGAGATCCATCGCATCGGCATGGAGGAACTCACAGAGAAGCTGCCGGCTGAATGGGCCGAAGTCGGCGAACGCGCCGTCGGGATCTGTGAACGCGACGCCTTGTTCGCTCACCTGCGCTCCGATCCGACGATGAAGTACGAGTCGGCGCAGGAGATCCTCGACGCGGCGACAGCGGCGATCGCTCGTGCCGTGGCGGTCGCGCCCGAGTGGTTTGCACACCTCCCCGGCACCGACGTGGTGGTCGAAGCCGTTCCCGACTCCCTCGCTCCCGGCTCACCGCCGGCGTACTACGGCGCGCCGCCGGCCGACGGATCGAAACCGGGCGTCTACTTCGCCAACACCCATGAGCCGACCCGGCGCAATCGATTCGAAGCCGAGGTGTTCGCGTTCCACGAGGCGGTCCCCGGCCACCACCTCGAGCGGGCGAGCGCGGTCGAGCTCGATGTCCCGATGTTCCAGCGTCGCGGTGGCTACATGGCCTACAGCGAGGGTTGGGGTCTCTACACCGAGCGGCTGGCCGACGAGATGGGGATCTACTCCTCCGACCTGATGCGCATCGGCATGCTCTCCGCCGACGCGTGGCGGTCCGCCCGCCTCGTGCTCGACACCGGGCTGCACGCCATGGGCTGGACGCGGTCGCAGGCGATCGACTTCATGACCACGCACGTTCCCATCGCGCACGACGAAGCCGCCGTCGAGGTGGACCGCTACATCGGCATGCCCGGCCAGGCGTTGTCCTACAAGATCGGTCAGCGAGAGTTCTTCCGCCTGCGAGACGACGCGAGATCGCGCCTCGGAGTCGGCTTCGACATCCGCGGCTTCCACGACACCGTCCTCGAGCACGGAGGCGTGACCCTGGGCATCCTCGGCGATCTCGTCGACGCCTGGGTCGTCGCTTCGCAACCCTCCTGACCGCCCGTAGCCTGCTCCCATGACCGTGGGACCGTTCGATCGAGGCGCGAGCCTTGCCGCCCTCGCCGACCAGACGTTCGACGTGCTCGTCATCGGCGGTGGCATCACCGGCGCCGGCGTGGCACTCGACGCGGCGAGCAGAGGGCTCAAGACGGCGCTCGTCGAGAAGGGTGACTTCGCATCGGGCACGTCGTCGAAGAGCTCGAAGCTGGTCCATGGCGGGCTGCGCTACCTCCAGCAGGGCGACATCCGCCTCGTGTACGAAGCGCTGCGAGAGCGCCAGCGGCTGCTGCGGAACGCGCCGCACCTCGTCGACGTCATGCCGTTCCTCATCCCCATGTTCGGCAAGGACGGCGTCATCCATCCGAAGCTGGCGCGGGCCCTCGGCTCGGCGATGTGGATGTACGACCTCACCGGCGGCGCACGCATCGGCAAGCTCCACAAGCGGATCTCGGCCGAAGAGACCATGTCGCACATGCCGACGCTCCCGCCCGGACGCGTGGCCGCCAGCTACCTCTACTACGACGCCCAGGCCGACGACGCTCGCCTGACGATGACCATCGCCCGGACGGCGGCTGTGCTGCACGGGGCCGTGTGTGTCAACCACACCCCGGTCGTGGAACTGACGCGCCGTGGGGTCCACGTGACGGGAGCGATCGTCGAGGCACACGGACGACGCATCGAGGTGAAGGCCCGGCAGGTGGTCAACGCTACGGGCGTGTGGGCCGACGAGGTCCGCACGCTCGACGAAGGACGTGACCCCGACACGATCCGGCCGGCAAAGGGCATCCATCTGACCGTGCCGTGGTCGCTGGTGCAGAACGACATCGCCGTCGTGGCACCAGTCCCCAAGGACAAGCGGTCGGTGTTCGTCGTGCCGTGGCCCACCGCACCTGGCCAGGAGCCGGCGTTCACCTACATCGGCACGACCGACACCGACTATGACGGACCGCTCGACGACCCGCAGTGCACGCGCGAAGACGTCCAGTACCTACTCCGCGCCATCAACCACTCGACCACGACCGAGATCACCGAGGCCGACGTCGTCGGGACCTGGGCCGGACTCCGCCCGTTGGTGAAGTCGACAGGGTCCGGTCGCACCGCCGACCTGTCCCGCCAGCACTCCGTCACCGCATCGGAGTCCGGGATGATCACCGTCACCGGCGGCAAGCTCACCACATACCGCGAGATGGCATCCGACACCGTCGATGCCGTTGCCGATCGCCTCGACCTGCCCCGCTCGCAGACGAAGTCGCGTACCAAGAAGCTCCGCCTGCTCGGGGCCGACGGGTTCGATGGAGACGCGACGGGCCGGTCCGGACATCTGCACGGCCGTTTCGGGGGCGAAGCATCGTTGATCGAGGCGATGATCGGACGTGACCCGACGCTCGGCGAGCCGTTGGTTCCCGGCCTCCCCTACGTCCGCGCCGAGGCCGTCTACTCGGCTCGCTACGAGATGGCCGCGACGCTCGACGATGTCCTCAGCCGTCGCACGCGTGCGCTCCTTCTCGGCCGCGACGGTGCGTCCGCAGTGGCGGCCGACGTCGCCGACCTGATCGGTGACGAACTCGGCTGGGACGAGGCGACCCGCAAGAGCGAGGTCGACGCCTTCCGGGCCAAGGCCACCCAGGAACGCGACCCCCTCGACGTCGGCGTCTGACCCCTCCCACGAACCCCACGCCCGACGAACGTGACGATCGTCGCGTTCGTCGTTCCTGGGGGGACGAACGTGCCGATCCTCAGGGGCAGACGAGGTCGTGCGCGGAGAGGACCTGCTCCTCGATCGTCCTGATGGTCCGCCAGTCGAGCAGCCCGAGATCGGTCGTCACGCCGTCAGCGATCACGTCGTCGAAGGACGCACCTTCGGTGAGCGCCTCGGTGATCGATCCGTAGATGTCCTCGAGGTCCTCCGTCAACTTCACCAGCTCGGCCGGAGCGGTTGCGGCGAGCCGGTACATCCGGCTGGCAGATCGAGCCCATTGTGCCGAGGTGGCGTCTCGGTCGTCGGCGGTGACCGTGCCGGCATCGTCCTCGACGAACGGGCAGAAGTCCCTGTTGACGTCGACCTCGGCTTTCGTCGTCCCGTCCGGGGCCTGCACCAGGTCGTCCTCACTCCACTCCGACGACGTCGGCGGCCGCTCGACATCGACCGGCACCCCGAAGTCCCAGAACTCGACGTATGTGTCCTCGGTCCCGCCGGTGAGTGCGACGCTGCGCGCGCGGCCGGCGGAGTCGAGCGTGACGGTCAGGTCCGATCCGAACTGATCGAACAGCTCGGCCATCGTCTGCTCGTCGTCGACGATCGAGATCGCCCGCACGGCAGCTGCGAAATCGATCCGAGCGCGGATGACGGTGACGGGGTCGCCGTGGCTCGTGTCCTCGCCGATCGTCTCGATGGTGCCGGGAACAGCGTGGTCGAGTGACTCGACGAACAACGAGACGATCGCGAGGAAGGGGTTCTGTTCGGTGTCGAAGCGGAACCCGTTCTCCTCGGCGAAGTCCTCGTTGGTGAACGAGATCCACGTCCCGCCGAGCGAGATGTAGGTGCGGTCGGGAAACGCGCGCATCTCGCCGTGCTCGGCATCGGGGTCGATGCTCCCGTTCGTCTCGAGCGAGAGGTCGATGAGCGCTCGACCCTCCGGACCGAAACTCATCACCCCCTCCAGATCGACATACTGGTTCTCGCCGCTCCGGATCGAGAAGCGTGCCGTCTCGGCGTCCAGCGTCGAAGTCGCCGCACCGGCAAGCGTCGGGTCCTCGGTCGCCACGTCTGCGTCGTCGCCCGATCTCGTCATGACGAAGCCCACGGCGACCAGCGCCAACAGCACGCCGACGACGACGACCGCCCGCACCGTCGACCGCGACGACGTCGACGCGTGACGCTCTCCGGATTCCTCGAGCTCGACCGCCATGGGCCCATGGTTCCACAGCACGAGCGAAGCGCCGGCTCGTCGTACAGTGGCTCGCCGTGCCCGACCCCTCCGTCCTGCCCGCCGCCGGCCCCGGTGTCCCCACGGCGCCGATCGAGATCGCCGGCGGCGCTGCCGGCGCCCGTGCCCGGCTCGGCCCGATGGTCCCGGTGCCGGATCCTCTCATCGACCGACTTCGCAAGACCGGCGCCGAGGTCTCCACCGACCACGCGATCCGGGCCGAGGCGAGCCGCGACTGGTGGCCCGGCGCGATGCTGTGGGCCACCGACGGCGAGGTCCCCGGACTCGCTGGCGTCGTGGTCCGCCCGGCCGACGCCGACCAGGTCGCCGCCGTGCTGCGTCTGTGCAACGCCGCCAAGGTGCCGGTGACGGCCGCCGGTGGACGTTCGGGTGTCTGCGGCGCATCGGTTCCGGCGTTCGGCGGCGTCGTCCTCGACACCACTGCACTCACGGGCCTCGTCGGCATCGACGAGGAGTCGATGGTTCTCGACGTCGCGCCAGGGACGTTCGGCGACCACCTCGAACACGACCTGCGCAGCCGGGACCTCACGCTCGGCCACTGGCCGCAGTCGGTCGCGCTGTCGACGGTCGGCGGCTGGTTGGCGTGTCGGGGCGCAGGCCAGTTGAGCAATCGCTACGGGAAGATCGAGGACATGGTCCTCGGCCTCGACGTCGTCCTCGCCGACGGGTCAGCCATCTCGACCGGTGGCTCTCCCCGAGCAGCGGTCGGCCCCGACCTGACCCAATTGTTCGTGGGCTCCGAGGGCACGCTCGGCATCGTCACCGGTGCTCGGCTCCGACTCCACCCCGCACCCACCCACGAGCGATGGGCAGCGTTCTCCTTCGACACATTCGGCGCGGCGAACGACGTCTGCCGTCGGATCGTCCAGCGAGGGGCGACGCCCGCGGTGCTGCGCGTCTACGACGCCATCGAGGCCGATCGGAGCTACCAGACCGGCGATCGCGCCGTGCTGTTGGTCATGGACCAAGGCGATCCGGTCATCGTCGACGCGGCGATGGCGGTCGTCGACGAGGTCTGCGGCGATCCGTCTGCAGGGGCAGCCACACTCGACGAGGCGTTGGTCGGTCGATGGTTGTCACATCGCAACGAGGTCTCGGCCCTCGAGGCGCTCATCTCCAAGGGCTACGTGCTCGACACCATGGAGATCGCCGCCCCGTGGTCGAAGCTCGATGCGATCTACGAGGCGGGCACGACGGCGCTGGCCGCCGTGCCGGGAGCGATGGCCGCGAGCGCTCACCAGTCACACAGCTACGGCGACGGTGCGTGCCTCTACTTCACGTTCGCCGGCAAACCCCACGACGCGACCGACCGAGACCGGCTGTATCAGGCGTTCTGGGACGCCGGGCAACGATCGGTGCTCGCCAACGGCGGCGCACTCAGCCACCACCACGGCATCGGCCTCAACCGCAGCCGGTTCGTCGCCGAAGCACTCGGCGGCGGATTCAGCGTCCTCCAGTCGGTCAAGGACGCGCTCGATCCCAACGGCATCCTCAATCCCGGAAAGTTCGGGCTCCGGTCGCCGTTCGGCGCGGTCTCGTACCCGTGAGCTCGTCGGGTCGGCTGATCCACCCGCCAGCGGTCTTCGCCGGAGCGCTCCTGACACTCGCGGTCGCCGTCCCCACGGCCCTGCTCGCCCAGGTCCTCGACGATGCCGGCTCGGTCGACGACGACTCGCCCTGGCTCGTCGCGGCGTTTGCCGTGATCATGCTGGCGATGGCTGCCGGTGGCTACCTCGCGGCCGTTCGCCGGCCGGACGCGCCGCTCGTCAACAGCGCCTTCGCCGCCGTCGGCGCCTATCTGGTCGTGCAGGTCGTCGGAGCCATCCGCCTCCTGGCGACCGACGGCGACGTCACGTGGGCCGCGATCCCCTTCTTCGCGCTCCTCTCGGCCGCCGCTGGCATGACCGGTGGACTCGTCGCCGATCACCGGGCGCGCACACCTCGCCGATGAGCATCCTCGTCATCGACGTCGGGACGTCGAGCGTGCGGGCGCTGGTGGTCGACGACGCCGGCCATACCGCACACGAACACCACGTCGAGACACTTCCCACGTCGCCGCATCCGGGGCTGGTCGAGTTCGACCCGATGGCGATGGCCGTCGCCGCCCGCGACCTGGCCGGCCGCGTGATCGAGGACGCCGGCGGCGTCGATTCCGTCGCAGTCACCAACCAACGAGCGTCGACCGTGCTCTGGGATGCACGGACGGGCGAGCCCGTCGGCCCTGGTCTCGGCTGGCAGGACCTGCGCACGGTCGGGCGCTGTCTGGAACTGCGGGCTGAGGGCCTCCCGCTCGCCCCGAACATGACCGCGACCAAAGCCGAGTGGTTGCTCGGACAGAGCGACGTCGCGGTCGAACATCTCCGACTCGGCACCGTCGACTCCTGGATGGTGTGGCAGCTGTCCGCCGGATCGGCCCACGTGACCGACGCGACCAACGCCGCCGTGACCGGCCTCTACGACGTCGCCGCCGGTGATTGGGACGATGCGGTCCTCGACCGGCTCAGCATCCCGCGATCCGTGCTCCCGACGGTCGTCGACACCATCGGCCACGCCGCGGTCGCCGACGACGTCGTCGGCGCGCCGCCGTTGACTGCCATTGTCGGGGATCAGCAGGCATCGCTCGTGGGACAGGGATGTGTCGAACCCGGCCATGCCAAGATCACGTTCGGCACCGGGGCGATGCTCGATCTGTGCCTCGATGCACCTCCCCCCGCGCAGACCCCGGCGGGAACGTTCCCGATCGTGACCTGGCAACAGGACGGCCGCCCGTCGTTCGGACTCGAAGCAGTGATGCTGGCGGCAGGAACCGCTGTGGAGTGGCTGCGAGACGGACTCGGACTCATCGACTCGGCCGACGCCTCGGCCGCGCTGGCGGCGACCGTCGACGACACGGACGGCGTCATGTTCGTCCCGTCGCTGTCGGGCACGGGGAGCCCGGACTGGGACCACGGCGCTCGCGGGCTCCTCATCGGCGCAACCCGGGGCACGACCAGGGCCCACGTGGTCCGAGCAGTGCTCGAGGGCGTCGCTCATCGGGGCGCCGACCTCGTCGATGCCGCCGAGGCCGCGACCGGACACACCATCGACCGGGTGCGCATCGACGGCGGCATGAGCCGGAATCCGGTCTTCGTTCAGGCACTGGCCGACACCACACAACGGACCATCGAGGTCTCGGCCGAGCGAGAGGCCACCGCACTCGGCGCCGGTCTGCTCGCTGGCGTCGGCCTCGGGACGTGGTCCGACCTCGCCGAGGCCGCCCGCTCGCGTCCAGAGGCGACGACCGTCGAACCATCGAAGACCCTCGATCGCGAGCGCTTCGCCGATGCGCGGGGCCGGGCCGGTCGCTGGATCCCAGAGCTGAGCAGCCTGGACCTCTAGTCGAATCACATCGATGGGATTTCTCGGAAGAATTCCCATCTGCGGTCATCCGTCGCTGCGAGGGGCTCCGTAGAACCCCTCGATGACACCAACACGGACCATCGCCGCATTCCTCGCCTCCGGCGCATTGCTCTTTGCAGCATGCGGCGACGACGACGACACCGCAGCCTCCGACGAACCAACGGCGCAGCCCGACGACACCGCTGCCCCCGAGGGCTCTGACTCCGGCGGAGGTGGAGAGGCAGTCGACACCGTCGAGATCGTGGACTTCGAGTTCAACCCGGCCGACGCCACCGTCGCTGCCGGCAGTGACATCACCTTCACCAACGCAGACGGCACTCCCCACACCGCCACCGCGTCCGATGGGTCGTTCAACACCGACACCATCGACGGGGGCGCCGAGGGCACAGCCACCGCTCCAGACGAGCCTGGTGAGTACGCCTTCATCTGCAGCTTTCACCCATTCATGAAGGGAACGCTGATCGTCGAATGAGCAACGATCCGCGTCCCTCATCCCAGTCCCTGACAGTCCCCAATACCCAGCAAGCAGGAGGAAACTGCGTGCAGACAAGTCCGAAGGAGCTCCGCCAGATGGCGGGCGACATCGACGACATGCATCGAGATGCAATGCGGACATTCGCCGACGAGGTCGGCGAACTCCACTTCGGTGATGAGTTCAAGGCAGGCCGACGTGCCTTCCTCAAGAAGGCCGCTGTGGGCGGTGCCGTCCTCACCGTCGGCTCCGCACTCGTGCCGATCCAGAGCCTGCTCCCCGGAGCCGGCGCCCAGGAACTCACCGACGTGGACATCGCTGTCTTCGCCGAGTCAGTCGAACTCGCCGCAGTCGAGGCCTACAAGGCAGGTGCGCCGCTCCTCTCCAAAGAGGTCCTGCCCGTCGCCGAGTTGTTCCTTGGCCACCACATGGAGCATGCCGGTGCATTCGCCGGAATCGCTGGCGACGCCGCAACTGGCAAGCCCAACGCCGCCCTGATCGAGGCTCTCACGCCGACGATCGCGGGCCTGTCCGACGAGGCAGGTGTTCTCGCATTCGCCAAGGAGGTCGAGAACCAGGCCGTCGCCACCTACGCATTCGCCCTCACGGCACTGCAGGACCCGGGCGCAGCCCAGGGCACGGCGACCATCCTCCCCGTCGAATCGGCACACGCCGCCGCACTCAGCCTCGCGCTGGGTGAGGGACCCGACATGTGGTTCCCGAACGGTGCATTCGAATCCGCCGACATCGCGCAGGGCATCAACCCCGCCGACTTCCCGGTCTGACCGGCCGAACGAAGAACGAAAGGAACCCCATGGAACAGAACGACTTCAGTCGTG
>JBBSLH010000175.1:0-8613 GCA_038255425.1 Acidimicrobiales bacterium
GTCCAACTGGCACCACAGCACGTCCTTGCCGTGTCGGTCTACGGCGACGGTTCGGTCGACAAGCACACCATCGACCTCGACGCCGCGGTGACCGACGAACAGGTCGCGACCGCATCGGCACACCTCGCTGCCCAGATGGCCGGCACGATCCGCGGTTCGGAGCCGCCAGCGGTGAGCTCTTCCGGCGATGCGGCCATTGATGGCATCACCGCGGGGGTCCTCACGACACTCGATGCGAGCAATGAACCAGACCTCCCAACCGACGTGTTCGTCGGCGGGGCGTCTCGCGTGGCTTCGGCGTTCGATGCAGTCGAGACCGTCCAAGCGGTGCTCCACGTGCTCGAACAGCAACTCGTCGTCGTCACCCTGCTGCGCGACGTCGTCGATCGCGGACTCCAGGTGGCGATCGGATCGGAGACGGGCATGGACACGCTCGCCAACGCTGCGCTGGTCGTGGCCCCCTACATGGTCGACGGCGAACGAGCCGGCTCGATCGGCGTGCTGGGCCCCGCACGAATGGACTACCGCGAGGCGATCGCTGCGGTCGCTGCGGTGAGCAACCGCCTCGAGACCAGACTGATCGAAGGCTGAGATGGCTGACTTCTACGAACTGCTCCACGTCGCGCGTGACGCCTCTGCGGAGGAGATCAAGAAGGCCTACCGGCGCCGGGCTCGCGAACTGCACCCCGACGCCAACCCGGGCGACGAGGCCGCCGAGCAGGAGTTCAAGGAGCTCGCCCGCGCCTACGAGACCCTGCGGGATCCGCAACGTCGAGCGCGCTACGACCGCGTCGGTGACACCGGCAACGGCAATGCGGGTGGCGGTGGCGATCCGTTCGGGTTCGGCGGCGGTGGTGTCGGCGACATCTTCGACGCGTTCTTCGGCGACCAGAGCCCCTTCGGCGGCGGGCGTCGTGGCCCGAGCGGCCCTCCTCGAGGACCAGACCTCGAGGCGACCACCGACCTCGACTTCACCGAGGCCGTCTTCGGAGCACAGCACAAGGTCGAGGTCCGGACCGCGGTCGCATGCGACACGTGCGAGGCCACGGGAGCGAAGGCCGGTTCCGGGCCCTCGACGTGTGGTGACTGTGGCGGCGCCGGGCAGGTCCGCCAGGTCCGCCAGTCGCTTCTGGGGCAGATGGTCACGACCGGCGCATGCCCTCGCTGCAACGGGTCGGGCGCGATCATCGACGATCCGTGCGACGACTGCTCGGGCGAAGGACGCCGCCTCGAGGACAAGACCTACACCGTCGACATCCCGCCCGGCGTCGATGCTGCGTCCACGCTGCGCCTTCAGGGTCGAGGCGCGGTCGGGCCACGCGGTGGCGGCGCCGGCGACCTCTACGTCAACTTCCGCATCCGGCCACACGACCGCTTCACGCGCGAGGGCGTCGATCTCCACGCCGATCTCCACATCCCCGTGACGCAGGCCATGCTCGGCGCCGACATCGTGTTCGAGACGCTCGACGGCGTCGAGGAGATCGCCGTTCCTCCAGCGACCCCGACCGGCCACACCTTCCGCTTCCGGGGCAAGGGCGTCCCCATCGTCAACCGCTCGGGTCGTGGCGACCTCCACGTGCACGTGGTGATCGACCTGCCACGCGACCTCGACGAGGAGCAGGAGGAACTCGTCCGCCGGTTGGCCGAGTTGCGTGACGAGCCCGTGGGCACCGAGGGCCGAGGGTTCTTCTCGAAGCTGCGCACCGCGTTCCAGTGAACGAGCCGCCGGCGTGACGTCGCTCCCGCCGGCCGAAGCTGCGGCACACGTGCTCGTCGACGACGTCGGACTACCAGTGCTCGATGACGCTGCAGCACACCATCTCCGCCGAGTGCGCCGGCTGGACGTCGGGTCGGCGTGCACTGCGACCGATGGCAAGGGTGCGTGGCGTGCGTGCCGGTTGAGCGGAAGCGATGCGCTGGAGATCGTCGGTGAGGTGATCGAGGTCGCGAGGCCGACGCCGCTGATCACGATTGCCTTCGCGTTGACCAAGGCGCACAAGCCCGAGATCGTGGTGCAGAAGCTCACCGAGCTCGGCGTCGACCGGATCATTCCGTTCCGGGCGGACCGCAGCGTCGTGCGATGGGATGATCGCAAGGCTGACGCGCAACGCCGACGATGGCACGAGATCGCTCGAGGCGCGATCGAACAGTCACGCAGCGTGTGGATGCCCTCGATCGAGGGCGTCGGCACCATCGACGACGTGATCGCTCTTGGCGCAGCCCGACTGGATCGTGGAGGATCTGCGCCCACGCTCGCGCGCAGCGTGGTGGCTGTCGGTCCTGAGGGCGGGTGGAGCGAGAACGAGCGACGACGACTTCCCTCCGTGGTCGATCTCGGGCCGAATGTGCTGCGTGCGGAGACTGCCGCCCTCACCGCTGGTGGAATTTTGTGCGCGCTCCGTAGTGGAATTGTGCAGGAATCAGTCGATTTCTCCACGGAGCGTGGAAAATAGGGTCAAAAGGCCACCACGAGGCGTGTTCATCACGGGAATGTGCGCGTACGGTTGCCGCAGACCACGCGGAGGGAACGATGGCAAGTGAAGCAACAATCGACGAGGCTCCCCTCGACGATGCAGAGAGCGACTACAGCCGACGCGTCGGCGAGCGCTTGCGTGCGATCCGGCGCCAGAAGCACCAGAGCCTCCACGATGTCGAGGCCCGGTCCGATTCCGAGTTCAAGGCGTCGGTGCTCGGCGCCTACGAACGCGGCGAGCGTTCGATCTCTGTGCCGCGACTCCAGCGGCTCGCCGGGTTCTACGACGTCCCGGTCGACCAACTGCTGCCGGCCGAGGACAATGCCGAGATCATCGACCTGACCGACCGGGCCTTGGCCCGCCAAGCAGAGACGCAGCTGGTGCTCGACCTCCAGATGCTCGCAGACATGGGTGGCGCCGAAGGATCGATGCTCAACCGCTACGTCCGGACGATCCAGATCCAGCGTCAGGACTTCAACGGACGGATGCTCACGATCCGACGCGACGACGTGCGGGCCATCGCCTGCATCCTCGGCGTGTCCACCGATCGGACGTTCGGCCGCCTCGACCAGCTCGGTCTCTGCAGCGTCTCTGCGTGAACCCCGTTTCGGCCTGCGAGGCTGGGACCGATGGCCGGCAAACAAGCACCGTTCGGCGCGTACGTCCACATCCCGTTCTGCTCCTCGCGCTGTGACTACTGCGCATTCGCGACGTGGACCGACCGGCACCACCTGACCGGCCAGTACCTGGCGGCGGTGGCGACCGAGATCGACCGAGCCGTCGACGCGGGCATGCCACCAGCCACGTCGATCTTCGTCGGTGGCGGCACGCCGAGCCTCGTGCCGGCCGATGCCCTCGTCGAAGTCCTCGCCCACATCCCACGCACCCCTGACGTCGAGGTCACGATCGAGGCCAATCCCGACGCGGTGAGCGCCGAGTCGCTACGGACGTATCGAGATGGCGGCGCGACCCGCATGTCGTTCGGTGTCCAGTCGATGGCGCCGGAGGTCCTGCTCTCGCTGGGACGAACCCACGATCCCGACAACGTCCGCAGAGCGGTCGAGTGGACCAGAGTTGCCGGTTTCGAGAGCTTCAATCTCGATCTCATCATGGGCGCCGCGGGCGAATCGCTCGACGCGTGGTCGGAGACGCTGTCAGAGGTCGTATCACTCGAGCCGACGCACATCTCGGCCTACTCGTTGACAGTGGAGCCCGGGACGCCGCTGGCCGACGATGTCGCTCGTCATCCCGACGACGACGACCAGGCCACCAAGTACCTGCACACGGTCGAGTCACTCGGACATGCTGGGTACGACTGGTACGAGGTCTCCAACTGGTCGCTCCCCGGACACGAGTGCCGTCACAACCGCCTCTACTGGGATGCCGGGGACTACCTCGGGTTCGGCTGCGCCGCCCACAGTCACGGTGATGGTCGTCGCTGGTGGAATCTGCGAACACCCGAGCGGTACATCGACGCCGTCGAGCGGGGCGACGCGACCGAGGCGACGGGCGAGACGCTCGATCCGGAGACCCGTCGGATGGAAGCGTTGCAACTGGCACTGCGCACTCGAGGCGGCGTCCCGGTCGAGTCGTTGGATCTCTCGGATCCCGTGCTCGAGGGCTTGGTTGACGCTGTCGGCGATCGCGTCGTGTTGACGCCAGAGGGCCGGTTGTTGGCCAACGAGGTCGCCATCCGTCTGCGGTGACGGCTATGTCGGAGGGAGTTCGAAGACCTGGCCGGGGTGGATCAGGTCGGGATCGTCCCCGTCGACCAGTCGGCCGCGGTTTGCGTCGATCAACGCTCGCCAGTACGGGTCGATCTCTGCGATGGTCGGCGTACGTCCGCGCGCGTCGGCGAGTGCATCCTCGGCGATCGACCAGAACGACTCACCTTCGCTGACTGTCCACGTGTTCGGGCGCTCCGCAGTGATCGTCGGCGCCGCCTGCGGCGTCTGCACTTCCTCGGTGACCGGCACCATCCAGGCCGTGCCGTCTCCCTCGACCGCGGGGAGCGGCCGCATCGACGCCGTCGACCGGGATGGCTCGGCGACGTCGCCCGGTGGGGTTGCCGCTCCTGCGGCGGCGGTGGAGGCGAGGAGCCCGAGTCCGAGTCCACCGCGGACCAGTCGGGCCGCGCCGGGCGCGGCGAGCGCGTCTGCGAGCGACGCCATGCCGCCCGAACGGAGGGTCGCGGCAAGTCCATAGAGGATCGTGAGACCGAGCAGGTACCAAGCGACCACCTCGGCGACGAGGCGGACGAGGGCGATGGCGGTGGACCCTGGCTCTCGTGCGTCGGTCCAGTCAGCCAGCGCGTCGAGCGACGTCAGGGGAGGGGCGGTCAGATCTCCGATGGCCGCCGAACGGAGGACCAGGATCGTGCCCACCAGCAGGACGAACCAGCCCAGCGATCGACCTGACGATCGTCCCGGGCGTGTCGTGCCGGACATCTCAGGGGGCGACGACGGTCTGGTCGCCGGCGGTGTCGGTCACGAAGACCTCCGGGCAGTCGCCGGAGCCGACGTCGATCGAGACAGCGTCGTCGACGATGGTGCTGGCGGTGACCTCGATCGCCTCGTCGAGGCTCCAGCCGGGAAAGTCGAACACTTCGCCGGTCTCGGGGCGGAGGAGCACCGGCGTGGCGACGCCGTCACAGTTGTTGTCGGCGACGACGACCAGATCACCCTCCTGCCCGAGTTCGATGTCGACGCCGCCCACCGTGGCGATCCGTCCGTCGAGGGTGATGGCCCCTGGGCAACCGTTCTCGTCGAGGTCTGGACCTCGGAGGTCGACCGGCGTACAGCCGTCAGGGATCGGCGGCCGCACCGGCCCTGCGCCATCGGTGCCTGTGTCTGAGGAGCCTGTGCTCGTGGAGTCGGTGTCGATCGTCGTCGTCGTCTCGGGTGCGGCCGACGCGGACTCGGCGCCGAAGGGATCGACCGCTCGTGCGATCACCGAGCCGGCGACGGCTCCGACGATGGCCACGACGACTGCGACGGCGACCAACACCCGGCGACTCGGCCCGCGGCGATCCTGTGGGGTCGGGTCGGCGTCACCCGCTCGGATCTGGATCGATGGCGGCTGGAGCCGCTCGGGAGCAGGATCGAGTTCTCGAGGCTCTGGGGCGGGTGTCGGCGTCGGATCCGGCTGTGGCTCGGCCACGACAACCGGCTCTGGTTCTGACTCCGCAGCGATCGCAGACCGGAGCGCGGCGATGATGGGGTCGACGTCGTCGTCATCCGCGTCGACCGCGTTGTCCGTGTCGTCCTCGGGTACGTCCTCGTCCTCGGCGATGTCAGCGACGATCGGTGACGGATCGTCGTCGATGGCCTCGGGTTCGTCGTCGACCGATTCGGCGACCTCGATCTCGACCTCGAGTTCGAGATCTGGTTCTGGTTCTGGTTCGGGTTCGGGGGAGGCCAGCGACTCGAGGACGGCGTAGGGGTCACGCGGCGCGGCCGGGTTGCGCTCGATCTCCTCGTCCGGCGCCACCTCGTCGTCGACTGCGAGGAAAGACAGGTCGAAGTCGGTCCAGCCGAGGTCGTCGGTTGGGTCGATGTCGTGGGGGATCGCCGCGAACCCGCCCGGGCCCGGATCGTCGGGATCGACGCCAGGCGGGGTGGGAAGCGTCAGGCCGGGCAGCGCTTCGCCGATCGCCGTGGCGAGTTGGTGCGCCGACGGCCGCTGGGCTGGATCGGGGCGCTGTGCGCCGGAGGCCGCGGTGCGGAACGCCGCCATCGCCCGCTTGCGTCGGGTTGCCGCCCGAACGCCTCGATGGGCCGGGCTCCACAGCGCATCGGTGCCGTCGTCGAGCAACCGGTTGAGCAGCGCGCCCAGTGCAGCGACGTCGTCGCCGACCTCCGTGGCGTCGCCGTCGCCGGCCTTGCCGAAGCCGATGAGGTGCGGTCGTCCCCGCTCGCTCACCGCCACGTGGTCGGCGTCGATGCGACGGTGCACGATGCCTTGGCGGTGGAGCGCGTCGACGATCTCCGCGACCGCCCGCACGATGGCGGCTGCGTGGTCTGGCGCGACCGGGCCGAGTCGCGACAGGGGACTACCGCAATGACGGAGTCGCAGAACCGAACCGCTCACCTCGATGACCTCGACCACACCGGGGTGCGCTGCTCGACGCAGGACAGCCGCTTCATCGGCCAGGCGGACGCGATCATCGTCCGTGTCGGCTTCCTTGACGACCTCGATGCCGTCGGGGCCGCGCTCGGTGCGTACGGCGATCACCATCGGTCCAACCATAGCGAGAGATCATGAAATGTATCAAGGAGACACATTGCGGCTGGTCGGAGGGTCACGATCCCTGAGTCTGGCCCCCCGCTCGCGCTGTCATGCGGATGGGTTCGTCGGCATCTCGGCCGAAGGCTTGCACGAAGAGATGGTCGATCTCGATCTCGACGGTGACCTCGACGATCCCGTCCTCGACCGAGGTGCTCACCAGTTGGAGATCGCTGATCGATGAGGCCGCCACCGCGTCGGCGGCAAGCGTCTCCACGCGGTCGAGGTCGTAGACGATCTCTCCCGATTCTCGGGCGATCTCCGGGTCGAACCCCGCTCCGGCGGCATCGTTGGCGGCGTCGAACGCGACGTTGTACGCCTGCCGCTGACCGAGATAGACGATCGCCGAGTCGACGGCGATGGCGCCGAGCAACAAGACGATCAGGACAGCAGCGGGCATGAGCATCAGCACGGAGCCTCGGCTCGACCGACGGCGCGACAGGCGGCCGCTCATCGGAGGCACTCCGCTCGACCGCCGACGCCGGAACGCGTGGGGTCGATCAGCTCGGAGTGGGTGGCCACGATGTCGAACGGATCGCCGAATCCGCCGATGAACGGGATCCGGATCGCGGGAACCTCGGTCGACACCGTGACCTGGATGCGTTGGCATCGCGTGAGCGCCGCAGCGTCAGGCGACACGACGACGTCCGCCGGCCCGGCTCGCCCGTGATCGTCGAGTGTCTGGCGGGCGACGTCGACTGCACCGGAACGAACGATCGCGGGGTCGACGTCGGAGCGCGCCGATTCGACCACGTACCTGGTCGCTTCACGTGCGGCGGCATCTGCGGCGAACTTTGCATCGACAACGCCCCACATGTTCGTCAACAGCAGACCGCCGGCGACGAAGATCAGCAGACCGAACGGAAGGACCTCGATCCCAGCGACCTGTCCGCGTTCGCCCCGCGATCTTGGGGCGGCGGCAACCCGACTCATGGTGAACCGACGGGGTCGATCTGGAACTCCTCGAGCCTCGCCCGCATCGTCCGTTCGAACGACGTCGGACTCCCGGGGATCCAACGTGCTGGCAGCAAGGTCGGCAGCGATGCATCGATGTTTACGGCGACGGTGTCGTCGCGGCCGTCGGCGTCGACGTCCACCAACATGAACTCGAATGTGGCGTCGTCGGCGTAGTCGCCCAGCCTGCGTCGGGCCTCGTCCTCGTAGAAGCTGCGGCGCTCGGTGAGGATCGCGTCCGGTCCCTCGTTGGCCGCCTGTTGTGCGAGATCGGTGGCCACCGCGGTCACCGTCGTGCGTACGTACAGCCCGAACAGCAACTGCACGGTGAAGAGCAGGAAGATGAGGAACACCGTGAAGCCGAAGGTCGTGGCGAAGACGCCGGTGGCGCGGTCACCCCTGTGGGTGACGGTCACCGGTCAGCCGCTGGAGTCGGGCTGCGAGTCGGTGTCGCTGCCGATCACCTTGACCTGGTTCTCGGTGTTCTTCGACGTGTCCTTCCAGATCGTGTTGAAGCTGATCCACATCGCAGCGCCGAGGAACGCCATGACAAGAACCGCGATCGCGGTCGAGATGACACCCTCGCCACGATCGGATCTGACGACTCGTGTTGTGCGCCGATGTGGCGGAATTGGTGTGATGTGCATGGTTCTCCTTTGCGATGCACGGACGGGAAGATCAAGAGGACACGCCGAATGCCTGGAGTGCCTGGATGAACGGGATGGCGATGAAGATGGCTCCGGGGACGAGTGCGGCGACGGTGACCGGGATCCACACCTGCTGGCTCCGGCGCTCGATCTGCTCGATGAGCTCACGCTGCACGTCGCGGCGGATCGAACGCGCTTCCTCGGCGATGAGACGTCCGAGGTCCCCGGCTTCGCGATTGAGGGCCAGCACGGCA
>JBBSLH010000176.1:0-8609 GCA_038255425.1 Acidimicrobiales bacterium
GAGGTCGGCGGCGAGCGGAGACGGAAGCTGTTCGGTCACGTCGGCGAATCTAGCGGCGACGTGTCGCAATCCCGCGCGTGCATCAGGTGGGACTCGAACCCACACACGCTTTCGCGTACAGGGACCTAAACCCTGCGTGTCTGCCAGTTCCACCACTGATGCTCTCGGCCAACGCTACTCGGGGCAGGATTGACCGATGCCAGAGGGGCACACGATCCATCGACTCGCGCGCGACCTGGCCAGGGACCTCCGCGGCCACGCCGTGGCGACGACGTACCGCCAGGACCGCTTCGCCGACGGCGCCCGCCGCCTCGACGGTCGGGTGCTCGAGCGGACGTCGGCCAACGGCAAGCATCTGTTCCTCCACTGGGATCAGGCGGAGGTGCTCCACATCCACCTGGGCCTCTTCGGGAAGTTCCGTCGGCGTGTCATGCCTGCCCCAGAGCCGTCCGATGCACTCCGACTTCGTCTCTGCGGTCCAGAAGCCGTCTGGGACCTCACCGGCGCCATCACCTGCGAAGTCCGCGACCCGGGCATCCTCGATGAGGTCGCGAAGACACTCGGACCGGACCCACTGCGCCGCAATGCGGACGCCGACGAGTTCATCCGGCGTGTGCGGACGTCGAAGAAGCCGATCGGTGCGTTGCTGCTCGACCAGAAGGTGATCGCCGGGATCGGCAACGTCTATCGGGCCGAGATCCTGCACCTCACGGGCATCCATCCTGCGACCGAGGGTCAGGCCCTCTCCGAGGCCCAGGTCCGTGAGATCTGGGACCTGACGGTCGCACAACTCCGTCTCGGCGTGAAACGAGATCGCATCATCACCGTGCCGATGCGTGGACGACGGATGACCTCGAGGACCAGGGAGAACTCGGTCCACGTCTACAAGCAGGCCGAGTGCCGAACCTGCGGGACGCCTGTCGAACACAGCGACATCGGCGGTCGGAACATGTTCGCCTGCCCCCGCTGTCAACCCACCCGATGAACCACACAGGATCTCGCGAGAGTTGTGGCGACCCCCCGACGGAAACTCACGCCAGATCCGGTGGGATCAGGGGGCGAGCAGCGGCACGAGCGAGCGGAAGGCACGGCCTCGGTGGGACATGGCGTGTTTGGCCTCGGGCGTGATCTCTCCGAAGGTGCGGCCGTCGCCCTCGTCCGGGACGAAGATCGGGTCGTAGCCGAACCCGTTGTCGCCACGTGGAGCATCAGCGATGCGGCCCTCGACCGTGCCACGGACGACGTGTTCCCGTCCGTCGGGCCACACGACGGCTGCTGCGGCGACGTAGCGGCCGGAACGGGCGGCGCCAATCACACCGTCGAGCTCTCGTAGGACACGCGGGATCCAGTCCGACTCCTCGGTCCAGCGGGCCGAATGGATACCGGGTCGTCCGTCGAGCGCGTCGATCTCGATCCCGGAGTCGTCCGCCATGGCCACCACTCCCCTGGTCTCGACCAGCGCCCGGGCCTTGATGAGCGCGTTCTCCTCGAACGTTGTGCCGGTCTCTTCGACGTCGGGATCTTGCGATTCGACGACCCAGGCGTCGCCGAGGATCTCGGCGACCTCCTCGACCTTGTGCCGATTGCCGGTGGCGAAGAGGATCGGACGCGAGTCGGTCAACGGACTGGTGGCGGCTCAGCGACGTAGGACTTCTGGGCCTCGATCAACTCGTTGATGCCACCGGTGGCGAGGTCGAGGAGGCGGTCGAGCGCCGGGCGTCCGAAGGCTGCACCCTCGGCTGTGCCCTGGACCTCGACGAAGTCGCCGGTCGAGGTCATGACGACGTTCATGTCGACGTCGGCCGTCGAGTCCTCGATGTAGGGCAGGTCGCAGACGGGCTCGCCGTTGACGATCCCGACGCTCACGGCTGCGCAGAACGCCGTCAGCGGATTCTCGACCAGATCGCCGGCCGCGACGAGGCGGGAGAACGCGTCGTGCAGGGCCAGATAGCCGCCGGTGATCGACGCGGTGCGGGTGCCGCCGTCGGCCTGGAGCACGTCGCAGTCGACGATGACCTGGCGCTCACCGAGGAGCTTCATGTCACACACCGAGCGGAGCGAACGAGCGATGAGTCGCTGGATCTCCTGCGTGCGGCCGCTCTGCTTGCCCTTCGCGGCCTCGCGGCCGATTCGCTCGGGGCTGGAGCCGGGGAGCATCGAGTACTCAGCCGTCACCCAACCGGTGCCGCGACCCTTCATCCAGCGCGGCACGTCCTCGTCGATCGATGCTGTGCACAGCACTCGGGTCTGGCCGAAGCTGATCATGCAGGAGCCGGCCGACATCACGGTCGGGTCTCGCTCGATGGTCAGTGGGCGCATGGCTTCTGGCGTACGGCCGTCGGGTCTCATGTCGATTTCCTCATGTCTCGTGTCTGTCGTCGATCTCGGCGACGGCGATCGGGCCGTCGAAGACGGTGGCCGCCTCGGTGCGTCTCGCCTCGGGATCGGAGCCCGGGGCCAGATGCGTGAGGACCAACGATGCCACGCCGGCCTCCCGTGCCTGCGAACCAGCCTGCGCCGCAGTGAGGTGCTGGATGCCCGACTTCGGAGCATCGAGCGTGGCTTCGACCAGCGCGAGATCGATGTCTGGACCGAGTGAGGAGAGCGCCCACTCGTTGCCGGTGTCGGCCGTGTAGACGATCGAGCGACCGCCACTGTCGGCTCGCACGGCGAGGGTCTCGACTGGGTGGTCGGTGCGGGAGAACGAGACGTCGACGTCACCGATCGTGACCCGCGATGTCTCGTGCACGATGTGGCTGGCGAAGGTGGGTTCGGGCGGGTGCCCGCTGACGACACCGAAGAGCTGATCAGTGGCCTCGGTCCACAACAAAGGGATGCCGGCCCGTGGAAGACCGACGCCGTATCGGAAGGCGTTCGCTGCGACCGGTAGCTCGATCCAGTGATCCGGGTGTGAATGTGAACAGACGATCCCGTGGAGGTCAGTCAAGGCGATGTGGCGCTGGAGGTTGGCGAATGAACCGGGCCCGCAGTCGAGCCACAGGTTCGTCGTGTCGCTCTGGATCAGGTAGCCGCTACACGCACCGCCGGCTCCTGCGTACGTCCCGGAACTGCCGAGGATGGTGACCGAGAGACTCACGCCGGCCACCGTACGGCCGAGGCAGAGTCGAGCTCGGGACCGAGGAACCGCCCGCCGAGTTCGCGGAACACGTCGACGTCGCCGGAGCTGAACCACTGACGTCGGCCAGGTCCGGCCTGTGGATCTCGCGCCAGAGCCGAGCCCTCGAGCATCGCCCGGACCTCGAACGCGGTCTCGTCGGCCGATGACACGAGGACGACGTCTCGACCCATCACGTCGGCGATCGTGCGGGCGAGGAACGGATAGTGGGTACAACCCAACAGCAACGCGTCGACCTGCGCCGCCCGCACCGGCTCGAGGAGTCGCTCGGCGAGGACGTGGACCTGCTCGGATCGGGTCTCGCCCCGCTCGACGAACTCGACGAAACCGGGACATGCTGCGCAGGTCAGGGTGACGTCGTCGGCGACATCGTGCACGACCTGTTGATAGGCACCCGACCCGATCGTCCCGACGGTGCCGATGACACCGACCCTTCTGGTGGTCGTCGCCCGGACGAGCGAGCGAACCCCGGGTTCGACCACCCCCACGACCGGAACCGGCAGCTCCGCCTGGAGGTCGGACAACGCGGCAGCGGTCGCCGTGTTGCAGGCCACGATCAGCATCTTCACGTGGTGGTCGTCGAGGAGCCAGCGGCTGATCTCGTGGGCGAAGTCCCGTACCTCCGACAGAGAGCGCGGGCCGTACGGGTAGCGCCCGGTGTCGCCCAGGTAGACGAGGTGCTCCGCGGGAAGCAGGTCGATCAGCGCGCGGGCCACGGTGAGCCCACCGAAGCCGGAGTCGAACATCCCGATGGGACGGTCGTCCATGTGGGGTCAGCCGGCTTCGGACTCGGGGGCGTGCTCGTCGACATGCCCGTCGTGGGGCAGCGTGACGACACGTTGGGGGAACGGGATCTCGATGCCTTCGGTGTCGAACGCCGACTTGATCGCCATCGCGACGCCCGAGCGGACTCGGAACATCGAGAGGATGTCGGACTCGTGCCAGTAGCGGACGTCGAAGTCGATGCTCGACTCGTTGAAGGTCGTCACCCACGCCTGCGGCGGCGGTGTCTCGAGCACCCCTTGGACACCTTGCGTCGCCTGGAGGATCACCGATTGCGCCTGCGCGAGGTCGGTGCCATAGGCGACGCCGACCGGCAGGACGGTTCGACGTGTCGGGCGGTCGGTGTGGTTGACCATCACCTGGTTGTTGACCATCGACGACGGGAGGACCACCTTCTCGCCGTCGAAGTTCCGTACAACGACGGTACGGAAGTTGATCTCCTCGACCGTGCCGCTGTTCTCCTGCGTCGTGATCTGGTCGCCGACCTTGATCGGCCGGCGCGTCTTGAGGACCACGGACGCAAAGACGTTCTCGAGGATCGCTGTGAGCGCGAAGGCGATGGCGATTCCGCTGACACCGAGCGCACCCAGCAGCGGGCCGACCTGCACGTCGAGGATCCCGAGTGCGTAGACGAAGCCGACGAAGACCAGCAGGTTCTGGACGATGCGACCGACCAATCTGGCGATCTGTCCCTCGACGTCGGTCTTGCGGACGATCCGCTCGACGACCAAGCGGATCAAACGACCGACGACGATGAACGCGAGGAGTGTGACGCCCGCCTTGATCCACTCGTCGGCGGTGAGCCCCGACGGGAGGGCTTCCTCGAGATTCGGCACGTCGTCTGATTGCGCGATGGCACCGAGAACCGGGGCGAGGGCGGAGGGAAGACCAGTCATGACAGCGGTTTCGAGGATGCCACGTCAGGCGGGGACGAACCGCTCGCGCAACGAGCGCTTGAGGATCTTGTTGGACCCCGTCTTGGGGATCTCGTCGACGAACTCGATCCGGCGCGGCACCTTGTACCCCGCCAGATGCTGGCGGGCGTGCGCCGCGATGTCGCTCTCGGTGAGTGCAGGGTCGCGCAGCACGATGCAGGCCAACACCGACTCGCCCCACTTCTCGTCGGGTGTGCCCAACACGGCCGCCTCGAAGATGCCGGGATGACGCTCGAGCGCAGCCTCGATCTCGGCTGGGTAGATGTTCACTCCGCCCGAGATGATCATGTCGGTCTTGCGGTCGCAGATGAAGTAGTAGCCCTCGTCGTCGACGTAGGCGATGTCGCCGACGGTGTGCCAGCCGCCCTCTCGATGGTCCGCGGCGAACTTCTCTTCTGCCTTGTAATACGTGTCGAGCACCGATGACGCCCGGACGTAGAGCTCGCCGGGGACGTGGGGTCCGGTGACCAGGTCGCCATCGGGGGTGAACAGGGCGACGTCGACGTCGGGGGCCGGCTTTCCGCACGATCCAGGCTTGCGGCGTTGGTCGGCAGGGGCGAGCACGCAGTTCACCCCGAGCTCGGTCGAGCCGTACACCTCCCACAGTGAGTCCTCCGGGAAGTCGTCGAGATACGCCTCCTTGAGCGAGAAGCTCCACGGCGCCGCATTGGCGACCATGACCCGCATCGACGACGTGTCGTACTTCCTCTTCACGTCGTCTGGCAGATCGCAGATCATCCGGATCGGCGTGGGCGCCGAGAACGACGACGTCGCCTGATACGTGTCGAGGAGGCGGAGCCAGTCCTCGGCGTCGAACTTGTGCTGGACCACGAGGGTGTGGCCCAACGTGTGCGCGATGCGAGCGAACCCACCAGGACCCGAATGGTAGAGCGGACCGCACGTGAGGTGGACGTCGTCGGTCACGTAGCCGAGCAGGTCGAGGAGCTCCTTCGACTGCTCGAGACTCGCGCCACCGGTCTTGACCGCTCCCTTCGGGTGCCCGGTGGTGCCCGACGTGTAGATCATCGTGCCCGCCGGGACCGCCGGCTCGGGAGGTTCGACGTCGTCACCGATGAAGTCGTCGTCGGCGACCTGACCGGCGAGCGCGTCACCGCCGAAGACGACGACGTCACGCACGTTGGCGATGGCGGGTCGGATCCGGTTGAACAAGGGTGCGAACTCGGCGTCGGTCCAGACCAGTTCGGTGTCGGAGTTGGTGACGACGTAGGTCGTCTCCTCGTCGCTCAGCCGGTAGTTGAGTGGCACGGCGAGCGCGCCGACCTTGCGGGCCGCGTGCGTGAACGCCACCAGTTCGAGGCTGTTCTTGCCGCACCACAACAGCTTCGATCCTGGGCCGGCGCCACGTTCGAGAAGCCCCAAGGCGATCCGATTCGCACACGAATTGAGCTCGGCGAACGTCATCGTCCGGGGCGTCTCACCCGGACGATCGTCGATCACTGCCGCCTTGTCTGGCGTCGTTTCTGCGTGTGCTGCGAGTTGGTCCAACGAGTGCTCCCCGGGTCCGGCGGACCCGGGGAGTCTGGCAGAGCCCTCAGGGCTGGCGGCCAGCCCAGGCGGCCAGTCGGTCGATGGCCGGAGCTTCGGCGGGAACGGCGCCGATCGGACCGAACGCGATGTCGTCGACACCCCTTCCGTCGGCGGGCAACATCTGCCGGATGTCCTCCAGGCTCGACACCACGATCGCATCGTCGAACACCGGCGACTGACCGGTCGCCCGTGCGAGATCCCACGTGTGCACGAGGACCTCGAAGATGTAGGCACGCAGCGCGATCGGGCCCGGGAGCGTTGCCCACGACAGCGCCAGATCGCGCCCGAGTACTGCTGGGTCGCTCCAGGCCTCGTCGACGTCGGCGACGGTCGCGATCCACTCGTGATGCAGGTCGGTGTCAGCGATGCCCCGAGCGAACCCGGAGATCGTCGACGTGTCCTCACCTCGAGCGGCGGCCGCCAGCCCTTGCATCGCCCCGATCTCATGGGCGATCAGCGTCCGGACGTCGAAGTCGTCGCACGGCGTGGGATCTCCGTACTGATGCGCGCCGACGCCAGCGATGGTGGCGCTGGCAAGGGCGACGACGTCAGCGAAGGCTGGACGGGGGTCGTCGGTGGTCGTGGGATCTGTGGTGGTGTTGGTCATGACCCCAACATCGCGATCGATCAGGCCAAGAACTGACCGCAATCCCCAGAAGTCGTTCTAGAAGTAGATGATCTTCTCGGCCCGCTCGACGACGTCGTCGAGGTCGTCGGTCCATGCGCCGGTCGAGATGTACTTCCATCCACCATCACAGACGACGAACACGATCGTGCCCGACTCGATCTCACTGGCGACCTTGACCGCACCAGCCATGGCCGCTCCTGCAGAGATCCCCGAGAAGACGCCGATCTCGCAAAGTCTGCGAGTCCACTCGATGGATTCACGGGGACGAACGATGCGCTTTCGGTCGAGCAGCTCGAGGCCGCCCCACTTCTCGAACACGGGCGGGATGTAGCCCTCGTCCATGTTGCGGAGGCCCTCGACTCGCTCGCCCAACGGCGGTTCGACGGCGATGACCTTGATGTCGGCGTTCTGTTCCTTGAGGTATCGGCCGACACCCATCAGCGTCCCACTGGTGCCCAGACCAGCGACGAAGTGGGTGATCTCCGGGACGTCGCGCAGGATCTCCGGACCGGTGCCCTCGTAGTGGGAGCGCGGGTTGGCCTCGTTGGCGTACTGGTAGAGCCAGACCCAGTCCGGGTGTTCGTTGGCCAGTTGCTCAGCCCGCTTGACGGCGCCGTTCGAGCCTTCGGCGCCGGGGCTCATGATGAGCTCGGCGCCCATGATCTCGAGCAGTTGCCGGCGTTCGATCGTCACGTTCTCGGGCAGGACGATCTTGATCTTGTAGCCCTTCTTGCGGGCGATCATCGCCAGCGCGATCCCGGTGTTGCCCGACGACGACTCGATGATCGTCTTCCCCGGCTTCAGCGTCCCGTCATCCTCGGCCTCGGTGATCATGGCGAGGGCGATGCGGTCCTTGACCGAACCCATGGGGTTCTGGCCCTCCATCTTCCCCAGGATTCGGACATCGGGGTTGGGGCTGAGCTCGCTGCAGTCGACCATCGGCGTGTTGCCGATCATGTCCAGGACAGAATCGTGGACGGTCATGGGCGCGGGATCACTCCTCGGTCGGGGACGGGACGGCCACCCCGAAAGGTGACCGCAGTAGTCAACAATCTACCGGGGCACCCGCATTCCGCCATCAGCGGATGATCGCGACCGGCTCCTCGTGGATCACGCCGTCGACGATCCGGTAGCTGCGCAGGACGGGGGCGTCGTCGCGCAACGAGACGATGATCCACTGCCAGTGCGCCAGAAGCGGGTTGCCCGCCTTCTCGACGTCGGTCGGCGAGGGATAGGCATCGGTGTGCGTGTGGCTGTGCATGACGCCGACGACCTCGAGGCCGAGCGGACCGAGCACCTCGTCGGCGCGGTCCCACCCGTTCTTCCCGATCGTGAACGTGCGACTGGACGCATCCTCGTTCTCGGTGGGGACGAAGACCTCGATGCGGTTCCTGACACCACCAAGGAGCCCGCAGGCCTCGTCGGGCAAGCCGTCATAGGCGTGGCCGATCATCGAGGCGTATGCCGTGGCACCGAGTCGCAACACGGATCGAACCTAACCCTCGGCGTCGGTCTCGCCGGGGTCGGCGGCAACGGTGGACGAGGTGACCGCAGACGTCGACGCGCCGGGCGGTGTCCC
>JBBSLH010000177.1:0-8603 GCA_038255425.1 Acidimicrobiales bacterium
CGTCCTTTCCGTGCATGACCACCCAACTCTCGATCGTCGCGGGACCGTCGTGATCGGTCGACAGCTCCCGTGCGGGGAGTGCGTCGATCTCTTCCTGCGGGTGCACGTGGCGGAATCCGTCGGCCGGCGGTTCGGTCGAATAGATGCCGAACGCGTGCTTGGTGAGGTAGCCGCCGTTGCCCCACACGAGGCCCGTCGAGCCCGGATCGGAGCGGAGCGTGTCGACGATCGACGCGATGCCGTGCATGACGTAGTTGTTCCACGGGCCACCAGCGAAGCTCAACCCACCCGTCTGGGTGAGCTGTCGGTCGAGGTCGATCCCGAGTTCGTCCGCACCGACCTGCACTGCCACGGGGAAGCACGAGTACAGGTCGAGGTGGTCGATGTCGTCGATCGTCTTGCCGGCGGCATCGAGGGTGGCCCGACCGACCACCCCGACGGCGGGGGAGGTGTAGAGGTTGTCGCGGTGGGAGAGGTAGGGGTGTTCGTGTCCGTCGCCGCCGGCCAGCGGGAAAACCCAGCGCTCGCGGGCGACACCGAGGCGCTCGGCCACCTCGACCGAGCAGACGAGCAGCGCAGCGCCCTGTTCGACAGCGTTGTTCGAGTTCATGACCTTCGTGTACGGCAGGCCGATCATGCGGTTGGACGGCGACGGCGTGGTGATCTCGTCTGGCGTCATCGACTCCTGGATCCACGCATGCGGGTTGCGGGCGGCGACCTCCGAGAAGCGTGACCACAGCTTGCCGAGCTCGGGGAGGTGCTGGTCCATGGTCCGACCGAGGTGGTGGCGTCGGGCCTGCTCGAACATCGGATACACCTGCACGGGCATGAAGATCCCGAGTTCGGCCTCGGCCGGGTGGTTCATGTCGACCGGTGTGCCGATCTCTCGTGCCGGCGGCGTGTCCTCGGACTGGACCGTCCAGTCGGGCTTGCCGCCCTCGCCGCGAGCGGCCATGCGGGTTCGCCACGACTCGGCGCCGGTGAGCAGCGCGCAGCCGATGCGTCCGGCGGCGATGTCCTTGGCGGTCTCGTTGACCAACATCTGGGGCGAGTTGCCGCCCATGGCCGAGACCCCGCTGTCGACGTCGTGTCCAACACCGAGCCGCTCGGCGACGAGCGAGCCCGGATCGAGGTAGCGCCACGAGAGCAGGCCGACGGTGCGGACCGAGTCGATGGCGGACACGTCGAAACCGCCAGCGTCCTTCACGGCCAGTTCGCCAGCGACGACCATCAGGTCGACCGGCTCGAGCGGTGGCTCGCCACGATCGACGCGTTGGCTGCGTTGTCCGACGCCGATGATGACCGGTGTACGTGGATCGAGGGACATCGTGCCTCCGAGAGTTCGCCTTGACCGAGCGGTCAAGTTGGTGAACAGGAGGCTAGGAGTGACGGTGTCGCTCACTACAATCCGCCGCCATCGACTCGCCGGCACCTGCTCCCACGTTCCACCTGCTCGTGCTCTGTACTGGCAACATCTGTCGTTCTCCCATGGCGGAGGGGCTGTTCCGCCACCACCTGGCCGCCGCCGGCGTGGCCGCCGTGGTCGAGTCGGCCGGACTGGTGACACAGGGCCAGGAGGCGTCGCGTCACGGAGTGGACGCCATGGGTCGGCGCGGGATCGACATCTCCGAACACCGCAGTCGCCGGCTCTCGACGTACCTCGTCGATGATGCTGATCTCATCGTGGCGATGGAGCGCCAGCACGTTCGAGAGGTGGCGGTGATGGACGCTTCTGCCTTCGCTCGAACGTCCACGTTGCCCGAACTCGCCCGCCGCGCCCGAGCGATCGGACCCCGCCAGGGCGAGTCCGGCGACGCATGGCTCGCCCGGGCGTTCGAGGGCAGGCGTCCGACCGACCTGATCGGTTTCGATCCCGATGACGAGGTCGCCGACCCGATCGGTCGGTCGGCCAAGCACTACGAACGCACGGCGGCGGAGCTCGAGGATCTCGTGCGTACTGTCGTCGACCACCTCTTCCCCCGACAAGCACAGGATTGAACATGCGCATCGCCATCGGCGCCGACCACGCCGGCTACGACCTCAAGTGCCATCTCGTCGAGACCATCGGCCGTCTCGGACACGAGGCGGTCGACATGGGGACAGACTCGACCGAGTCGGTCGACTACCCGCCGATCTGTGCCGCCGTCGCCCGGGCCGTGGTCAGCGGCGACGTCGACCGAGGCATCGTGATGGGTGGCTCGGGTCAGGGGGAGCAGATCGCTGCGAACAAGGTCCGCGGCGCTCGGGCTGCGCTCTGCAACGACCTCTACACGGCTCGGATGAGTCGTGAGCACAACGACGCCAACGTGCTCGCGATCGGGGGGCGGATCGTCGGGATCGGTCTCGCCGACGAGATCCTGGAGCTCTGGCTCACGACGGAGTTCGAGGGTGGCCGGCACCAGCGCCGCGTCGATCTTCTGATGGCGATCGAAGACGAATAGGTTCCTGAGGTTCACGCACACGAAGGAGCACTGCCATGGGCTGGCCGGAGATCGCTGACGACGAGGTCTTCTCGCTTATCGACCGGGAGGTCGAGCGGCAGAACACCACGGTCCAGCTCATCGCCTCGGAGAACTTCACCTCGCCGGCCGTGCTGCGTGCCACCGGCTCGGTGCTGACCAACAAGTACTCCGAGGGATACCCGGGCAAGCGGTACTACGGCGGCAACGAGGTCATCGACGAGGTCGAGACCGTCGCCATCGAGCGGGCCAAGTCGCTCTTCGGTGCGGCGCACGCCAACGTCCAGCCCCACGCGGGCGCCAACGCCAACCTGGGCGTCTACCTCGCACTGCTCGATCCGGGCGACACCGTGCTCGGGCTCCGCCTCGACCAGGGCGGCCACCTCACCCACGGCAGCCCCGTCAACGCCAGCGGCAAGCTCTACAACTTCGTCAGCTACGGCGTGACCCCGTCGGACGAGCGCATCGATTTCGACCAGGTGCGAGAGGCCGCCCTCGAACATCGCCCGAAGATCATCGTCGCCGGTGCCACCGCCTATCCCCGGATCATCGACCCGCAGCCCTTCCGCGACATCGCCGACGAGGTCGGGGCGTACTTCATGTTCGACGCCGCCCACATCGCCGGGCTCATCGCCGGCGGCGCGCACCCCTCGCCCGTGCCGATGGCCGACATCGTCACCTTCACCACGCACAAGACCCTTCGTGGGCCACGTGGCGGGGCGATCCTGTGCACCGAAGAGCTCGCACCGGTCATCGACAAGGCCATGTTCCCCGGCCTCCAGGGCGGTCCGCTCGACCACGTGATCGCTGCCAAGGCGATCGCCTTCGCCGAGGCCGCGACTCCCGCGTTCGCCGACTACGCCGCACAGGTCGTGCGCAACTGTGCCGCGCTGGCCGAAGGGCTCGCCGGCCGCGGTCTGCGCCTCGTGTCCGGCGGCACCGACAACCACCTCCTGCTCGTCGACCTGCGTTCCTACGACGAAGATCTGTCGGGCAAGAAGGCCAGGCTCGCTCTCGACGCCGCCGGGATCTCGCTCAACGAGAACACGGTGCCCGACGATCCCCGTCCGCCGTACATCACCTCCGGCCTGCGCATCGGCACGCCAGCGGTCACCACGCAAGGCATGACCGAGCCGGAGATGGAGATCATCGCCGACCTCATCGTCCGCACGCTCGACCAGCGGGAAGACGAGGGGGCGATCCGGGCCATCAAGGACGAGGTCGGGGCCCTCTGCAGCAAGTTCGAGCCCTACCCTGCGTCATGACTCACTCGGCCTTCGGCCCCAGGGGGCCGTGCGAGCCTCGTTTCGTTTCCGGCTGCTCGCTGGCGCTCCCGACGCCGGCTGTTCTCTGAGCTGAACTTGCGAGTCGACTGATGGAGGCGTTCGCGGTCTTCGCCGTTGCCGCGCTCGTCACTGCGGGGCTCATGCCTGTGGTGGCGGCACTGTCTCGACGCGTCGGCGCGATCGCCATGCCGTCGGACCGCAAGGTCCATGCGGAGCCGACGCCAGAGCTCGGCGGACTGGCGATGCTCGTCGGCGTGATCGCCGCGTTCGGCGTCGCCTGGCGCCTCGACCGCTTCGAGGCGATCTTCGACGCACCCACCGTGCCGATCGGTGTCCTCGTGGCGGCCACCGTCGTCTACCTGGTCGGCGGCATCGACGACGCTCGTGAGATCTCGGCTCCGGCGAAAACGGCGGGCACGGTGCTGGCCGGCAGCGTCCTCAACTTCGCGGGCGTCAGCATCTTGCTGTTCCGCTTCCCGGCCGTCGGTCTGATCGACCTGTCACCCGATTGGGCTGCGCTCATCACAGTGATCTGGGTCGTCGGCATGTGCCAGGCGATCAACCTGATCGACGGCCTCGACGGCCTCGCCGCGGGCATCGTCGGCATCGGAGCGTTCGCGCTCTTCCTGTTCGCCAACGAGCTGGCGGACCCGGGCGTCGCGCAACTGCCTGCCGACAACGTGGCACCGCTCGTCGCGCTCGCGACCGCCGGTGTCTGCGTCGGCTTCCTCCCGTTCAACGTCCATCCGGCATCGGTGTTCATGGGCGACGGGGGAGCGTTGCTGCTCGGCCTGCTCATGGCCGCAGCGTCGATCGCCGTCTCGGGGAACTCGACCGCCGACTCCTCGAGCCGGACGTTCTTCTTCTTCGCCCCGTTGTTCATCCCGCTCGTGATCCTCGGGGTGCCGATCTTCGACACGGCCTTCGCCATCTTCCGACGGGCGAAGAGTCGGACGGGACTCACCGAGGCCGACAAGGGTCATCTGCACCATCGGCTCATGGACCTCGGGCACGGACAGCGTCGAAGCGTCGCCATCTTGTGGACCTGGACCGCGCTGTTGTCGGGGCTGGTGCTCTATCCGGTGTACACCGACAGTGACGACGGCGCGCTCCCGATCGGCATCGCCGCGCTGGCCCTCGTCCTCTACACGATCCTCCACCCGCGGGCGCGCGACGAGCGTCGCGCACGGAAGTCGACGGCCAGGAAATGAGAAGGCCACACCCTCACTGCTAGCTTGCGTCGGTCGCCGGAACGGGTGATCGGGGAGCAGATTTGCGGCTCCTCACGCCTGCTCACTAGTTTGCGAATGTATTCACAAGCGGCACAACGTCGCTCTGGTGTGCTTGAAAGGGACTCGTCGGACCGTGTTCTCGATGAACGACAAGCGAGCGTTGAACGAGGGGTTCGGTGACGGGATGTCCCGTGCATTCGAACTCGTCGCCACGCCGCTCGTGTTCGCCGGGCTCGGATTCCTCGTCGATCTCGTGGCCGGCACCGGCCCGGGCTTCACCATCGCCTTCGCGGTGTTCGGCGTGGTCGGCACGTTCGTGCGCATGTGGTATGGCTACGACCAGGAGATGCGCTCGCACGAAGCGACCGGCGCCTGGGTCCGTCCCGAAGATCGCCTGAAGACATCCCTCCAGGACGAGAACGACATCTGGCGAGCCAGTCGGCACGCGAGTTCGGAGCGCGACGCATGACGTCGACCGCCACCGCCGAGGTGCTCTTGGCCGAAGGTCAGGTCGGGCCTTCGCCCGAAGCAGAGATCGTCGGCGACCTGGTCCGTCGGGCACTGCCCGTCACCCCGCTTCCGATCGTCGTCGGCGCACTGGTCGCCGGCCTCGACGGCGCGCTGAGTGCCGGCGTCGGCGTCGCGCTGGTCCTCGTGAACTTCATCGCCGCCGCCGCCAGCCTCGCGTGGGCCGCCCGCATCAACCTCGGCGTGCTCATGGGTGTCTCGCTCTTCGGCTACCTCCTCCGCATCAGCGCCATGTTCGGCGCCGTGTTCCTCCTCCGTGACCTCGACTGGATCCATGTCGGCGTCCTCGGTTGCACCATCGTGGTCATGCACCTCGGGCTCCTCGCGTGGGAGCTCAAGTACGTGTCACTGTCCCTCGCCCACCCCGCTCTCAAGCCTTCACAGACCAAGGAGCCCGCCGCGTGATCCCCTTCGCTCCGGTGTTCAGTCTCGAGTTCCCGCCGCTCACCCATGTGGTGCAGTGGCCGGCCTTCCTCTTCGAGGACACCGCCTTCGCCGTGAACAAGGTCGTGCTCGTCTACTTCTTCGCGGTCATCTTGACGGTCGGGCTCTTCGTGCTCGGCAACAAGAAGCAGTTGGTCCCGAGCGGAGCACAGAACGTCGCCGAGTCGGCGGTCACGTTCATCGAAGACATCAGCTTGCAGACGATGGGACCCGACGGCCGGCGCTACACGCCGTTCATCGCATCGATCTTCTTCTTCGTCCTCTTCACGAACATCTTCGAGATCATCCCGGTGATCCAGATGCCGGCCTCGGCCCGCATCGCGCTCCCGATGCTCCTGGCGCTCACCGTCTGGTTCGTCTTCATCATCGTCGGCATCATCAAGCAGGGCCCGATCGGGTACTTCAAGAACTCGCTTTTCCTACCCGACGTGCCGTGGCCGATCCATCTCCTCGGCGTTCCGATCGAGTTCGTGTCGACCTTCCTGGTCCGCCCGTTCTCGCTCATGGTCCGGCTCTTCGCCAACCTGCTCGCCGGCCACCTCCTCCTCGTCACGTTCGCCGTGCTGTCGTCGGGCCTCGTCGTCGGCAAGTGGTACGCCGTGTTCCTGCCGCTGCCGGTCATCGCCGTGATCTTCTTCACGGCCTTCGAGGTCCTCGTCAGCTTCCTGCAGGCATACGTGTTCGCGCTGCTCACCGGCGTGTACATCGGCACCTCGCTCCACGCCGACCACTGATCCTTCTCTTCCCACCCTTCGAAAGTCACCCCAAGAAAGGCACCACCATGATCACCGACTCCGGACTTGCCGCCCTCACCTACGGCCTCGGCGCCATCGGCCCAGGCATCGGCATCGGCTATCTCGTCGGTCAGTCCGTGCAGGCCATGGCCCGTCAGCCCGAGGCTGCCGGCATGGTTCGTACGACCATGTTCCTCGGCATCGCGTTCGTCGAGGCCCTCGCTCTCATCGGCTTCGTCGTCTTCTTCCTCGCCGGCTGATCGCTGTGGGGCTGGTCACCAGCTCTACCGATCAACCGTCGATGAAGACACGATCCGAAAAAGGAGAAAACATGCGAAGCAAGCGCTTCCTCGCAGTCGTGGCCCTCGCCACCGCTGTGCTGTTCGCCTTCGCTCCTGCCGCATCTGCGCAGGAGGAAGAAAGCGGTGAAGACCACGGTGGCGGAGAGGCAACTCTTCTCGCCGAGGAACTCGAAGAACTCGTCGTGGAGATCAGCGCACTTCCCGCCGAAGAGCGTGAAGAGGCAATCCATGAGCTCGAACTGATCGCTGAAGAGAACGGCGGGACCCACGCCGACGCCGAATGCGTGCTCATCCTCCTCGAGGGTGGTTCCGTGAGCGACTGTCGCGACGCCCCGAACCCGTTGCTCCCCGAGACCAACGAGATCATCTGGGGCGCCATCGGCTTCACGGTCGTGTTCCTCTTCCTCGCCAAGTTCGGCCTCCCGGCCGCCAAGAAGGCCATGGACGAGCGTTCGGCCAAGATCCAGGGCGACCTGGACGCCGCCGAGTCCGCCAAGGCCGATGCCGAGGAGATCAAGGCCGAGTACGCCGCGAAGGTGGCCGACGCCAAGACCGAATCGGCTCGCATCATCGAAGAGGCCCGTCAGGCAGCTGATCAGCTCAAGTCCGATCAGCAGGCCCGACTGAACGAGGAACTGGCTGCGGCCCGTACCTCCGCCCAGGCCGACATCGACGCCGCCAAGGGTCAGGCCATGGCCGAGCTGCGTGGCGAGGTCTCCGACATCGCCATCGGCGCTGCCGAAGCCGTCGTCGGTGCCAACCTCGACCGTGCCGCGCAGACGCAGCTCATCGAGGACTACATCAACAGCGTTTCGAGCGGGAGCTGACGATGGCGACCGAGCGCGACACCGCATATGCAACGGCGATCGTGGCCGTTGCCGCAGCCGAGGGTGCGCTGTCGACGGTGCAGGACGAGTTCTTCGCTGTCGCCCGCGCCGTGTCCGACTCCGACGAGCTCGCCTCGACGTTGTCGGATCAGCAGGCTCCGGTCGCCCGTCGTCAGCAGGTCATCGAGGATCTCCTCGGTGGCAACGCCCATCCGACGACCGTCGCACTCGTGTCGATGCTCGTCGGCACCGGACGCGGCCGTGATCTGTCTGCGATCGCCGAAGCCGTCGTCGCCCTCGGGGCGTCGGAGGCCGGCAAGCAGGTTGCCATCGTGAAGTCCGCGGTCGAGCTCACCGACGACCAGAAGACTCGCCTCGCCGCTGCCCTCCAGCAGTCGGTCGGCACCCCGGTCGACGTCCGCGTCGTCATCGACCCGTCTGTCTTGGGCGGCCTCGTCGCCCAGGTCGGCGACACCGTGATCGACGGTTCGGTCCGGCGCCGCCTCGACCAGCTCAAGCAAGCGATCTGAAAGATCTGAAGGAACCACATGACGGATCTCAACATCAACGCCGGTGACATCGCCGCCGCCATCCGCAAGAACCTCGAGGGCTTCGACCCGTCGGTCGGGAAGGCCACGGTGGGTACGGTCGCCGAGGTCGGCGACGGCATCGCCCGTGTGACTGGTCTTCCTGGTTGCGCCGTGAACGAACTCCTCGAGTTCGAAGACGGCACCAAGGGCCTCGCCCTCAACCTCGACGAGGAGTCGATCGGCGCCGTTGTGCTCGGCGAG
>JBBSLH010000178.1:0-8563 GCA_038255425.1 Acidimicrobiales bacterium
CGGCGTCGGTGACTCGCCGTGCCCGCGGGCGTCCCACCGGATGAGTCGTACGTCGGGCAGGCTGACCTCTGGCCACTTGATCGGTCCCGACGAGTCCTCGGACGCGCGGCTCGACAACAGACCGTGTCCCCACAGGAACGGGAGACCGTCTCCGACGGTCGAAACGGCGAGTGATGCGGCCACGCCCTGAATCTAGGATGCGCCGGTGACCGAACCCGTCGTGCTGGAAGAGCCAGCAGTCCGCACGACCGCTGGCATCGTCGCAACCGGTGTCGCAGTCACGATCTGGGGAGGGGCGTCGGTCCTGGTCAAATCGATCGACGGCATCGACGGCGTCGGCATCAGCTTCTACCGGCTGCTGTTCGGCACGGTCCTGCTGACCGCCATGTACATGGGCACGGGTGGTCGGTTCAGCCGCCGCATGTTGTGGCTGTGCATACCGGGTGGAATCGCCTTCGGGCTAGACATCCTGCTGTTCTTCTCGGCGCTGCGCGAGACCTCGACGGCCAACGCGACGGTGATCGGAGCCCTTCAACCGATCCTGTTGCTGCCGATCGGCATCCGGATGTTCGGCGAGTCGGTCGACCGCAAGGTCATCGCGTTCTCCTTCGTCGCGGTCGCTGGAACCGCTGTCGTCGTGTTCGGAGGGAGTGGACTCCCGCAGTGGAGCCCGTACGGCGATCTCCTCGCCACCGGCGCACTCTTCACCTGGACCGCGTACTTCGTCGCCTCGAAGTCGGCCCGTAAGGAACTCGGCGCGCTGCAGTACTTCACCGGGCTCACGGTCGTGGCGCTGGTGGTCGTCGCTCCCTACACCTTCGTGTCTGGTGCTGACATCAGCCCGGGCGACGCCAGCGACTGGATGGCGATCATCGCTGTCACCGTGTTCAGCGGTGCGTTGGGCCACGTGCTCCTCAACTGGTCGCACGGGCACGTACCCCTCCAGGTCATGTCGCTGCTGACGTTGCTGGTTCCCGTCGTCGCCACGACCGGAGCGGTGCTGTTCCTCGACGAGCCGGTCGACGGGCTCCAGTGGATCGGCATGGCCGTGGTTCTCGCATCGCTGGCCGAGGTCGCACGTCAGACGTCACACGCGGACTCTGGCTGAGGCGTCGATAACGTCGGGGCCATGGAGCTCCACGACCAGATTCGCGAAGCGCTCGAGCTTCAGGCCATCGAGGCCGACGGCGAGAACGCCGCCAAGGTGATCCAGGCCGCGATCATGCAGCACACCGCACCCCACGTGGGTGACGCCCTGCTGGATGCCAGCGCCATCGTCCTGCGCCGTATGGTGCTCGAGACCGAGCAGGCGCTCGTCGCCCCGGACCTGTTGAGCCGACTCGCACTCGACGGAGCAGTGCCCGAGGAGCGCATCGAACTCCTCACCGACACCATGACGATGGCCGCGGCGACGGCGGGCGGGATCCGTCCTTCGGTCGAAGCGCTCATCACCCGCGTGGGAGTGGAGAACGCGATGTTCGGACTCTGGCTCGGTCTGCTCACCATCATCCGAGTCACGGCCATGGTCCTCGACAACACCGAGGCCGAGTTGGTCGAAGAGGTCCTGAACTCCCTCGAGCCGTTCTAGTATCTGACGCTGTGTCAGATACAGCGACCGATGCCTCCAGGGGAGAACGCAGTCATGATCGAGGGACGCAACCTGTGGGAGCTGGTCGACGCTCGGGCCGACGCCACGCCCGATGCCGTGATGCTGATCGATCAGGAGGGGATCGAGGTCACCTTCGCCGAGTATCGGGCGCAGGCCGAGCGAGCCGCCGCCGGATTCCACGATCTCGGCATCCGTGAGGGCGACGTCGTCTCCTGGCAGCTCCCCACGTGGCCCGAGACGATCGTGCTCGTCGCGGCCCTGGCGCGCATCGGCGCATCGCAGAATCCGATGTTGCACATCTATCGCGAGCGCGAGGTCGGCTTCGTCACTGCACAGGTGAAGCCCAAGCTCCTCGTCGTCCCGGGTGTCTGGCGCGACTTCGACTTCGAGGCGATGGCGCGCTCGATCGCCGAGAAGCAACCCGGCCTCGGCGTGCTCGTCGCCGACCACGCTCTTCCCGAGGGCGACCCTGCATCGCTCCCACCGGCGCCGGTCGGCACGGACGACCCTTCCGACCTCCCGGTGCGCTTCTACTACTACACGTCGGGAACGACGGCTGACCCGAAGGGTGCCCAGCACACCGACATGACGATCGACGCCGCTGCTCGTGGCATGTGCGATCAACTCGAGGTCACCGAGGCCGACCGGATCGGGTGCGTCTTCCCGTTCACGCACATCGCCGGCGCCGTCTACGTCGTCAGCGCGCTCCGCTACGGGTGCACGATGATCGTCGTCGAGGCGTTCGACGCAACGACCACGCCGCCGCTCCTGGCGAAGCACGGCGTGACCCTCGCTGGTGCGGGGACGCCGTTCCACATGGCGTATCTCGCCTACCAGCGAGCCAATCCGGACTCGTCGCCGTTGTTCCCCGAGGCCCGGGCGTACATCGGCGGTGGCGCACCCAAGCCACCGCAACTCCACCACGACATCAAGAACGAGATGGGAGGCGTCGGCATCGTGTCGGGCTACGGCATGACCGAGGCGCCCATCGTCACGATGGCGTCGGTCCGAGCGGCGGACGACGAGCTGGCCAGCACCGAGGGCGAACCGGTCGAGGGTGTCGACATGCGCCTGGTGAAGCTCGACGGATCGATCGCGGCGACCGGCGACGAGGGCGAGATCCGCCTCAAGGCGCCGATGCTGATGCGCGGCTACACCGACCCGGAACTCGACGAGGCGGCGTTCGACGACAACGGCTACTTCAAGACCGGCGACCTCGGTCGCTTCACCGATGCCGGCAACCTGATGATCACCGGCCGCGTGAAGGACATCATCATCCGAAACATGGAGAACATCTCGGCCAAGGAGGTCGAGGACCTCCTGTTCTCGCATCCCGGTGTGGCGGATGCCGCGGTGGTCGGGCTCCCGGACGACCGGACGGGCGAGCGGGTGTGTGCTGTGGTCGTCGCGCAGGACCCGGACTCCCCGCCCACGCTCGCCGATCTCCTCGACTGGACCGTCGAGAAGGGACTGGCGAAGCAGAAGACGCCGGAGCAACTCGAGATCGTCGATGCGCTGCCCCGCAATCCGACCGGCAAGGTCCTCAAGTTCGAGTTGCGCGAACGCTTCGGCGCGTAGCCGGGTTCACGCGTCGCGCACGGCGGCGTATGCCTCGCGCACTTCGTCGGGGTCGATGCCCGACGGCTCGGTGATGTCGCCCTCGCCCAATCCCCACGCGTCGATGACCTCGTCGGGGTTCACGCCGGCCAGTGCCGCCGCCGCCTGCACACACGCACCTTTGGCGACGTGCTCCTCGCCGTCGACCGTCATCACCGGCCGTTCGGCGAGGTCGGCCAGGATCTGTCGATAGGCGGCAGAACGCGATCCACCACCGACGAGTCGGATCGGTGTGTTCGAGAGTGGGACACCAGCGTCGTGCAGCGCGTCGACGCCGTCGAGGAGTGAGCAGATGACGCCCTCGAACGCAGCGCGAGCGAGTTGGGCGCGTGTGGCGTCGCTCCGGAGTCCACGGATCTCGCCCGTCGCCGAGGGTCGGTCCGGCGTCCGCTCCCCGTCGAGATAGGGGAGCAGCACCACGCCGCCCGCCCCTGGTTGCTCGGTCATGGCCATCTCGCCGAGTGCGGGCTCGTCGACGCCGAGCAGTCGAGCCATGGTGGCGGTGACCTTGGTCGCGTTGTTCGTGCAGACGAGAGGGAGGAAACGTCCGGTGGCGTCGGCGAAGCCTGCGACGGCCCCGGACGGGTCAGCCGTGGGCTTCTCTGCGACGGTGAACGCTGTCCCACTGGTACCGAGGGAGATGCAGGTCTGCCGCGGGCGCAGACCGATGCCGAGCGAGGCCGCCATGTTGTCGCCGGTGCCGGCCGCCACGATGGGACGGCCCCGCAGTCCGACGAGTTCGTGCGCCGGAGCGGCGAGCCAATCGGCACGCTCCGCCGGGCCCAGCACCTTGGGGAGTCGGTCGAGCCACCCACCCTCGCCCACCGAGGGGTCGAGTCGGCGAAGGATGTCAGGTCGCCACTGGCCCTGTGCGGGCGACCAGTAACCGGTGCCGGATGCGTCGCCTCGGTCGGTCACCATGCGTCCGGTGAGCCGGAATGTGAGCCAGTCGTGCGGAAGCATGATCCGGCCGATGCGATCGAACACGGCGCGCTCGTGGCGCGACAACCATGCCAGCTTGGTCACGGTGATGGCTGCGACCGGGACGACGCCCACCGACGACGCCCACCGCTCGGCGCCGAACTGCTTGACCAGCTGGGCGGCCTCTGGTGCCGACTCCGTGTCGTTCCACAGCTTCGCGGGGCGGAGAACTGCTCCGGCCTCGTCGGTCACGACCATGCCGTGCTGTTGGCCCGCCACGGAGATCGCCGCGATCTCGCGCTGACCGGTCTGACGGATGGCCTCGATCAGTGCCGTCCACCAGGTGGAGGGACTCTGCTCGCTCCTCGGCGGCGTGGTCGGCGGATGCGGCGACCGACCCGTGGCGACGAGCGCGCCGGTGTCGGCGTCTCGCACCTCCACCTTGGTCGACTGCGTCGACGAATCCACTCCGAGCACCAATGGCATGGCGGGTAGTCAACCATCGGGACCGGACGACCGGTAGGTTCGCCATCGATGCAGGGACTGCCGCGTCGATACCTGATCGTCTGCGTCGGAGTCTTCTGCGTTGGGATCGGACTCCGCCTCTTCGCCGACGAGATCGGCGGTCTTGCTTCCGCGGACGAGGGCTCTGGGGAGGCCGCGGCCGCCCTGCGCCTGCTCCAGGCAGAGACCCCCACGACTCGGACCGCCGACAGTTACTCCGGCTTGGGCATCTGGATCGACGCCTTCGACTTCGAGCCCGGCTACCAGGGCGACGGTGGCGGTGTGCCGCCGGTGACGCCGGCGGTCGTGGACGACTTCGCCGCCCTCGGGATACGCACGATCTATCTCCAGGCGTCGCGACGTGACGATCGGGCGCAGGGGACGGTCCTCGACGAAGGACTCCTCGCCGAATTCCTCCTGCGTGCGCACGCCCGCGACATCGACGTCGTGGGGTGGTATCTGCCGCTGTTCGACGATGTCGACGCTGACCTGGAGCGGCTGTTGGCGATCGCGGACTTCACCGCCGCTGGCCACCGCTTCGACGGTCTCGGGGTGGACATCGAGTACATCGAAGGAGTCCCCGATGCGGAGGAGCGGTCGACTCGGCTCGTGCTCCTCTCCCAGGAACTGCGCAAGGCCCGGCCGGACGACGCACTGTCGGCGATCGTGCCTCCGCCGGTGCAGCTGGAGGTGATCAACACCACCTATTGGCCACGCTTCCCCTGGCGCGACCTCGATCGGTACTACGACGTCTGGATGCCGATGGCGTACTGGACCGTGCGAACCGAGTCGTCGGGGTACCGAGACGCGTACCGCTACTCGGAGGAGTCGACCAGGCGCATGCGCGCCAACCTCGGGGACGACGACGCGCTGGTCCACATCATCGGAGGCATCGGCGACGAGACCACCACCGAGGATCTCGACGGTCTCCGGCGAGCGGTCGAGGCAACCGGATCGATCGGTGCGTCGATCTACGACTGGCAGAGCCTGTCGGCGGAACGTCGAGCCGAGTTGCCGACTGTTCTTCCAGACTGATCAGGCTTCCGGGCTGATCAGGAAGCGGTCAGCCGACGGCGCGGAGGCGGACTGCGCCAGGACTGTCGACGCGGCGCGATGCGGTGCTCCATCGGCGCTCGGCCAGGATCCTCGCCAGCCGGGCATCGGACGACGCATACGCGTGGAGGGCTTCGCGTGAGAGGTCGTGGATCCTGGTGCGGTCGACCTCGACCGGGGCGAGCCCGACGAAGCGAGCGATGGACTTGAGCGAACACGAGATGCGAAGTGCGGGGCCGACGTCGTCGCGATAGAGGCGGTAGGCATCGAGGTGGGAGTGTTCGTACCAGGCGGCCCGGTAGCAGTGGTCGTGTCCGGGAAGTGGGTCGTGGCGGTGACGGATCCGTGGGTCGGGCGTGATCGCCAGCCCGAGCGGCAGCTGCCAGAGCGCTGATCGGTCGGCAATGAATGGGAGGTCGAACGCCGAGCCGTTCCACGTCGCGATCACGCCGGGCGGCAACTCGCGCAGGCGTTGGTCGAGTCCCCAGAGGATCTCGTCCTCGGGCCCCTCGAACAGTTCGTCGACCTCGGTGGACAACGCGACGGCGACGATGCTCGACACCGCAGGGTCGAGCCCGTCGATCGTGGTGTCGGTTTCGATGTCGAGTCCGTAGATCGGCGTCCGTCGCACGTATCGCCCCCTGGTCAAACTGCCCGTGCACCAAGCGTAGGGAGCCCACCGCGCCGAGAGGTGGACCCACCGGGCAGCCGGGTGGCTTCAGAGACCGGGAATCGGCAGGCTGAGCAACTTGCGGAGTCGCTTGGTGACGTCGGGTGTCAGCGACTGGCTGAACTCATCGATCCGAAGCGTGAGCGTGAGCTCGCCGTCGGCCGGGTCGACCGATTCGACGACGGCGTTCCGGGGGAGTGGCGGCAGTGGGAGGTAGCCGCGCAGGAACCGCACCATCGGCGCGGGAACGCCGAGCAACGACGCCCGTTGCGGACGCAACCGGAGGAAGCCGCCGCTGACGTCGGGGACGGTCAGGACCTCGCTCACCTTGATCCCGCGTATGCCGGTGGTGGTGAGGACGCCGTCTTCGGTCAGCCGCAGCCGGATGGGAAGGCCACGGTCCTTGGTCCACCGGTCGATGTTCGCCTGGGACACCACGGCCCGGAGACCGACGGGTCCTGCCGTCAACAGGGGTGGGAATCCCGGGATGATGCGAACGTGCTCTGCCCGGATGATGAAGCGGTCGATGACGAGCCCCGCGACCATGTACGCCGGAAGTTCCACCTTGACGAGATCGACCTCGCCCCGGAGGAGCCCGGCAGGGGTGACCTTGAGCCTCGGTCGGAGCGGTCGTCCCAGGGTCGCCTCGGAGATCGTGTCCAGGAACGCGATGAACAGATCCTGTGCCGGCCGATACTCCGCCGCCTCTTCGGGCGTGGGGATGCGCGGACGATCGGGGTCGATGACAGGTTCGTCGGGGTCGGGGTGCTCATCACTCAATGCGGTGATGCTACGAACCGATGTGGGTCGCGGGTCGGATGCCGGGTCAGAGGAGACGAGCGGCCAATTCGGCGAGCGGTGACCGCTCGCCGCGGAGCAGCCGGACGTGACCGAAGCAGTCCTGTCCGGCGAACGCGGTGACCAGAGCGGTGAGGGCGTTCGTCTGTTCGGAGAGGAACGCCGCGTCGATCTGGGTGGTGTCGCCGGTGAAGACGACCTTCGAGTCGGCGGCGATGCGGGTGAGGATCGTCTTGCCGACCTGTGGAGAGAGATTCATCGACTCGTCGATGATGACGAAGCTCGAGTGCAGCGTCCGGCCTCGTAGATGTGTGACCGACTCCATCGTGAGCTGTCCACGGTCGCGGATCTGCTCGAGCACCTCGGTCGCACTCTCGCGGCTGCGGTCGCCGCCGTGGTCCGTACCGGTGAGCGCGTAGACGGCATCGGTGATGGCGGCCATCCACGGATCGAGCTTCTCGTCGAGCGTGCCCGGGAGATAGCCGACCTCGGCCTTCCCGACGGGGACCACGGGTCGGTAGACACAGATGCGGGAGTAACGACGTTCCTCGACGACCTGCTGGAGGGCGGCGGCCACGGCGGTCAGGGTCTTGCCCGTACCTGCCGGTCCATCGAGTGCGACCACCTTGATGTCGTCGTCGAGGAGGAGGTCGAGCGCGAACCGCTGCTCCTTGTTGCGCGGCCGGAGCTCCCAGGCGTGGTGCTCGGCAGGGAGGAGACCGAGGCCATCCGCTCGCCGACGCACGAGCGCCGACTGACTGCCGGCATGGAGGACGCCGAACTCATTGATGCGGAGACCGTCGATGATCTCGTCCGTGCCCTCTGGCTTCGCGGTGCCGGCATAGAGCGCATCGACCACCGAGGGCTCGACGTCGAACTCGCGCCACCCGAGGTCGTCATCGCCCCAGTGGCGGACGTCGAGCGGGTCGTGCTCGATCGCGTCCAGCCCGAACGTGGCGGCCTTGACCCGCATCGCCGTGTCGTTGGACACGAGTCGGACGTGAGGACCCTCGTCGAGTCGCTGGCCAAGTGCCGTCCCGATGATGCGATTGTCCGGCTTGTCGGGATCCAGGCCGTGCTCGCGGAGCAACGACGTCTGGATTCCGTTCAACGCGACCCGCAGCGTCGCTCCGCTCGGCAGGGGCTGGCGGGTCTCGAGGTCGCCGCCCGCGTCGACGCGCACCTTCTCGATCCGTCGCAACACATCGCGAGCGGCCGCACCGACCGAGTCGAGCCGTTTCTTGAGGCCATCGAGTTCCTCGATCACCGTCAGCGGGATGATCAGGTCATCGTCCGGGTAGGCGTCGAACACCCCCTCCGAGTCGGCCACGAGGGCCGACGTGTCGAGCACGACCTGGGTGCGCTGGCTCACGGGGAGACCAGTCACCTCC